>JAUZNX010000002.1:0-300000 GCA_030706745.1 Bacteroidota bacterium
ACGATCGCTGGCGGTTTGACGGTCAACGGCGGACTGACGCTGGGTACGGCATTGGCGGTCGCGCAGGGCGGCACGGGTCAGACGAGCTACACGGACGGTCAGTTGCTGATCGGTAACTCGACGGGCAACACGCTGACGAAGGCGACGCTGACGGGGACGACGAACGAGATCTCGGTGGCGAATGGCTCCGGCTCGATCACACTCTCGACGCCGCAAGCAATTGCGACGACGAGCACTCCGCAGTTCGCCAAGCTGGGCCTCGGCGCGGCGGCGGGTACGGAAGTGCTGGAAGTGACGGGTAACATCAAGACGCTGAGCAGCGGTACGATCACTGCCGCCGGCAACCTCAGCGCTGCGAGCACATTCACGGTCGCCGTGGTAACTGCCACGGTCGCATCCAATGCGACGACGCTCGATAATACTCACACGTTCTTTATCATCCCCACGAACGGACAAACGGTCGCCGTCACAGCGCCCGCGACCGCAACAGGGAAGATAATCTACGTCGAAAACTCGAGCGGTTTCATAACGTCTGGTATCGCAGCGGTGCCGAACAATTCGACCTGGCAGCTCATCTACGACGGTGCCCAGTGGGTACACGCGAACTAAACTATCCCATCTCCCCGCTCCGCGTCGCTATGAAGCGTCACTGCGGAGCGGGGGTGATACTCGCTCGACAGTCACACAAATTTCGAAGATTTTCACCCTTTAGTACTCACTGTTATGAAACGCATTCTGCTTTTTGCATCGCTCGCACTGCTTTCGCTCGCGTCAGTGGCCGGCGCCCAGGTCCGACAGACCGCCCTCTATATCGATAAAGGCGATGGGACGCTGACCACGCTCCAGTCCAACGGCGCTGGTACCATCACGCTGCCGGCCATCACCGGCACGGCGACCATCCAGGGCAACACGTTTAATGGCGCAAGCCAACTCGTGCAGCTCAACGGTTCCACGCAGTATCCCGCCATCGATGGCTCGCTCATCACGCTGCTCAACGGCTCGGCTGTTGCGAGCGGACTCGTTCCGCTGCAGTGGGGCGGCACGCACACCGATCTGCATTTGACCGGCGGTGCCAGTTTCGTGCTCCGGCAAAACAGCGCGGGCGCGGACATCACTGTCTCGCAGCTTGCGCAGGCGGATATCAGCGGTCTGACGACGCTCAGCAGCCCGACTTTTGCGGGGCTGACGCTCTCGAGCCCCCTTACCGTCGCCAACGGCGGCACGGGACTCGCGACGCTGACCGCGCACTCGATCCAGGTTGGTAACACCACCGGCAACGTGACGCAGCTTGCGGTTGGCTCGACCGGCACCATCCTGACGGGTGTGAGCACTTCGGACCCATCCTTCAGCGCGACGCCGACGCTTGGGGTCGCCGGCACGACTGCCGGGACGCTCGCGCTTTCCGGCCTCACATCTGGTACAGTCACATTGCAATCCGCGGCAGCGGCCGGCGGTCATGCCGTCACGTTCCCGGATGCCGGCGCCGATGCCAGCGCCGTCCTTAGTACCTACGCCACCACAGGCGGCCAAACCATCGCGAACACCACGGACAACGCTGGAATTAACAAGGCGCTCACGGTTAGCTTGTCCAACTCGGGAGTGACCAACGAGCACGTCGGGCTTCAATTTAACGTCATTGGTGGCTCGTCCTCTTATGATGTTCTGGGCACGAGCATCTGGTCCATCACTCCGAACGGCAACGGCACCTTTGGGCAACTCACCGCCAGCTCGGCACCGGGTGCGGGCATTGGCGCGCTCAGCGTTACCAATACCTCCGGCTCGGCTGCGCCTGCGGTCGGCATCAAGATCACGGCGAACACGGCGAACGCGAGCAATGCCAATGATGGTATCACCTTCAACGTCGCCAATGCTGGCGCGGGCGGCACGGCCAACGATATCGTCGGCTCGGGTACGACCTGGAAGGTTACCAGCGCGGGTGCAATCACATCCACTAGTCTCGATGCCGGGAGCGGCACGATCACGACCAGTGGTGCGCTCCAAACGACAAGCACGGGCAACATTACCGCCAGCGGCACAGGCAACATCAACGCCACGGGTGGCGCGTTGCAGACGGCTGGCACGACACGCGTTGATAACAGCGGCAATCTTTCGAACATCGGCACGATCACCGCAAGCGCGGCACCGGCAACGACAGTCGCAGTGCTGGACGTGACAAACACGTCAGCCCTTGCTTCGGATATCGGTGCAAAGCTCACCGTCTCCGGTGCTGGCACGGTAAATTCGGGTCTGACTTTTGCCGTCTCCGGCGCAGGCACGAACAACGATATCGTCGGCACCACTAACAGTTGGTCCATCTCCAGCACCGGGGCTGCCTCCGTCGGAAGTCTCAGCTCCTCCAACGATATTATCACCACCTCGGGGAATTTCAAGACCGGTTCGACCACCCGCATCTCCAGCACCGGAGCGGGGACGCTTGCGAGCCTCAACAATTCCAGCGGTGGCATCACAAACGCGGGTGCAATCTCCGGAGCGGCGACGATTGCCGCAAGTGCGGCTCCGCCGACGGGCTTCGCAGTGCTCGACGTAACAAGCACGTCAGCCCAGTTGTCGGATATCGGTGCAAAGCTCACCGTATCCGGCGCGGGCACGGTGAATACTGGTTTGACTTTCGCCGTCTCCGGCGCAGGCACAAACAATGACATCCTCGGCTCAAGCAGCACCTGGAAAGTCACGGCGGCAGGAGCGGGGACGCTCGCAAGCCTTGATGCCGGTAGTGGCACGATCACGACGAGTGGGACGATTCAGACCACGAGCTCGGGTAACATCAACGCAGCCGGAAATCTGCAGACGGGAGGGACCACACGCATCTCCAGCGCCGGAGCCGGGACGTTCGCAAGCGTTGATGCCGGTAGTGGCCTCATCCAGACCACTGGCAATGTGCAGGCCGATCACGCAGTTGCGACGACTTCAAGGGGTACCTCGACGCCAGACGTTGGTGGTTACTACAAGGATAACGCGATTGCAGGTTGGGGAGTCTTCACGAGTACTGGAGGAACGACATTTAAGTTTGGCTTCGCCTCTTGCACCAAGAACGCAACGGGGAATTACACAGTCGTGCTTCAGAATTCTCTTTCAGCCTATGCCGTAACAGCCACGGTTTCAGGGAGTGGTTCGAACGCTTGGGTGACTGCAACACGAACCAACGGCACTGACATCGAGGTGGATACCTACGATGGTCTGACAGGTAACGCTGCAGATGAGGATTTCAATATTATCGTCGTCGGTCGACCATAATTGCATTCGTTTCATGGCCGCTCGTCCCCTGCCGGGACGAGCGGCTTTTGATTGAGAATTATGAATTCGCATTCATAATTGATTGAGGTACTTGCATTGAGGAAATTTTCGTCGTAACTTTGTTTTCAAGGCGGGCGTATCAAGAAAACTACTGCCGAAGTTCTTGAAAACCTTTCTTGTTGACAGTGAGAAAGGTCGCTCTGTGAAAAGTGAGTCTCGAAGTTTAGAGAAATTCCGTAGGCCGTCGCCTTTCTGATTTTCTCAGCCACCTGTTCTTTTTTTTTTTTAGGGTTTTAGCGCATGAGCCTATGCGCCTTTGGAAGCGAGTAGAAGCGCATCCGGAGGGCCAGGGCTTCCTGGCGCCGTTTATTTTCTGTTCTTCTTTCTTTTTTTCGGACTGCCCCCCATGCGGGGGCACGCCGGTAACTGCGGGCCGCTACAAAGTGACCAGCAACGCGCTTTTAGCTCTTCGGAGCTGGCACGCGGCTGTGGGTCCCAAAAGCGCCCCTGGCGATGGCGGTGGCTATTAGTAGTTCTGTTCTCTTCTCTGTAGTATCTCTTTCTTAACAATCATGAAAACACGAATGACCGCCGGGATGGTGGTATCAGCTCTGTTCTTGACTCTGATCCTGGCACTCATGGTGCCGGCCCCAGCGCTCCGGGCGCAGCAGGCTTCGAGTATTGAGAGTGTCGATGTTCCACACCTGATCAGCTATCAGGGCATGGTTACCGACCGCGCCGGCTCACCGATTGCGGACGGCCATCACGTGGTCACGGTCCGCATCTATGGCGGTGCCGATGCCGCTTTGGGCGCGGGCCATGGCTCACTGCTCTGGGAGGATCAGTTCGATGTCACGACGGCGAACGGTGTGTTCTCCGTGATGCTCGGCAGCCACACGGCATTGCCGCAGCCACAGGGAATGAACGCTTCGCTCTACCTGACTTCGACGATCGATGGGACACCGGAGCCAGCCACGCGGCAGCCGATCACGGGCGCCCCGTATGCAATGACCGTCGCCAATGGCGCGATCACTGCCGATAAGATGGCGACCGATTACGTCGCCTCGATTACGCTGAACGGCCAAAAGATTTCGGGCAAAGGCTCGAGTGTCAACTTCGTGACCGGCAACGGCATTGCCGCCACCTATGATGCGGCGACGAACTCGATCGTCATGAGCGGCGCCACCCAAAACGCCAACGCCAAAGGTGCCCAGGTCCAGGACGATGGACATAAGGGCGATAAAGGTGATAAAGGCGATAAGGGCGACAAAGGAGACAAAGGCGACCACGGTGATAAGGGTGATAAAGGCGACAAAGGGGATAAGGGCGATAAAGGAGATAAAGGCGATGGCGGTAACACCGGCTCGACCGGCGCGGCCGGCAGCAAGTGGTACTCCGGATCGAGCGCGCCGGCGAGCACGCTTGGCGTCAGCGGCGACTACTACCTGAACACCTCGAATGGCAATGTTTATACAAAGACATCGACCGGCTGGGGTTCCGCGATCGAGAATTTGACCGGCCCGATGGGTCCGCAAGGCCCTCAGGGCGCAACAGGCGCAACAGGCGCAACAGGCGCAACAGGTGCGACTGGAGCAACCGGCGCGACTGGTCCGATGGGACTTACCGGTGCCACTGGTGCACAAGGTGCAACAGGTCCGCAAGGCCCGCAGGGTAACACCGGTGCCACTGGCCCGCAAGGCTTGACCGGAGCACAGGGCCCGGCCGGCAATGATGGCGCAACTGGTCCACAAGGTCCGCAAGGTCCGGCCGGTAATGATGGCGCGCAAGGCGTGCAGGGCCCGCAGGGTCCGACAGGCCCGACCGGCCCCACTGGCGCAGTCGGCGCGACGGGCGCAACCGGCCCGCAGGGTCAGCAGGGCGTGCAAGGCCAACAGGGCCCGCAAGGTCCGCAGGGTCCGGCCGGAGCAAACGGCACCAACGGGACCAACGGCGCGACCTGGACGTCCGGCAGCGGTTCGCCATCGGATGCCAATGGCAACAATGGCGATTTCTATCTCAACACGGCCAACGGCTCTGTGTATCAGAAGACGAGCGGCTCGTGGGGTTCCTCGATCGCGAACATCACCGGACCGCAAGGCCCGACAGGTGCAACCGGAGCGACCGGACCTGCCGGCTCGACAGGACCGACGGGACCACAAGGCCCGCAAGGTGTTCAGGGCCTAACTGGCCCGCAAGGCCCGACCGGACCGCAGGGTGTAACTGGAGCGCAAGGTGCAACTGGTCAGCAGGGTATTGCCGGGACCAATGGCACGAACGGTACCAACGGTACGAACGGCACCAATGGTACGAATGGCGCCACGTGGTACACTGGCACGACCACGCCATCGAACAGCACCGGCAACAATGGCGATTATTACATGAATACGTCGAACGGTAACATCTATCAGATGTCCGGAGGCGCATGGTCGCAGACCGGAACGCTCGCGAGCAGCGGCGGCATGACCAACCCGATGACGACACTCGGCGACATGATGTACAAGAGCTCGACCGCGAATCCCGATCGTCTTCCGATCGGTTCGACTGGTGCGGTGCTTCAGGTCCGCAATGGCGTGCCGGTGTGGGATACGCTTCCCTCGACAGCATCCATCACGACTCCATCGGGATCGTCGTTGAACATTAACAACACAAATACCACGTCTGGCACGACTGCGATCAACATCAATAATACCGGTAGCGGCAACGTGAACCTCGCTGGTGGTGGTGGTGTGGTTATGATTAATGGTGGACTAAGTCTGCACAAGATCACAGTTACGAACCTAACGAGTGGCGTCAAGTACTACACAATGGATACTAGCACAAGTGGCTATCCTCGTGACCTTTTCATTGAGGTGGATGCAAGCAATAGTGGCGGCTCAACACATGCCATCACTAGCGCTAATAGCGGTGATGTTGTGATCAATCTGCCTCCCGCATCTTCTGTCCCTGGGCGCGTTATCTTTATCGTGGCTAAGAGTCATCTTTCAACATGGACATCGGGTTCGCGTCCGACTGGAGCCAACTACATCTTTCTGCAAACGGCTTCGGGAGACGGGATTTCTGGTTCATCTGGGCTTGTTTATACAACTTATATCAATTCGGCCGCCCAATACGGTACCCTCACTCTTGTAAGCGATGGCGGATCGAATTGGTATTACCTCGCCCACAACTAAATTTTCATCACGTCAGAGAGAGTTCATGGGATGAGCGATCATCCCGAACGCCCCGGCATCGCTTGCCGGGGCGTTTTTTTTGCGCGCGCCGCGCGTGTAGGTGCAAGCTCCCGCTTGCACCTTCCTCGAGTAGTTGCGCGATCGCGGGGTGCAAGCAGGAGCTTGCACCTACACGTCGGTGGTGCAAGCAGGAGCTTGCACCTACACGTCGGTGGTGCAAGCAGGAGCTTGCACCTACACGTCGGGGTGCAAGCAGGAGCTTGCACCTACACGTCGGGGTGCAAGCAGGAGCTTGCACCTACACAGCGTCTAAGCCCATTGCTAATCGGCAGTCGGGGGCGAGATACGTGCCGGGCCAGTCCTCCCAGTTTCGGACGAGTCCGGCCTTGACCGGATTGAAGATGGTGTACCAGATGGCCGGTCCGAGTCTACCCTTTCGCACGACTCGATCGTATGTCTCCCGCTGCCAGAACTGCCCCACGGAGCCGAGCACGCTGTTCGCCCTTCGCGCGGTGTAGGTCTTATGGCTCTGCATCACCTCGTAGAGCTTACGGCCAGAGCGCAAGTCGAAGACGGCATGCACGTGGTTGGGCATGATCGCGTAGGCGTAGAGTTGGATCTCGTTTCGATCGAGATGGGCGAGGGAATCGATCAGTATGTCGCGGATTTCTGCGCGCTGCAGGTGATAGGGGCCGTTGGTGTGAAGCAACGCGTCGAAGGCATCGAAGAGGCGTTGCTGGTCGAGTTCTGTCTCGGCGGATTTGTGGCGCTCAATGAGCGGCTGCAACTGGGCGTTCGGGATCGAGCCATTCAAACGATACGTGACAAAATAGGGGGCGTCCTTCGGATCGAAATGCGGGAGGTGGTTGCGATAGAAATGATCGGGTACGCTCAGGGAGTCTTCGAATTGCATCGTGCAAAAATACGGTGGTGCAAGTTGCACCTTTCTCGGGTCGGTGGGCAGTGTTGGGGTGAGGGGGAGATGGGGGTGCAAGCTGGAGCTTGCACCTACACGTCCGGAAGAGAAATCGGCAAGTCACGGGGATGTCTGCTGGGAATCGGTGTTCATAGTTTTCAAGAAAGTGGTGCTTTTATGAAAATTAAACTCAAAAGAGAGAGGCGGAAGGATGAATTTCGTCAAAAACTGACGTTTTGGTAATATTCTAACGAAATGTTTCCAAAATCGCCTGTTCTTTCCGCAATGGCTTTCACGTTAATAGATATTTGAAACTCACCAAGCGCGTGCGTTGTATAACGGCTCTGAATTCAGGTTAATCGATGTGCTTTCGCAACGAAGTGCAATTCCGATCTGGATTACCAAGTTCTTCTTGCATTTGAGTCTCGGATTTAGTAAAGCAAATGGCGGCCTGCGCGCGAGAGTAGAAGCTTGCGCAAGGCCAGAGAAATGACTAGCCGCGTCCCCACACGCGTGCTACGATGTGCGGATCAAAGCCCGGGCTATTGCTCGGAATGGGGCGTTTCACCACGCTCTTTCCAAACGGGCTGGAAAATAGCGAATTTCGCGAAAACGACTCAAGGGTCGTGTTGGACGAGATGAACCAGGAATATCACTGAGGTTTTCAAATTGAAATAGTGGCTGGCGACGAATACCAGGCACAATGCTGAATTGAGCATCGCGTCTCCGTTCGGTTCTTCATTCTGAAGCACTCTGAAGGTGGTATTCGCAAGAGTAGAAGCTTGCGAATGCCCGCCGCAACATCATGTGCGGGGATCTGCTGCCAGGGATACTGGCGGCCAGGAAACGGTAGTTGGACAATCTAATGCTGATGCGACGGCTTTACGCATCCGCTGCGATTGTGCTTACTCTTGCCTTCGGGTTACCGACGGTGGGAATGGCGCAATTCCAGCAGGATACGCAGTTTTTTGATGATGGAACAGGACTCTCAGCAGTCCTGCGCACCATCACATCCGGCGCCGACCTTCCCTCGACGAAAGAAGTCCTCGGTCTGACGTTACCCCCCACGCCATCCAGTTCGACAGCGGTTGGCATGTTGACCGAGGCTCTTTTTTCGATTGACAGCGCGAATGCAGTCATTCGCGTACCAGAACCCATGCTGGCGATGACTTCTCCCAGTTCCCCCCGCACCATTAGTTATCAGGGCATCTTGCGGAATGAGTATGGGACCGAGGTCGCCAATGGTGAGTATGCTGTCACGATACGGCTCTATGGAGATTCGAGCGGAAGCCGGGAGTTGTGGCGAGATACTTACCAAGTGCAGGTTTCCAATGGAGTATTCAGTATTCTTCTCGGCTCTGGCACGCAGCCGCTGCCGGATGCCGCAACACTCGATCGGCCGCTTTGGCTTTCGATGCAGGTCGGCGCCGGAGAAGAAATGCGACCGTTTTCCCCGCTATCGGCAGTGCCCTATGCCCTGAACGTTGCGGATAAATCCATCTCGGCCAGCAAGATTTCCGCAGATTATGTACGGTCTCTTTCGATCAACGGCCAGACCGTTGTCGGTAACGGGGCTGACATCGCAATCCGGACCGGCGATGGTATTGCGGCGACAGTGGATCCTCAAACGGGTTCAATCTTGCTGCAGGCCAACGGCACAGGGTCGACAGGCAAGGGCGGCGAGATTCAAGGCAACACTACCATCAGTGGAGCGCTGACTGTGACGGGCTCGACAACGCTCGGAAGCGGATCCAGCACGCCGATTACTATCAATAGTTTGACCGCCAATTTGCCCGTCAAGTCCAATAGCAACAAGCAACTTGTGAGCGCTGCCATCGATCTGGCGAACACGAGCGAGAGCGATGTTACTGGCGTCCTCCCTGCGGGACATGGCGGTACGGGCCAGTCCAGCTACGCAACAGGCGATCTACTATACGCTTCGTCTTCGACATCGCTATCGAAACTCGGAGTCGGCACGAGAAACCAGGTGCTCGGGGTGTCTGGTGGTTTGCCCGCCTACGTCGAGAACGGGGCTACGATCACGAATACGGTCAGTACTCCAGCGCAGCTCACAGGCAGTGTCGACAACTACACGGTCGATGCTTCGTCCACCTATATCCGCCTGAGTAATACCAGCGGAGGACCCATCGACCTAACAGGAATTAATAGCACAGGTATTTCAAGTGGTCGCGTCATTACACTTGTGAACATGAGTTCGTCGAGTTCAAACGCGATCGTAATCAAACACCAGGGATCATCCTCCGCCGGTAATCAATTCGATCTTCCCGGAGCCAGCGACATGATCCTGGGGCCACGCGGCGCGGCGACGTTTATCTACGACGCGACAGCAGGGTTCTGGGAGTTCTACTCCTCAAATTGATCAGAAAGTTTTTTGAAATGAACAGTTCTCTTTTTGAAGTCAAACCGTGTGACTTAAACCACAAAACCACAATGAAACATCGATTGACGAAAATAATACTTACTGCCCCTATCCTGGCGGCGGTTCTCTTCCTTACCACCCCCGGCTGGTCGCAGACCTACAAACCGGACTGGGCGACGAAGATCGTACTGGCCGGCGGTCAGAATGATCCAGCAAATCCTGTCAGGCTTCTTGCTCCTGCCAACGCGGCAGGTGGTATTAACTTGACGCTGCCAGCATCCCTCGGAACGAACGGCTTCGTTCTCAAAACCGATGGATCCGGCGTCATGTCCTGGGTTGACATCGTGTCGGCGATTAATGCGAGTTCCTCGATCATTAACGTCGCGAATGGCGGTACTGGTGTTGCTTCGCTGACGGCCCATGGAGTCGTCATCGGCAACGGAACGTCTGGTGTCAACGTCACGAGCGCCGGCACTGCCGGGCAATTGTTGGCAAGCGGCGGCGCGTCGGCAGACCCGACTTGGGTCACGACAGTGCCGATCGCCAATGGCGGTACCAACGGCACTGCAACTCCAACTCTCGGTGCCATTGCATACGGCACGGGAACGGCATACGCGTTTAGTGCAGCCGGAACATCCGGTCAGGTTCTTCTCTCAGGCGGTACGGGTTCGCCGACCTGGAGTGATGGCGCAGGCAATTTCATCATTAACGGAACCGGAGCCCAGGCGAGCTCAAATTTTAATATCAGTGGGACGGGCAAAGCTGCAACGAGCTTCGTCGCGCCACTCTTCAACGGCGCAGATAATGGAGCGGGTGCCGGCACAGCTGCAACGTTCCGCGCCGGCAATGGTACGGGTGCTGCTGGTGGTAACTTGGTCCTTGCATCTGGCTCGGGCACGGCGGCGGGCACGGTGGCCATCAACTATGGATCGAGTACCGGACTCTCCATCAGCAATGCCGGCGTTGTGGCATTACCGGCCTATTCCACCAATGGTGTTGCGCACTTCACCGGTGCGAACGGGACTGTGGGTTCGAGCCTGATTGTCAATGCGGATGTTGCGAGCAACGCCGCAATCGACTTCAGCAAACTCGCCACATTGGCGACCGGCCATATCATTGCCGGTAACGGCGGTACGGCAACAGACGTAACCGTTGGCGGTGATGCCACCATCGGTGCCACTGGGGTGCTGACGGTCACCAAGATCAATGGGGTTACGGTCAACAGCACAGCGACCGACAAGAATATTCTGATTGCCGATGGAACACAATGGAATTCCGTTGCGGCTAGCGGCGATGTCACGATTGCTGCAAATACCGGGACGTTACACGTCGATGCGGTGCAGACCGGCGCAGGTTCTTCCATCGCGACAGCGATAAACTCGAGCTCTTCGAATGCGATCAATGGTGACAACATCAAAACGGATGCGACGCTCAAGGTTACGAGCAACAATCTCGGAGTCGATCTATCGCATGCGAACACCTGGACTGGCACACAAACGCTGCAGGGTGTAAGCCTCACCTCAGCGACGGTGGCCATTACCGCCAGCCCAACCAATAATTTGGCGCTCGGAACAACAGGTACCTACTTCTATCTCAATCCCGATGCCGCTCACGATCTGACTGGCATTGCTGGTGGATCCAATGGCAGAATGCTCGTTCTGATCAACAAGACGGCTAATGCTGTCACGATCGATCATGACGCCACTTCCACGGCTGCAAATCGGTTCTGGCTTCCTGGCGGCGAGAATATCATTCTTGCGACCGATGGTACTGCCACGTTTATCTACGATGGGACTGCCGGCGGTGACGGTCTTGGCCGTTGGCGTATGATTTCGGCGCAGTAATCGCCGAAATGGCCTCTCTCTGAAAGAGAGAGGGGCCGAAGGAGAAGCTACCGCACGGTTCGGCAGCGACTCATTCGGTCCTATTCTTCCCGTTATGGGAAGTGCGCGATCGTTCTCTCATTTGTTCGAGGGGTGGACGGCGCGACTACTGTTTGAACGTCTCGAACGTGACTTTGATGTTTTTGATAGTGGTTGACTACTGACACGGCGGTCCTTAAGTCGAAGGACCGCCGGTCAGTTGTGGTTTTATCGACCACGATAGAATTTCGAATTGCAACTTCTTTGTGGTGCCATGGAGGGTCTAGTCCATCGCAGTTGTCGGAGGATTAGTGAATGTGGGTCATCCGCTCGATTTTGGGCCCGCCAGAGCTTTGGCAGAACACAATGTGAATTGGAATGGCGTGACAAATACGCACGCCACGAGTAGGAGAAAAAATGAAGACGGTACTACACCGGCATCTTGTTCGGACAATCGCGCTCGTCGCGCTTGTGGGTTGGGCGATCGTGCCGCAAGCTCACTCACAGACGTGGACGAAAGAGCATGCGCGCGCCCTGATCTTGTCAGGAGGCAATACGGATGTGGTCAATACTCTCACGCTCCAGCTATCAGGCAACACTGCGGGTGGTGTCACATGGACCCTGCCGGCTTCAAATGGTTCGAACGGTCAAGTGCTCTCGACGAATGGGTCGGGTACGCTTTCGTGGTTGACCGTACTAATCAATCCGATGACGACATCGGGTGACCTGCTCTATGAGAATGCTACACCGACTCCCGCTCGACTGGCAGGCAACGCCACGGCGACCAAGAATTTCCTTACGATGACAAACAGCGTGCCCGCCTGGGGCACGATCGCACAGGCGGATGTCTCTGGCTTGACAACGGCAAGTTCACCAAGCTTTGCAAGTATCGCACTGACAAACACGACGAACCAACTGGTGCTTGGCACGACGCGGACAGCGACAATCACCGCTCCGACACCTGCGACATCGAGTCGGACGTATACGATTTCGGATCCCGGTGGTGACGCGAGCTTCATCATGTCGACAATGGGGAGCGCCCAGTCAATCGCGGGCGGACTGACTTTGACCGGGACAACGACAATCAACAATTTCGGCTCATCGACAACTGAAATCGGAAATGTCGCAGGCTTCGGCAACGTGACGATTGGTAATACGGGCACGGGAACAGGAACTGTGATAATTCTCGGCGGGGCGACAGGCGCTGTGAACATCAACAACTCGGGTGCTGGCACGACTAGCCTTGGAACCGGGACAGGAAACACATCTATTGGCAACCCAACCGGGACAACGGCCATCACCGGCTCGAACTGGAAGATCACGACTGCGGGTATATTCCAGGGCGCTGACGCAGCGACAGGCACAAACGCGACTTTCCGAGCAGGAGATGGTAGTGCGAACGGTGGTGGCACGCTGACAATTCGCGCGGGTGCCGGCACAGGTGCGAACGCTGGAGGAGCGGCATCACTAACTGGAGGCACTGGCGGCGCAACGGGCAGTGGCGGCAATACGTCGGTACAAGCGGGCACGGGTGGGGCAACATCAGGTGCTGCGGGAACGCTGACGTTGCAGGGCGGCTCGGGCGGTGCGAGTGCGACGGCTGGTGGTGCAACCACGGTCATTGGTGGCACTCCCGGCGCGACAGGAATTGGTGGCAACGCAACGCTGCAAGGGGGACCGGGAGGATCGACGTCTGGCGCTGCTGGTACAGCGTCCGTTACTGGTGGAACCGGAGGTGCAAGCGCCACCGCTGGTGGAAATGCGACACTTACAGGTGGGACTCCTGGCGCAACAGGACTTGGCGGGAATGCAACGGTCCAAGGCGGAACGGGTGGCTCGACATCCGGAGCGGCCGGATCAGCATCGCTCATCGGCGGCACGGGTGGTGCCAGTGCAACGGCTGGTGGGACGGTTTCCGTAATCGGTGGTACGCCGGGAGCGACTGGTATTGGTGGAACTGTCACTGTTGCAGGTGGTGCAGGTGGCGCTACCAGTGGCGCTGGAGGAACCGTCAACGTGAATGGAGGATCACCGGCTACGACAGGAGCTGGCGGCGCAGTCTCGATCCTTGCTGCCAATGGCCTGCTTGCCGGCGCTGGAGGTAATGTGAGTATCAATGCTGGAAATAGCGGCGCAACCTCGGGAGCGGCTGGTACTGCCACACTAACGGCTGGCAATGCTGGAGCAGCCACGGTTGCGGGTGGAGCGGTATCGATAACGGGCGGTACCGGCAATACGACAGGTGCCGGTGGTGCAGCGTCTGTTCTGGGTGGCACGGCTGGAGGGACGGGTAATGGCGGGGCGGTAGCTGTGACCGCCGCCGCCGGAGGCTCAACTTCTGGTAATGGTGGCGCTGTGACAGTCACTGCCGGAGATGCGGTGAGCGGTGTTGGTGGAACGCTGATCGTCCGTGCTGGCAACAGTGCTGGCAGCAATGCGGGCGTTAACGCGTCGTTTACCGGTGGCAATGCAGGTTCGAGCGGCACTGGCGGTGGCGCGGTAATAGCCGGTGGTACCGGCGGAACGAGTAATGCAGCGGGAGGTATAGCCTCCGTCACAGGTGGCTTGGGCGGTTCGGGTGGCACGTCCGGGACGGGTGGAGCAGCAAGTCTTGTCGGTGGTCAGGGAGGTTCTAATGCATCGGGATCGGCGGGCGGCGCAGTTAGCATCACAGGCGGTGCCGGAGGAAGCACGAGCGGCGCGGGTGGGGCAGTAACCGTCAGTGGCGGAACACCAACGAGCGGCGCAGGCGGTGCCGTGACTCTGCAAGGGGCAGCCGGCGTGGGGACAAATCAGAATGGAGGAAATGCAACGATCACTGCTGGCGCTGCAACGGGTTCTGGTACTCCAGGGACGGCATCGATCACGGCGGGCGCTGGCGGGACTAACACGGCGGGAGCCACAGCCTCTATCACGGGCGGAAGCGGTAACGGTAGCGGCGCTGGCGGAGCCAGCAACGTTACTGGCGGTGCGGCAGGCACAACGGGTGCTGGTGGTGCGGTCGCGATTGCCGGCGGTGCTGGTGGTGGTACAAGCGGTGCAGGTGGTGACGTGTCGATTAATGCTGGAGATGCGACGACGACAGGTGCGGGGGGTGCTTTGACAATGACGGGGGGAACTGGACTTCTCGCAGGCGCAGGTGGCAATGTCAGTATCACCGCGGGAAACAGCGGGGCAACCTCTGGAGCGGCTGGTACTGCCACACTAACGGCTGGTAATGCTGGTGCAGCCACGGTTGCGGGTGGAGCGGTATCGATAACGGGTGGCACAGGCAATACTTCAGGTGCCGGTGGAGCAGCTTCTGTTTTGGGTGGTACGGCTGGAGCGACCGGTGCTGGCGGCGCTGTAGTTATTACCGCCGCGAATGGAGGTGCAACGAGTGGTGTGGGCGGTGCCATAACAATCACGACAGGTAACGGAGTAGGTTCCACTGGTACCGGTGGTGCACTCTCGTTAACTGCCGGTGACGCACCGACTGGCCAATCGAATCGTAGCGCCGGGGGCATAACGCTTGATGCTGGCAACTCTACTGGAACAGGTACCTCAACTATCACCTTTATGGTGGCGCGGGCCGGGTCAAGTGGAACGACGACAAACACCTCTGCTGCGGCAGGAATGTACTCAGGCGGTACGCACCTAGTTGCAATGACCGCCACAAGTAAAGGAGCCAATTCTACGATGACCGCGGCAGAGATGACTGGCGGAATGATTAACTATACAGGCGGTGCAGGTACGTTAACCACACCTAGTGCTGCCACAATAATTGCAGGTTTGCCAGGAGTCACTGCGGGTATGGCCTTTGACTTTAGAGTGGTTAATACTGGAAGCGGAACCGCAACTCTCACCGCTGGTTCAGGAGTCACCTTAGTCGGCACCGCTACTCTTGCAACCGCCGATATGGCGGGTTCTTGGATGGTGTTAATCACGAACACCGGAACACCGGCTGTCTCTATCTATAGGACAGCCCGATAAAGGTACGCGTGTTAGGTGTACCCAGGCGCCTGGGTTGCTACCGAAGATGGCACGACCGACGCGTTTCCGCGGTGCTCCTGGTCAGAACATGAGCTTGCGGGCCCTCCTCTTCTCTTGAGGATCCATGGGGGATCCGCCTGCTGAACGGAGGGAGTGCCGGTATCGTTATTAATAGGTAGAGATCGGCTGGAGAGCCGGCTCCTTTGTTCGTCGATGCATTCACAGTTAGTCAAGCGGGACACCGTCATCGTTCTGCGCTAACACTTGTCGCAACTACCGGCCTTTGCAGCGTTTCGACACGCTGGGATGCAGCGGTAAATTCTTCGCTTATTATGAGAACCGATCGAATTCATTCGAGCCGGCACATTCTCACGCTGGCTATTGCCTTAATGCTGTCGTGTAGCACTGCTCGCGCGCAAACGTGGCAAAGTGCCCACGCGCGGTCCGTGATACTGCCGGGCAGCGGGTCCGACGTCGCACACACAATCACATTGGAGGCGCCCTCTCTATCGAGTGGGCTCACGCTTACATTTCCGGCTTCCATCTCGAATGGTGGTGTGTTGATGACCGATGGCAGCGGCAATCTCTCATGGCTGACGGGCGTGCTCGTTAACCCGATGACCGCCTCTGGCGACATTATCTTTGAGAACTCGACTCCTGCACCCACACGGCTCGCTGGCAACTCATCCGCGACAAAGAACTTCCTGACGATGACAAGCAGCGTGCCCACATGGGGCACGATCGCGCAGGCCGACGTCAGTGGGCTGACGATTGGCAGTTCTCCCACGTTTGCGGGTTTGTCACTCTCCGGCACTTCAAACCAAATTGTGCTCGGCTCAACGAATACGACGACGCTCAGCGCTCCGGCTCCATCGGCAAGCCGAACCTACACGCTGCCAGATGTTGGTGGAGATGCTACTATTGCTCTCATTTCCGGGACAGAGGCTCCCGGAGGCGTTCTATATGCATCGTCCGCAAATGCTCAATCAAGTTCGGCTGCCGGGACCTCGGGGCAATTCTTACTTTCCGGGGGTACCGGGGCTCCGACCTGGGGCAGCGCAATGTCGATGGTGTCCGGTGTGTCAAACGGTAACTTCAACGATGGGGCCTCCGCATTCCCCATGGGGATGGGTCCTGTCGCAAATGCAACGATCAGTGTTACTAATGAGAATGTAATGCTCATCACGAGATCCGGGACTATCAGTAATCTTTATGTGGCTGTTCCAACCACCCCTGCCTCAGGCAAAGACTACAAGCTCGTCATCATGAAGAATGGGTCCGCCTCAAGCGTAGCAGCTGACATAACCAACGGCAATACTACCGCTCAAGACACAGTGAACTCGCTAACCGTTGCCGCAGGTGACCGTATTAGTATTAAGATGACGCATAGCATTGCCGCTGCAACGAATGGTAAGGCTCTTTGGGCATTCGAACTAACGTATCCTTAGCAAATTGGGCTGTCCGGCGGGCTCGCGCTAACATGCCGTATTTTTGCAGGGCATGTTAATACTCGACGGTAATTCTCTCACGATCGAAGATGTCGCGCTCGTTGCTCACGGCCAGGAGCGGGATATTCGTATCGCTCCGGAAGCTCGCACCCGAATTGAACACTCTCGCAAGCTCGTTGAAGATTGGGTAGCAAACGGTGAAACGATATACGGCATCACGACTGGCTTCGGTGAGTTTGCGAACATCAGCATTCCACAGGACCAGATTCGTCAGCTCCAGCAGAATCTGCTTCGCTCGCATAGTGCCGGAGTTGGTGAACCGCTTCCTGCGGAAGTCGTTCGTGCCATGCTATTGCTGCGGGCTAATGCGCTGGCGAAGGGGTGCTCTGGTGTGCGGTCTCTCGTCATTGAGCAATTGTTGAAAATGCTGGCGGCGGATGCGCTGCCGGTCATTCCCTCGCGCGGTAGTGTTGGCTCGTCTGGCGATCTTGCTCCGCTGGCGCATCTGGCGCTAGCGATGACGGGGGAGGGTTACATTTCAATGCCGATTCACGGCCAGGATGGGCGCGCTACCCAACCCGCTGCCGAAGCTTTGAGGTTGATGGGAATTGAGCCGCTCCGGCTCGAAGCCAAGGAAGGTCTTGCGCTGATTAATGGTACACAGATGATGACGGCCATTGGCTGCCTGTCATTGCATCGCGCCCAGCAACTGGCCGAATTGGCGGACATTTCGGCTTCCATGTCATTTGAAGCCTTGCGAGCGACCGACCGGCCATTCGATGCACGGATTCATGCGGCAAGGCCGCACGCCGGCCAGATGCTCGTTGCCGGACGAATGAGGAGGTTGATCGCAGGCAGCGAAATTCGCGAGTCGCATCGCGAACATGACCCTCGAGTGCAAGATGCTTATTCCATCCGCTGCATTCCGCAAGTACATGGCGCAGTACGGGACACCATCGAGTTTGTTCGTCACACGCTGGAAATAGAAATCAACTCCGCAACGGATAATCCGCTAATCATTCCTGACGAGGAGAATGGTGCGCATCTCGAAGGAGGCAATTTCCACGGGGAGCCAATTGCGTTTGCTTTAGATTATCTGGCGATTGCCACCAGCGAACTGGCGAGTATCTCGGAACGCCGTATTGAGCGGCTCGTCAATGGTGCGCTCTCGGGCGGCTTGCCACGGTTTCTCGCGAAGAATGGTGGGCTCAACTCTGGCTACATGATCGCGCAATACACAGCGGCGGCGCTCGTCAGTGAAAATAAAGTGCTGGCACATCCGGCCAGCGTCGATTCCATTCCGACGAGCGGTAATCAGGAAGACCACAACTCGATGGGTTCTGTTGCGGCACTCAAGTTGAGAACGGTGATCGAAAATGTTGAGCGCGTCCTTGCCATTGAACTACTGATATCTGCACAGGGAATCGATTTCCTGAAGCCGCTGAGGCCGGGCAAGGGGAGTGGCGAAGCATACGATCTGGTGCGGTCACGTGTGCCGATGCTGGAGCACGACCGCAACGTTTCGGACGATATTGCGGCGGTGCTGGCGCTTCTGAAGGAGCCAGCTCTCTTTGAAATTCAATAGACTCAATTGAATCCATTGATTCCATAGAATCTATCTCACCCAGTCGGGTAGATCTGGTATAACAAGAAATAGATAATCACGCCCGTTGCGCTGACGTAAAGCCAGATTGGGTAAGTCCAGCGGGCAATCTTGCGATGTTTCTCATATCGGCCTCGCAAGCCGAAAATGAGAGTGATCGTTGCGAGCACCGGCACTGCAGCAGCTAAGATGGTGTGAGTTGTGAGCAGGGTGAAGTACATGGGACGGATAATTCCAGTCCCACCAAAATGGAGCACGCCGGCATTGAAATGATAGGTCAGATAAGAAATCAGAAACAAAATCGAGGTTGTGAATGCCGCGATCATCAGTGAACGATGCTGTTGGATGGCGCCGTGCTTGATGCGATTGTGAGCGACAAGCAGCAGTACCGCGCTCGTGCCGTTCAGCGTGGCGTTCAGGGCTGGGAGATCACTAATGGTCATTAAGAGTGTTCGTTCTTCAATGCGTCAATACCGGCAAGCACCTTTTTCGTAACGTCCGCTTCCGAACCGAGATAGTATCCTCGAATGTGACCTCGCGCATCGATCAGCACGAAGCGGGTGCTATGGACGATTGGTGGATTTTGGTCGCCGCCAACACTATCGAGCGGCAGGTGAAAGCCATCCTTTGTGATTGCGTAAATGGCCGAGACAGGGCCGGTCAAGAATTGCCATTGCTTCGGGTTGGCACCATGCTCAGCGGCGTAGGTCGCGAGCGTCGATATACTATCATTGGTCGGATCGGCGCTAAAGGAAACAAGTCGGATCTCCGGCTGATCTTTGAGGGCCGTCTGCAGTGTGTGCATCTGCCCTGTCATAATGGGGCAGACCGTGACGCACCGCGTGAAGAAAAGATCGGCGATCCAGATATGGCCTTTGAGGTCATCACGCGAAACAGACTGGCCGCGTTCGTTAACAAGCGAAAAATTCGGAATCGTCCCGAAATCATCGAGCGGTGGCGCTGCGTTGCGTTGGCCCAGCCATTTTGATAGCGCAAAGGCACCAATGGCGATTAGCGCAATGACGAGAACAGTCCATAAAGCACGTTGGGAGTTTCGCAAGTTCATCGAGGAGTGCCAACAGAATTGCCGGTAAGAGAGTGGCAGGCTGAAATTTAGAATGCTTGTCCGACACCAAAATGCCAATTGCTCGTACCGAGCCCGAACAGGTGATGCCCAAAGATCCACGCGCCGGATGAAGATGGAGTGATGGGAGTTGTATTGGTTGAGAACTCACCACTCGGATCATAGAGCTTCAAACCCCAGTCAGCTCGTAGTGCACCGAAAAAGGTATTGTATCGAAAGCCGAGTCCAATCGTTTGTGCCATAAAGTGTAACGAAAGAGTCTTCGGGTAGTCCCACAAGATATTATCCCAGACATTTCCCGCATCATAAAAGAGCACGAAGCGAACCGGACTCGATAATTTTTGCCATGACGTGAATTCCTGCGCATATCGAAACGGAGCGTAGCGATATTCAAGATTAAATTCGAGATCGTTGTATCCACCTTGATTGACTGGAGCGTTCGAATCCGCAGAAACCAGCAACGCCTGATCCGTCCATCCGCGATTCGAACTTGCTCCTCCGCCAAAGAACCGGTGATTATATGATGGGAATTGCCCGTTGCGAATTACTCGCGACCCACCCACCCGCAAACGCGCAGCGATAACATCTCCGCCAGTGGTACCGAGATCGTGATAGAATTTGATCTGTGGCACGAGTTTCAAGTAAGCAGAACTGGAGTGTCCTCCGATCTTAATGTCAGGCCATCCTAATTCAGCAGAGAAGGAGATCAGGTTTCCTTCCGTTGGATTGATCGGGTCGTTGGTCCGATCGTCTTGATACGAAATCGAGGGCAACAGATTGTACTGCTTATGCGGCAACAGTCCTTTGGCCTCGATCAGCGAATCACCCTTTCCGGTAATGAATTCGAACAGAAGATCTGGCGTGAGTGCAGTGCGATTATCGATTTGGCTGATGATGATGTTCGAGCCAATGTGGAATGAGGCGCTCGTATCGGTAAACGCGTGAATATTCGTATCGGAGACTTCCCGTTGGATGTCCCGGCTCAGCCCGAGACCTGTGATGAGGGGAATTCGTCCGAGCCCAATGTATGGCAAGAGATAGTCAAGACTGGCGCTGAACCGTTGTTGTGTATAAGGGATCGGTTGATAGGAGACTTGAAAATTGAAATTATCGGCGGTCTGCGAAAGATTCCGATTGGTGTATCCAATGCCACCGCCAAACACGGTGCCTTGCGAACCTGTCCCCGCATAGACATTGAGTGGGACCTCCTGCCGCCGCCGCATGCGAAGTAAGACTTGCAACGGTATTGCTGCACCATCGCGGAGTGAATCCGGAAGCCTCCTAATGTATCCGGTATCGAGCGATACACGCGCAAGATCGAATGTACCGAGCTTCATGAGGTTCGCCTCCGTCCGTTGAATATCGGAGAGTTTGTACCACGCACCACTATCGGTCATCAGTTGTGCCTTGATGACGGGAATCGCGACGTGAGTGGGCTCGGCCGTGTTCGTGTCATAGATAATACTCACGGCGCCATAGCGATAGCGATGGCCGGGCGTGAAATAGATGCTGACGTTTACGGTCGTTCGTCCTTCGAGATTTTCCACCACGACTGTGTCGTATCGGAAATTCGGATAACCATTCTCGATCATGATGCCGGTCAGCCGGTCGATCTCTTTGGCGGCGGCTGCGCGAGACCACTGTTGCCCAGTCTTGATCGTTACGTGCTCGGTAAGTTCAGGCTGGAATTGGTTTGGAAGGGTCTCGAGTCCTGCCAGCGCCACGCGGGAAATGGTAAAGGGCGGCCCTTCGTGAATATGAAATGTGACCGTATCCGCAACGCTGGGTGGGCCATTGCTCTTCTTTTCGTTTGGATTCCGCATGAGCTTCTCATGCCGAAGATAATCGTTGAAGAGTTTCAAGTCATTGCTGTTCTGGCCAATGGTAAAGGTGCTCCGCGCCAGCAGAAACCCGTGATCGCGGTAGTAGAGGTTGAGTGCTGCCGTATCTCTCGTGAGGGTGCTCATTTCGAGCTTCTGACGCGGAGCGCCGAATAATTTCAACGTCCAACGATAGAGGCGTGTGCTCCAAATGCCGCTCGCCTTCGTCGCGATGACCGTCGCAAGTTCGTCGGAAGAGAGTGCCTGATTGCCTTCAAACTTTATGGCATCGACCTCTCCTGGCGCCGCACCAGGGAATTCCCGTTCCGGCGGCGCGGTGAATTGCGCTCGCACAATGCCGCTCTGGACCGCGAGGAGCGTTACCAAAAGCAACATGACTCGCCACAGTGGGCGCGCTGAAAGGAATCGTGAGAGAAGTCGCATCACGGATATCGGCAAGAATTCTTTGCAAGCAACATGCCGCGTCCGGCTATAATCACGCAAAAGCGCCGTTCGCTTCCACAGGAAGTAACGGCGCCTGCCTAAATGCCATAGATACCACTCACCATTGCATGCTGTGTGAGCGGGCGAGTTCAATACTCGTTGAGTTCGTCGTCGTAATAAAACTCGTCGTCTTCCGGCGAGTAGTCGGGCCAAACCTCGCCGATCGACTCAAACTGCTCATCTTCGTCCTCGATTTCTTCGAGGTTCCGAATGACGGCGGGCGGCGCGCCAATCCGCTCGCAATAGTCGATCAATTCCGACTTATTGGCCGGCCAAGGAGCGTCGTCGAGGTATTGCGCTAATTCTGAAGTCCAAAGCATGTCAAAAGTTGCAGTTACGGGTTTCTCAAAAACTGTTAAACAAAGATGTGATCGGCGTGTGAAGTTCCCACAGTCTCGGCTTCCAATGGCTAATCTCGCAGCCGCGGATCAAGTGCATCGCGGAGGCCATCGCCAACAAGATTGTAGGAAACGACCGCCAGGAAGATGGCAAAGCCTGGAAATACAGCAAGCCACCAAGCGTGAATATCGTTTCGCGCATCATTGAGAACGCTACCCCAGGTGACGACAGTGGGCGGCACGCCCAAACCCAAGAATGAAAGCCCTGCCTCCAGTAGAATTGCTCCTGCGATCCCAAATGCGGCGGTTACCATAACCGGCGCGAGCGCGTTGGGCAATACATGCCGGAACACGATGCGGGAATCCTTGAAGCCCAGCGCCGTAGCGGCGGAAACGAAATCCATGTTGCGTACTCGTAGGAACTCGCCACGGGTGAACCGGGCAATCCCAGGCCAACTCGTTACGCCGATCAGCACCATAATCAGCCAGATTGATCCATGCTGGACCATCGCCACGACTGTAATAATGAGAAAGAAGGTCGGGAGTGTAATGACCACCTCGATCAATCGAGAGATCAGAATATCGATCCATCCACCATAAAAGCCAGCAATCGCCCCCAGGATAATACCAATTACGAGCGCGAATGACATGGATACAAAGCCGATTGTCAACGCGATCCGCGAACCATGGACCATTCCGCTAAGTACGTCACGACCAATGCCATCCGTACCCAGAAGGTGGTGACCACCCGGTGCGGCAAGGACATTTACGAGATCTTCGTCAGATTCGGAATAACGAATTGGCGGCCAAATACTGGTCGAAAGCTTTCCGGCATCATCCAATTCCTTCCAATCGGCGAGTACAAGGTCCGCAGACCACCGATCGATGCCCAAATCGACCAAATACTGTTTGAATACTGGAAAGTATAGCGTGCCATTGTAACTTGTCATCAACGGTTTATCGTTGGCAAGCACGTCCGCAAAGATCGCTAAGGCAAAAAGGAAGTAGACAACCCAAAGCGCGTACACTGCGACGCGATTCTTCTTGAATTGATGCCGGACCAACGACCAAAAGGTCTGCGTAACAGCAGCACGGGCAGCAACGCGCTTTGCTTCGGCAGCGGATTCAACTCCGGACGGAATTTCCTCTGGAAGTGAGCCAGCCTGACTGGTTTGTTGTCCAACAAGGTACTCGTTGCCGACCGAAATGCCTACGGAAAGATCGCCATCCAGCGTTGGCTTGGATGCGGCCATCGGTGCGCTATATTCCGGAGAGTTGACTTTCTTATCCTTTGGGTCTGCCATATTATCCAGTTCGCTTGGAAAATGCGATCCGAGGATCGACAACTGAATAGAGGATGTCGGCCAGGAGAATTCCAGCGAGCACGAGCACTGAGGAAATTACGAAATCTGCGAGCACGATCGGATAGTCACGAGCGAAAACCGCGCTGACTCCCAATAGTCCTAATCCGGGGATTGAGAAGATCGTCTCGATGATGAACGATCCGCCGATCAGCGCGGGCAACGTACCAGCGATAATGGTAATGATCGGAATGAGCGAATTGCGAAGCGCGTGCTTATAGACTACGATCTTCTCCGAAAGTCCCTTGGCTCTGGCGGTGCGAATGTAGTCCTGACGGATAACATCGAGCATCGATGCGCGCATAAAGCGGGAGAGACTTGCCAAACTCGCGTAGGTATAGCATACGATCGGAAGCGCGATGTGCCAGAGCAAGTCGCCGGTGTTTGCCCACCAGGTCGGGTAGGGATAGTCCATGCCGTGGATTCCGTTGTTAGGGAACCACGCAAGGAAATCACCCCCGCCGAAAAAGATAATCAGCATCGTTGCGACCCAGAAGCCTGGCAACGAATAGAGGATGAAGAGAATCGTAGATATGGATTTATCGACCTTGCCCCCTTCGCGCTGTTTTGCTGCGGAGTATATTCCAATCGGAATGGCGATAATGAACGCCAGGAATTCGGAGATCAGCGCGAGCGTCGCCGTGATCGGCAGGCGCTCCATGATCTTATCGATCACAGGACGCTGGTCCTGAAATGACTTTCCGAAATTCAAGTGCAGGAGATCACCCATCCAGAGGTGGTATTGGTTGTTGGTACCATTCCAGGCGAAGTGAATTCGATCGCGAAGCGGCTTAAGCTCGCCGGTCGAATCCTTTGCGTCCGAAAAAATGGACCAGTACCAAATTGGCTTATCGAGGTGCCACTGGGCGCGGATTTGCTTGATGATCTGCTCATTAAGCTGCTGGTTTCCACGCTGCGCACCTTCGGAGCCAACCCCAGCTTTTAGCTCTGCGGGATCCCCCGGAGCCATCTGGATGATGCCGAAACTAATAACGGTGACGAAGAAGAGCGTCGGGATAAACAGGAGTACCCGGCGTACGATGTATTGAAACATGCGCCAGACAGACGTTGAAATACGACCGAACGGTTCCGGCGCAATGAAGAAAGTCGCCAGTTATCTTACCGGAGGCTTATAATTCGGGTCGGTAATCGTCTGCGGATTCTTGTCATCTTCATCATTTAGGCGGATCGGAGGCCGGTTGGTCTTGACCGTTTGCCGGGGTTGAGCAGTTGTCGGCGAGATTGGTGGTGGTTGGGCGGGCTTAGCCACTATGACCACTGGAGCTATGGGAGTATCTGTTGGTCGCGGGATCGAGACTGCGGGAGCGTTCGAACGCTGAGTGGCACTCGGACGCTGGATCGCATTCGGAATCAGGTAGGCTGCCGTGCCGAGGAGTGCTGCGCCACCAGCCAGCAGCGCGAATTTGGTCCACAGGAGTCCGGAAACAGATTTCGCCGGTGTCTGTGTCGCGAGTTTGCTGAGAAGCGTTGTGTTCGGGAGGCTCGCGAACGCTGGAAATGCTGCCGCATCTCGGGTAAGTGTTTCGTGGACAGCCCGATCCCATCCGAGATTTTCGGAAAAAGATGGATCGTGTCCTGCAGTATTAAATGCTTGCGCTTCGTCGCTGGTCAGATCGCCACTCAGATGCTTCGAAATCAGCAGTTCGTTATCCATACACTATTTCTTTCTTTGAATCTCCCCGAGGGTTGCCAGCGGGGAGCGATGGAGGATGATCGGGCAATCCAACCCCGAGACGTCTCGCTTCTGCTCTGACGATCTCCCTTAAGTGAATTCGCGCGCGCGATGCTCGCGCCCAAATAGCATCGACAGATTTCCCCTGCATCTCGGCGATCTCGCCAAATTTATAGCCGCTATAAATATTTAGCACCAGAACTTCGCGGTCCTCGAACGATAATTTTTCGAGCGCATCGAGAATGATGCATTCGAGGTCTGTTGCCTCCTCGCATTCGGCAACATGGGACAAATGGGTCGCATCGGACCTGTGAGTCACATCAGTCCCATCCTCATCGAATGGAATTTCATTTTTTCTTTTGCGATGCTCGTCGATAATAAGGTTTCGCGCGGTCACAAAGAGAAAGCCGACACCGCGTGGCGCGTTCATCTTTGGTCGAGTTCTTAGCTCGATCACGCGCTCCCAAACGCTTTGCACGATGTCCGCAGCATGGTCCCGAGCGAGTTTATGGCAATACGCTGCCAGCCGCGGATTCAGTTCGCGGTATAGCTCGGAGAAGGCACTGTCATCGCCCGCTATGAATGCCTGAAAGGTCTCGCGCATTGGAAATTGGAACGTGCAGCCGCCGGGAGTAAACTCCCGGCGCCATACAACAGAAGACGCACAAAACCTCCAAAACCTGACATGTCAGGTTGTGCGCACGCAATCCGTCTTCCTTTCGTCTTAACTCTGCAATCCAACGATCATGAAACTACGACTGCTGCTGGTCTCCGTTCTTGCGATTTCGCTTCTTTCGAGTTGCCGCGATAAATTACCGCCCGAGCCGGGAGGCTCGACGAGTGGTTCCGATACGATCGCGTACTACTCGTTCCAGGGCAACCTTACCGATGTTACGGGGCACGGTCATAATGGCAGTGCGCAAGGCCAGATCATTTTCACCTCAGACCGATTTGGTAATCCTTCCGGGGCTATCCAATTCGGTGGGGCAACGTACATTCCGCTTGCGGATAAGGACGGACTCGAGTTTACCAAGAATAGCTCATTTACGATCACGGCATGGGTGAAGACCGGAAACACCGAAGAGCCGATCTTGACGAATAGTCCCGCCGATAACTCGTATCCAGGTTATCAAGTCAACATTTCGAAGAGTTCGGTCTCTGCCAGTTTCACGGGGTGGCAGGATGAGCAGATCCCGCAACCGAGAACGACCCTCGTGATGACCGGACACACGAAGGTCGATGACATTAAGTGGCATTTCGTAGCGGTCTCCGTATCTGAGCAGCAGTCTTCCGGCGGGTCTTCAAGCAGCACCATTTGCCTCTACGTGGATGGCGTTCTCGAGACGGATACGACTGTCCCACAACTCAGCCCCGATTTCAACAACCCGGGCAACCCCATGATCGCGAAGAATGCGCTCGGTCAACTTTACGATGGCGATCTCGGTGAAATGGCGATCTACGGTCGCGCGCTCACGCTGCAAGACATCCAAGCCCGCTTCCACGAAGGCGGATGGTCGGGAGGGAATGCATCTTCCGACCTCGTGTGGACTAAGAGCACGTCGGGAGATTTCGGTACTGCGCCAGTGGGCGGGAGTGTGGTTAAGGAGCTGAGCGCTCTCGATACCGTCAGTTCCGCTTGCACAATCCAGAGTGTCACCGTCACGGGTCCTAATGCATTGGAGTTTTCATTAGGGATGTTGACGCTACCAGCTACAGTTTCTCATCTTGACTCGATCGACATTCCGGTTACCTGGCAACCAGCGGGATCGACTGGATCACATACGGCGATGCTAACGATTACATATCGTGGTCAATCGGGGACACAAACATTGACACTGGCGATCGAGCTCGATGGTACGGTAGCGCCGCCATCGGATACCGGGAGCGCCTTCCAGCTTGTCAAGGGCACTGCTCCGGCATTGATGTCGACAATCCTCGGAATGCGATGGGCACTCGCCCCTACCGGGGCTCCTGGAACAATCGATGGCGCCGATGGATATGCTTGTGGGCTATACGGTATCCTGTTCGCGACCACCGATAGCGGGGCAACCTGGCAGCAACTGCAGCAAGGACTCACCGTGAATGACCTGTTCGCCGTGGCCTTTCAGAACAAGCAATTAGGGGTGGCAGTAGGCTATTGCACCACGTGTCCAATAGCTCCGCGAGCGGTCATCATTCAAACAACGGATCAGGGCGCGCATTGGATACGTGCCACGATCCCAGCGAGCATCGCAACACTGCGCGATGTGATCGCGCTACCCGCTCCGCATAGCTTTATCGCGGTCGGCAGTGATTCTTCCGGCAACGGGGTCATCCTGTCGTCCGCCGATTTTGGCCGGACGTGGCAAATCGCCATGACAACGCCGAAACCGCTATACTCCATCGCCTTCGTTGTTGACCTATCATTTGGCAGTCCGATCATCGCTGTTGGCGATGGAGGTCAGATTTTTGTGTCGCAAGACGCCGGAGCAACATGGGGAGATCGATCGACTGGCTCGAGTAACCTGCGCAGAATCTCGATGGCCTCGAACACAGCGATGCTGAATGGCACGTTCGAAGCTCTCGTAACGACCGACAACAATTCCACTCTGTTGTCAACCGATGCAGGCAAGGCATGGACCGAAAGTCCCGGGCTCGGCGATCCTAATCTCGTCTATGCAGCAGGAGGACTTGAAGCCTGGGCCTCGAGTGATCGTCTTCATCGCACACTCGATGGCGGAAAGACGTGGAGAGATGAAGGAGGTGCGCTATGGGGCCAAACGCGAGCGCTGACTCCCCGCGACGCCCATCATATCGCGCTGATGACCGATCGGGGATTCTATTACTGGATAACAAGATAGGTGTTTTCGAAAGGAGAAGGAAGCCCGCGCTCCTGGCGCGGGCTTTTTGTTTCGGGATGTGAAGCTGCGATCTGTAACTTTGGGTCTTCGGATGGGTTCTATCATCGAGGTTCTCATTTCTCAACCAAAAGAATCGATGAAAAGAATCTGGATTTCTCTCGCATGCGCTCTCTTCCTCCTGACGATCGCGAGCTGTCATAGCGCTCTACAGCCCAATCTGATCGCAACGGGTAGCTCGGACACGATCGCTCACTGGTCCTTCGATGGCAACACGAGGGACGTAAGCGGAAATGGACATGACGGGGTGCTTACCGGAACCACGAATTATATTGTAGATCGATTTGGACACGCCGGGAAAGCGATAGAATTGATCAGTATCAGCGGCGGGATGCATGTCCCAAGTATTCTTGATTTCGATAGCAATGATTCCTACACCATCTCGGCATGGGCTAACGTTTCTGCGCGGGGCGGGTGGGGTATCGCATCAGGAATTTATGGATTTGGTGGTGACACCTCAGGATTCCAGGCTGACTTAATGGGCTGCGGCATCGTCAGGTCAGGTCGGACTATTTCCGCGGATGCGTGGCGGATGTTCACACTTGTGGTGGTCGCACATACGAGCGCAACGCTTTACCGCGATAGCCTCTTGGTAGCCACGAAGACCTACGGTGATTTTGCTGGCTCGCCAGGACTTACTCAACTGGATATCAGAACTGGTACATGGAGAGAGTATACCAACGATTCCTCCAGACTTGATGACATTATCATTTTGCACCGTGCAATGTCCGCTGCCGAAGTCAGCAGTCGATACCATGAAGGCGGATGGTATGCGCGTCAGGTAGATTCCTCCCCATCTACTCCTACTTCCCGCTGGACTCAGGGTGGCACGCTCCCAGCGGGAGGCATTCAGGACATTTGCTGGATCGATACCGGACGGGTCGGAATTGCGTGTGGCCTCCACGGAGCAATTTGGCGATCCGCTGACAGTGGCAGGACCTGGCAGCAGATTCAACAGAATGCGACTCAGAAGGACCTTTACGCAGTATGCTTCGAATCGAACGGGAACGGCGAAGTTGACGCCAGAGGAATCGTCGTAGGTGACGATGGGGCGGGCGCTGGTATCCTTTACACGACGGACTATGGATTGACCTGGATGCCAGCCACATTGCCATCCGGCATTGCGACGCTTCGCGGAGCGATCATCAGCTTACTGAACCGCTCGGCGGTCGGTTCGGATGTTGCGGGTAACGGCGTTATTCTTTTCTCCTCGGACCCGCTGGGTGGAAAACTTTGGAAGCTCGAACGCCATACGCCAAAGCCCCTGTACGGTGTTGTAGCTTCCGGTGTGGACATTATGCCCGGTTATCCGCTGATTGCTGTTGGCGATGGGGGACAGATCTTTGTCGCTGATTCATTGGCGATTAATGGCGATAGTAGCCGATGGAAAGACCGATCGACTGGCACTGGCAATTGGCGTCGAGTTTCAATTTCGTCAACCTCTTTCCCCTACGAGGCCATCGCGATTTCCGACCAGGGCGCGATTCTTCGGTCCGCACAAAGCTTGAAGGGGTATATCGGAGAAGTTTGGACGCCGGGAGGCGGGGTCAACGCGCCTGGTTCGATTTATGATGTGGGTAGCAATAAGGCTTGGGTGGCGGGGGAACGGCTACTGTTCACAATGGATGGCGGCATGACGTGGAACGATCAATCACCGACATCCGGAACATGGCTTTGCATCTCACACGGTGACGGACCGCTCGCAATTCTCAATCAATCGGGCCAGCTCTACTTCCTGAAGAAGTAATGTGGCGCATCGCCGCTCGAGACGAGCATCATATTGCCTTACTTGGCCGCTCTGTCTTGTATTGGCTCGTCCGATAATCCATTGGGTCTTCGATGCAAAGGCCCGCGCGATTTCGCGCGGGCTTTTTCGCGGTGTGATGCCACCCTTTACGCGAGCATACGTGTTATGTTCGGTGCGTGAGAGCCGCATCCCTAATCCTATTTTCGTTCTTGTTCGTAGGGCTGGCTGAAGCACAGTCAGTCTCTCCCGTCGCGTCATTCGAATTCGGTTCACCGCTGTTTATTAGCCGCGCACCGGGTGCATATAACCATGCGAAATTAGCGGACACTGGAGTCAGTTCGGCATTCTCGGTAGGATTGGGTGTTCAGGCAACAATGCGACTCATGGGTCCTATTGGACTCATCGGTCGCATCGAGGGTGTCTACACAACCGGAGAGTTTCTTTCGATTGCGGGTGGCGATACGATTTCTGGTCACGAATGGAAGCTTGTCGCTGAGGCGTTGGCCGAGTGGAGTGCTTCGGGGATTTCATTGCGACTTGGTCCGTGGGTTTCGGAGCGAGTACTCGGCAAGGTCAATCGCAATGGCGTCGATGTTGCCACAATGTCTGCTCCTTTCCACTTTGGCGCGATCTCCGGCTTCGCAATAGGGCCCGCTGGCTGGGCGATTCAACCCGAACTCACAGCCCGCGTTGATCTCTCGCAACTTCAGGATGCGGGAGCGAATGCCTGGAGTATTGGAATCTCTCTGGCCTATCCTATAACGGCATCTGAGCCTTCCGTGACTGCCCCTGAACGAACGGTCGAGCCCACCGCTGCTGAACCGATTGTGAAATTTCTGGTCAATCGCGCACTGGTCAAACGTGAGGTGCCTCTCGAGCGGGTCAAACAATTTGTCAAGCAGTATACCATGAGCGATTCTGCGAACGATGCTCCCATAGTGAAGCAATGGGTTGTTGAATCCTACCATCTTCCTCAACTCGCGGTCTTGGTTGAAATGGAGGGCGGAGTCTCTGGAGACTTGACCATTTCCAAAGATACGCTCAAATTGATGCAGACATCAATGACCGCATTCAATCGCGCGGGAGTTGCACGCGATACCACAGAACTCGACACCGATCCGGGTTTCCTCGAAGCTCTCGCTCATCTGAACATCGGGGCCTGGAATACGTTGGTTGCAGAGTTTCGAAGTAGTCGCGGCTCCGCAGTCGTTCGGGATACGCTGATACTACCGCCAGTCGATACGAATGGCAAAGTCCGAACCGTTGAGAAAAAACAATTGCGGTTCGAATTCTCGCTCAATTATGCTGCACATGAAGGAGGAAATGAGACACTGGGGCTCCTGCTGGACCGTATGAAGTCTCTGGCCCAACCGAGCGATCGCATTACGATACTCAAACCACGAACCGCCGAGCTTGCCGAACAACAACGCGACCTGACGAAGCGCATAACAGATGCGCTTGGCGACTATGCTAAGAATGCGGAATACCAGCTCACCGATAGTAATCCCGGGCGAATCATCGTGGTGCTCGATTCGTGATGATAGTGCTATGATTTCGTCCGCACGCAGAGCAAATTCACTTCGCCTTCGAAATCAGTTTGTCCGGTTTTACTCTGAGGTAATTCTCTCAGTCGCTTGTGTTTTGCATCGATGATCCGGATGGAGAAGCCGGCTTCGAGTAATGTGTTAAGATATGTCGCTCCGCCGTTTGGGTGCCGCGCATCGAGGCCTCGAGGCCAATATTCCGTCATCAAAAATTCTGGCGGATGGAGATCGATGAGTCCTTTCATGCCGATGAGAACATCGAGTTCCGAGCCTTGCACATCCATGATGATTGCATCCGGCCTGGGAAGCCCTGCGCCGATCAGAGAGTCGATCGATCGAACCGGAACGACCACACCTTCTCGATGTGTATCTCCACGCAATTGATGATCGCCGGAGTTCGTCGGACTCAGCGCAAGTGTGGCCATGCCATCCTCCGCACCCACCGCGCACTCGACGATCGTCACGTTATCCAGATGATTCTCGGTGACGGTCCGCCGGAGCAATTCCAGATTTTCCGGAGCCGGCTCGAAGGCTATGACACGACCGGTTTCGCCAACACAGATTGATGCAAGCGTTACGTAGTAGCCGATATTCGCGCCAATATCGAAGACGGTCATTCCCGGTTTTAGGCGCTCGCGGACAATCTCAGTTTCGAATGGCTCATACTCGCGGTACATGATGAACTGATGTCCGACGCCGCCATCTTCGGCACGCACGTAAAGATGGCGGCCATCAAGCGCGGGCGGGGCGACCTTCTGCAGCCCGACGATTCCAAATTGCGGCAAACGCCGGTGGAGACGGTACGCGAGTTTGTGATGCAACGTGTTTACCCGGTCCGAACGATCGTAACCGCGGCCGGTGCAGGCGACGAGCAGCCATCGAAAGAAGCCAAAAAGCAAGCGCATGCAATACGTAACCAAACGGCAAAGCCAACCGTTTAACGGTTCGAATGCACCCAGTACTCTTTCATCTCGGCCCCATTACCTTGTATAGCTTCGGTCTCATGATGGCCGTGGCATTCCTCACTGCGAATTATTTTTTCACGAAGGAGCTCGCGCGGCGCGGCCTCGATGTCCGGATCGCCGGGCAGATCACCATCATCGCGCTGATCGGTGGAGTTGCAGGGAGTAAGATATTCTCCATTCTCGAAAATTGGCAGGACTTTGTCCATGATCCCATCGGACAGCTTTTCTCGCCTGCCGGACTTACATTCTATGGCGGGTTCCTCGTTGCGATGGCGTGGATCTATTTTTACGTCAAGCGCAAACGGCTTCGCTTTTCGCTCTTTGCCGATATTCTTGCGCCCGTCGTATTGCTTGCGTATGGTATTGGCCGGATCGGTTGCCAGCTTGCCGGTGATGGCGATTATGGAATTCCATCGCACGCGCCGTGGGCCATGTCCTATCCGCAAGGGACGGCAAAGCCGACCGTGACCGAGATCGATTATTTTCGGATGCATCCCGATGAGCGGGCCGCATGGCATTACGATTCGCTCGCCTCGATCACGGTGGGCAAGGATGAACTTGGTCAGCGGATCAGCCGATTCGATGAAGTGGTAACCGTGCATCCCGCACCGGTCTATGAGACGATCTTCTGTCTGATTGCCTTCGCGCTGATTTGGAGGTATCGAGTGAAGTACGAGACCCAATATGGAAAGCTTTTTTCGATTACCTTAGTCGTGATGGGAGTCGAGCGTCTGCTCATCGAATTCATTCGTATCAATCCGCTCTATGCCGGGCTTTCAATGGCCCAGTGGATTTCGATTGCGATGATCCTCGCCGGTGGCGTAGCGCTGGCCCTGCGGCGTCCGCCGAGCGCGTCAGCAGCGAAGTAGGAGCGGGTTGGCCGCCGAATTTGCGCATTCAGGGATCAGATCTGAATGCCTTCCTAACAGCTATTCCAACAAACCAGAGAGAGCGTTTACCGGGGTACTGCAAAGATTTCACGATCATATACTTGACTCACCTGACTCTATTTCGCAGATATAGAGGATTCGGCGGCATCTTAGCAACAGAAGGGGGTTCGGGGTCTGGTTCGGTTCTAGCCCGCTTCATGTATATCTTTGGTTCTCCATACCTCTCGCCGGCAAGAACGGCGGCTTCAACGTGGGTCATATCCAAATCTTCAAACCCTAGCTTACTTGTCCATTGCCCGTTTGAAAGCTGTCGCGCGGCGTGCGTAACCTCATCATCCGCGACGAAGAGCACGATCTTCTGAAACCCATCTTCAAGTTGTCCATCGTCACACTTTTCGAATTCGAATCGCCTATATAATTCGATAAACGTGTCTTTCGAATAATTGCGAGACAATCCTGCGGGCCAAAAGACATTCCCGTAAGCATACTCATCGGGCGGATTAGGATCTATGCGAAGCTCAATGCTACACATTGCCCATCCGAAGCAATTATACGCCCGATCTGGCGGGCTTGTAGGGGTATGGTTCTTCTCAGTTAGTGGTTGAGATAGCCTCAACCGAACCCTGAGCATGTCGGGGACCTTCTCGGTCGTCACGCAGATATTTCTCCTTGTATCCCCATTCCCTCCAGCGACCAACAACTTTCCTAAAATCTTGTCGTTCTTCTGGTGGAACAGGATTGATTCGATTAATGTCGAACAGAAGCGTAGCCCAAATAGGGGATGGGTCAAGTGCAAGCTCTCGAAGAAGAATCGGAACAAGCGGCTCCCCTAAGCTAACCATCCAGCGATAATGCTGATTTATCAGTATATCCCGAAAGCGTGACGTGCCAGCAGTTTCTTCGAAAAGTTTTTGCTGGAATTCGATAAATAGATTTTCAGTAGTGATGTCAATTTCAGACTTATCAAAACTGAAAAACACCATCGCTTCAAATGGATTATGTTTTCCGGGTGTTTGAATTCCATAGTAGTTGCGCCTCGCAACCCTGAAAGCGGTCTTTGCTCTTAGAGTCGAATGAATCATATTAGGCCTCTACCTCGTCAGGTGTTAGGTAATCCAATTTGAAACCCCTGATTTTATTTATCAGAATCTTCTGTTTTGTTGTTGCACGTTCGATCGCCGCCTGCATTGCTCTTAAATCGGCTGTATCGAGGGCAACATAAATATCGTCCTCAATATCTTTACCAAGATTGCAGCGTAGATGCAGGGTGTGGTAGAGCATCCATGCGTGCGGCTCTTCAGCAGGGTCCTCCCCAAAAATCGGACGTAAATCAGTTATTATTCGGACCGTTCCGAATGTGCGGTTATGATCGGTAAGAACGTTTAGCGCTTTTGAAGAAAGTACAAGCTGCGGATTGTTTAAGAAAACCGATAATCGTGACTCGTATTTTTCCGCATCTTCGCGCTTGAGGGTCGTCAGGCCTTGCTGTAAAGATTGTCCGACAATGTCCCTGCTTGCATCCGCTGCTTTAATCCGGTATCTATCCATAGCGGATAAGAGACTCTTAATAGATACGATTAGAGTCTTAAGCGTCTCGCGTGGAATCACATTCGTCAGCTTGGCGATATGCTCAATGATCGCCAACGCCTTAAGATCCTTCGGAGCAGAATTTAAGGCAGTCTGAATTTCGCCGAAGGCTTTATCGTCGGCAACGAAAATCGCTTCAAATGCAGCTAAATCCTCGGGGGGTATCCCTTGAAATCTCAGTCCCTCTGCCACTGTGCTTTTTGAAATTGTGTTCTGAAAAGTACTTAGACATACAAATATACGGCAATCGGCAAGCCAAAGTTGCTTAAAGGCTCAGGCAAAGAGTCAGTTGTCGCGTTTTTGTGGCCTCTTTCGCAATCTTTTTTGCTTCTCCAATATTTTAGACCTTCTCTGGCGACAAGGAGATGAGACGCTTCAGGAACGATTCGAAACGCTGATGTGGAGCCGCGCCCTCGTCCTATTCAACATTTATCTATGCGCTTTCTGCTTTCAGCCAAGATTCAGGAGTTGTTCGTGCGTGAGTCTGCGTCCCGCTATTGTTTGAAGAACCAGCATGAAACGGGTTGCCGTCATCAGTCTTGCGATTGTTGAACCTAAAGGAACGGACGCCTTTAGAAGTGTACTTGGCTGAGTCTGATGGCTTCGCATATATGTAAAACAGCGAATTTGGCGAGATGCTGAGGAATTCGCTTTTATGTGAAATTGTTTTTGAGCCAAACCGGTTCTTAGAGTCATGGCACCAGCGGCGAGACTATTCCAGAAAAAACGGGGGGCTGTAATTGATCGGATTCGGAAGCTTTTGGAAGAAAAGAAGATGAATCAGCGCGAGCTCGCCAACAAAGCGGGAATGCGCGATTCCGTTGTAAGCCGAATCCTTGAGGGCCAAACGAACCTCACACTGAAGACAATTGCGCGGATTGAGCACGCGTTAGGGGCCAGCCTGATTAACGTCCCCTGAAAGCATGGATTGGCTTCTTCGTCCCATTATTAGCGCCTATCAGTCGGTTGTCAATTCCCTGACCGGCCCTAATGCAGTAAGCAATTCGAACGCCGTCATTGCGGTGGCTATGGTCCTCAACTTTGGAGCATCCATCTTATTGTGGTGGGCGAACAGGCGCACTGCCACGACCACACGAATGATATTTCTAAATCAGTTCAAACCGATAATCGGAGTACAGCAAGAGATTGAATGGGGGCCGGGCAAAGGGCAGCATCTTGAAAAAATGATTATGCTGGGTACGACACTTAAGAATTCAGGCCAAACTGCCGCCAGTATATTCGACGTTGCCTTCCATCTATTGCTAACGATTAAGGGGTCACCGCCAATGAAGGACGAATGGCTTCACTTTGGTCCGACAGACGCCCGATTTACTCTTCCTCCTGGCGAGACGAAAAAGTTTGATGTGCCGGTCTTTTTCATCGGGCCGGTAGAAGATACCATTGCTGGACACAATCCACTTAAATATCGCATAGAAATAAGTTATCATGGTATGGCAAACGATTATTATTGCCATATCGAAGAAAGAGAGTATGATTATGTACGAGAGAGATTCGTGGTTCGTGCCAATTACACCGTGGAGTATAGCCGCTTCCAGCGTGCTTATGGAGGCGGTCGAAAGCGCATTGGCAAACTCTTCAGAAGGGTCAGATCGTATTATCGCCGCAAGCGCGCTGAAAAGGAAAATGAGATGAAGGCAACTCCAATAGCCAGTGAGAAGTAAGAAGAGTCCAAAAACCTAGTAGCAAACGGGAGTTCACTCTCCGTCCCGCCTTTCCCTCTGGTGAGCAAAGTACATAATTCCGAAATATTTGCGAAATTCATCGCGTCCCTACCAGGACTCTGCTCCTCATTTCAATCGCTATCCGGTGACTGGCGTCACCGGCTACCAATCCGCCGCGGCGGTCGTGCCTGCCGGCGCTGGTGCCCAAGCGAGGGCGCGAACTGGCCGTAGGGACGTGCTGCGCACGTCCTTTCTCGGAATACCACAGACACTCGGGTCCAGCCGTAGGGACGTGCTGCGCGCGTCCTTTCTCGGACTACCTCAGACATTCGGGTACTACCAGCAGTCAGGACGTGCGCGGCACGTCCCTACAATAATATTCAAAAATTCATCGAAAAATTGAGTTGCCGCGGGTGTCGAACCTTGTTATAATAGGGGGAAGGGGTCCACTTCAATTACGAGTTACGAATGACGAATTACGAATAGGACGCAAATATCGGCATTTTTGCAATGGGCCAAACATGGCGGGCTAAGGGACACCGTGATTCATGAAAAACAAACAAAAAAGATACTCAAAATTCTTTGCGGTGTCTCGGGGCAAGCGGTGAAGGTAGGAAGTGTCACCTACCGAATGCGAGGATGAACGACCGCTTGTTCGAGAGCCAATTTTGCCAATGGTCCCAAGGTCGCGCTACTGAAAGCGGTGTCGTGTCAAAGTGGTACTGGATAAAGTGAATGGCTGAGTTAAATCGAAATGGAATCAGGCACAATGGTTGTGACGAACCAATCGCCTATCCATCGGATGCGCGTCGTCGCTGGCGGCCGCCTGGCAGCCGCCAGGCAGCCGCGCCTTGCAGCCGCATGGAAAAGGCGAGAATTTGTATTTCAACCATTTTCCAACCCCAATCAACTCATAATCATCATGGCACAAAATCAACCGAATCAGAATCCATCACGTGACAATCGCAGCAATTCTTCGAATCAGATTCCCTCGCGCAGCGGCTCTCAGAGTGGCACGAAGGACACCTCCCGAAGTGGCTCGCAGAGCGGCTCGCAAAGCAGCTCGCAAAGCGGACGGCAAGGTTCACAGCAGAGCAATCCAAACCGTGGATCCCAGTCGAACCCATCTCAAACGAACAAGACCTCTCAGGGTAGTTCAATGAACGAGTAATGTTCGCGATTCGCGCGGTCCTCACTAACGAAATGGAGAACACTATGGCCAATACGAGTAAACGTGGATTTGCATCAATGAACCAGGAGAAACAGCGGTGGATCGCATCGAAAGGCGGCCGCGCGGCGCATGCCAAAGGCAAGGCGCACGAGTGGTCGCCCGAGGAAGCGCGAGCTGCTGGACGTAAGGGAGGCGAGAGCCGTGGAAGTCGTAACGCTCCACGCATGAACTATGTATCAGAATCCGGCGCAAGCCATACTGGTATTGGTGAAGGAGTGCTTGGTAGTGCCAACGTGATAGGAGGTCTTGCTTCAGCATTTCTGGTGGACGCCGGAAGTTCGCTGAGGGGACAGACGTCTAATCAGGCACAACCAAACCAGTCGCCACTGGCACGGCTTAGTCCACTTGCATCGGCAACCTCACCAGCCAATACCGTTCGGTGAGCATGCCAATGGATCGTGAACGCTCAAGAGGCATCGCGCAACGGGAAAGTGCACCGGTCGAGTCACAATCTGATTCGGCACGTCGCACCCCGGTAAGTGATCAGGCGGTTGACCGTGAGGTTGATGGCGCGGTTGACCGAAAGGTCACTTCCGAACCTTCGCGTCGCGGGGCGCCTCCGGCCGGGCTACAGGGCAAGGTGCGAACACTGTCAACGCCACCCGGTGAACCCTATAACGATCCAGCATTAGGCCGGACGTAGTGGGCGTCTGGCTCACCGGTTTCATTTCTTGGTGTCGGATTGCGAAGACTTGCGTCCGCCTATGATTCCAACGGGATCAAAGGCGGGCGCTTCATTTATGTCTTCAGACCATATCCCACGCCGCGCTCGCTGATGATCAAGCGATCCTTCTCTTCCTGGCCGGAATCGATTTTTTCTCGAAGCCGCTTGATGTAGACATCGATGACGTTCGAACCCATGGTGAAGGAATAGCCCCACACATGCTGCGTGATAACCGAGCGCGAAAGGATCCGGCCCTTGTTCCGCATCAGATATTCGAGCAACTCATATTCTTTTACGGTAAGCGGGATGTGCTGCTCCTCCTCGCTACCGGGCTTCTTCCGGCGCGCCGTGTGTGTCACGGTGTCGAGCACGAGATCGCGAGAGACGAGTTGTGTTTTCTTCTCGATATCCGAACGACGTAGCAGGGAACGCACTCTGGCGGAAAGCTCTTCGAAAAGAAATGGCTTGGTCAGGTAATCGTCGGCCCCGGCATCGAGACCTTCAACCTTTTCACCAATCTCGGTTTTGGCGGTCAGACAGAGAATAGGAACATTGCGCTTAGCTGCGCGAACCTCCTTGATGACCTCGATGCCCGATTTTTTCGGCATCATGATGTCTGTAATGATCAGATCATATGCTTCCGAAAGGGCTCGCTGTAGCCCTTCTTCGCCATCGAGCGCGACATCGACGTCGTACTTCTCTTCGCGAAGTCCCTGTTCTAGAAAGCGAGCGACTTTTTTTTCGTCCTCAATTACGAGTATGCGCATAGCTGCGAAAATTAATTAGTAAGAGAAGAAAACAACCCCGGTAAGGCAACGCGCAAGCTCCGGAAGTAGTTTGCCATTACGAAGCCGATGTTGATTCTCATTGAAACAATGCAAAAACCGTGCTTCCTGCAAGATTCGCACTATTCGGCTAGGCCTTTAGGCCCGGCCGGAAGATTTCTTTAAGCTATGGAGTGATTTTTAGTACCTTTTAAGCTTCCCTCAGCAAACGCACGAACAACTTGATGAAGCTTACTACCGCTACAAAAATAATCAAAGATCGGTGGCTACCAACGAAATTATGAGATCCTTCATGAATGACGGTTCCGACTCGCTGCATGAAATGGAATGGCAGCTTCTATCGCTCGTGCCTGCCACCCCGGAATCACTTTATGTCCCGATCGGCGACGTTCTTCGCGCCGGTGGCAAACGAGCGCGGCCCATGCTCACGCTACTCACGTCAGACATTGCCTCTGCGAATTCAAAATCGCGCGAAGTAACGAATGCGACCCTCAATGCAGCTTGCGCCGTCGAATTGCTCCACACCTTTACGCTGGTCCATGATGACATCATGGACAATGCCAGTACACGAAGAGGTCTTCCTACATTACACACCACGTATGGGGTCAGCACGGCAATTCTAGCCGGCGATGGGCTCATGGCATTGGCAAACCAAGCTCTGGCAATGATCCAGTCACCATTGTTAGGCCGCATTGTTACCGAATTCGCGCTGGGCTTCCGCGCCGTTTGCGAGGGGCAGGCACTCGATGAGGAATTCGAAGGGCGAAAGACTATCGCGATTAGTGAGTATATCGACATGATCGATCTCAAGACCTCTAAGGTTTTTGAGCTTGCGGCTGTGCTCGGTGCTCTCGCCGGAGGGGGGCAGTATGTTGAAGAAGTACGAGGATTTGCGCATCATTTGGGACTTGCATTCCAGATCATGGATGATCTGCTCGATCTGACTGCGAATGAACGCACCTTCGGAAAGACACCCGGTGGCGATATTCTCGAAGGCAAAAGGACATTTCTTTTTGCAGCTGCTATGGAGCAATATTCCTCGCTTGCTGGAGAAGATCTTGCGCTGCTGGAGAAGGTTCGGGACCGACGGGCAACACCAAGAGATATTCCGTTGATGCAAGGGCTATTAGAGCGACTCGGAGTGTTGGAGCGTGCACGAGCTGCCGCACTGGGTGAAACTCAGAAGGCCGAGGCATCACTGAATGCCATCCCGGAATCCGAGGCTCGGGAGCGCCTTCATGCATTTGGCCGTTCATTCCTGGGACGTGATCACTAGGGCTCGACTGCCTGCTCGCGATTTGCTTTCAATTTTTAGTACTGGATACGCTTACGAGTGATACGAAGGACCGTCACAATTCGAAACCGGGCTGGTTTACATACCCGGCCTGCCGCTGCGATCGTCAAGCTCGCGAGCAAGTTCAATTCGGAGTTCTTTATTATCAAGGATGGATTCCGGATTAATGGTAAGTCGATCATCGGTGTCATGACACTTGCGGCCGCGCAAGGTTCCGAACTGGAACTCGAACTCGATGGCCCAGACGAGGATGTCGCCGCAGAAGAAATAGTCAGCTACTTCGATAAGGGATTTGAAGAGGAATAGTCAGTTACGCATTATAGTCACCTATGGACGCCGCTGCATGGAGTGCTTTACTTAGAACTCAGCATTGATCTGTGATCGACACGCGAAATAGTGAACCTCGACAGCTCCTGCGATTCAGTGGAATCGCGGCGAGTCGAGGTATTGCCATCGGTCCGGCATACCGCTATCACCGGACCTTGCTCTACGCCGAAGATCGCAAGTTGGATGTGGCTGAGGTTGGTCGCGAGATCGAGCGGTTTGATGCAGCCGTCGTCAAGGCCAGACAGGAGATTGAAAAAGTCCGAAGAGTCGCCGAGCAAAAGGTCGGCACTCCCGCGAGTGCAATCTTTGAGGCACAAATGATGATGGTCTCGGACGAGTTTATCCTGAGTAAGATTCGACAGCGGATAAAGAACGAACTGAAGCCCGCGGCCTTCGTAGTCGATCGAGAGTTTTCCGAACATCAGCATATGTTCGAGACTGGCGAGAACGTGTTGATGCGAGAACGTGTCGATGACGTTGAAGACATTAAGCAACGTTTGCTTCGCTATTTGCTCGATCGAAAGAAATGGCTCTCGAAGATCGAAGTGCCTTCCGTACTTGTGGCGGACAGTCTGACTCCGGCGGATGCGATCCTGTTCGCGCGTTCGAGTGTGCTCGGATTTGCAATTGATGGAGGAGGCGTAACAAGTCATGTAGCGATCTTAGCTCGTTCGCTTGGATTGCCGGCACTCGTTGCATTGCACTCTGCAGCCGAGCGGATCGAGACAGGTGACCTTCTGATCCTGGATGGCGAACGAGGCGAGCTCATCGTGAATCCTGATCTGGAGACGCTGCGAGGATACGAGCAGGAGCAGAGCTTTGTCCTGGGCACTGGAGCAGAGCTGGAGACGCCCAATTTTGAACCCGATTTTGCTGGCGCGCGAACAGCAGATGGTCATGCGGTTCGTGTTCTGATGAATTTGGAATTTGGCAGTGAAATTGCCATCTCTGAGGCGGAACGCCTCAGCAAGAGTGCTGCCTCCGCCGGATCCCAGGCGATCGGACTTGGGTTGGTACGCACCGAGCACTTCTTACTGCTCCATGATGATTTCCCAACCGAAGAAGAGCAGACGATCTTATATCGGGATCTTGTCGAACGATTCCACCCGGCCTATATTACACTTCGCACTTTCGATGTGGGCGGTGATAAGGTATTGAGTGGGTCATACCGCGAGGATAATCCATTTCTGGGCTGGCGCGGCCTTCGAATCTCCCTCGATGAACCAGAATTATTTTTGGCACAGCTTCGTGCCATTCTACGTGCTTCGGCGCGTGGAAATGTTCGGGTCATGTTCCCGATGGTTACGACATCCGAGGAATTAGTCCGTGCACTTGAATTTCTCGAACAAGCCAGGCATGATCTCCGGATAAAGGAAGAGCCATTCGATGAGAAGATGCCAATCGGCATTATGATCGAGGTTCCGAGCGCCGCAATCATGGCCGAATCATTCTTGCCAATGGTTGACTACCTTTCGATCGGCTCGAACGATTTGACGCAATATACATTGGCCGTAGACCGGGGGAATGATCTCATTGCTGGGTTGTATCAAGATCTGCATCCCGCCGTGCTGCGCCTCATTCAGATGACCGCAGACGCTGCACGCCGTGGAGGCAAGCCAGTCTCGATTTGTGGCGAGCTGGGCAGCAATCCACTTGCGACGCCAATCCTCATCGGCATGGGGATTTCCGAAATGTCAGTTGTACCGACTGATGTTCGTTCGCTGGCCACTCGCGTTCGGTTGCTGCGATATGACGAATGCCGGCCGCTCGTCGATAAGATCCTTGAAAGTTCAGTGTCCGCCGAGGAAGTGAAGCGTCAGATCCTTCACTTCCTGCACGAGCGAGAACTCATTGATCGCTTCAGTCAATCCGCGCTGCGTCCAGGATTTGGTGCCCGGCTCATTAAGCGATAGAGGACTATTTTGAGTGAGCGATCAAAAGAACCACTCACCTCCAGCCTTTACATTCGAGAATCCAAATTCGATTCCGCCACCGTTCGTGAAGGCAACGCCAAGTAAACTCATGTCAAAGTTGATACTGAACGCAGGGCTGATGGCATAAGCCAGCCCTCCGCCAAAGCCCAGGCCGACATTTGTCCCTCCGCCTAACGAGAGAATCAATAAGTCAGCTTGGACGAATGGTTTGACTGAGCCATAAAAGAGGTAGCGAACATAAGGCTCAAGCTCGAATGTCGTGCTCGAGCTGCCACCGCCACTTAAGACCAGCAATCCGAGATAAGAGCCCACCTGCATTTCGGGAGTGGCTGCATACGTGAGGGATATTCCTCCGGGTGCATCGAGACCCGTCGGACTTTGAACATACAGCCCTAAAGCAAATTGTCCACTTGGCGCTTTTTTGCCTTGCGCGAAAGCCATAGCGGAACAAATGAAAAGGAAGACGAAAAGAAGAAGGCTAACTTGTTTGGTCATAATTTTCCTACAGAGTGAAGATACAGTCACTTCCGGTCTGGCCGGTTCTGCAATACAGACGGACATGTTCGTATTGCGCGTCACAAACATACTACTTTCCCGATACGATTCAAAATCGCCAGACAAAATTCGCAACTGGAGCGATGAGTGGCAGTGTGAAGTACATAAAGCCAAAGTCACTTGAGAAACGATCACTCTCGACTCGTAATGCTCCGATGATCCCGAGCTTGTTGGGTGATGACAAGTCGTGATTCCAGATCTCTGCTACAAACCGAACGTTCGGGTTTCCTGGCAGTGGAGTATCGAAGCCAAGCCCCCCACCGAGTCCGCTATTATAGATAAAAGAGAATGAGCCATACGGGAAGACATTCACAAGAATCAAAGGATTGTCCGGACCTTCTGGCGTCCATGATGTCATCTTGTAGAACAACATTCCCGAGAAGCGAGATGCCGAGGGCGTTTCATAGGTCAGCACTCCAAAGAGATGAAGAAAGGTGTTATCGCTCGTAAGCCGAAGGAAGTTGAGTCCACCGGCGAGGGAAAATCCTTGATCGTCGAAGAACGTCAACTTGCCTTGCACGAATCCGATTTGCGATCGAAACGCCACCGTTGGCATGATCGTGAATCCCGCACTTATCGAGAACACATCGCCAACACCATACCCCGCCTGCAAAAAGGCCAACTCCCAAAATCCCAAATAGCCACCTTCAATTGGCTTGCCCGTCGGCATGATGAAGTGCCGGAAACTATCACGCACCGAGTCCGTCGGGCTGGCAATGCTCGTTGTTGTTGCGAGGAGCAGGAAAAGAATGGAATGACAAATGACAAATGACAAATGACGAATGCTGGCATTCGCTCCTCGTGAAGCCGACTTCAAAATCCCAATCTTCAATTTGTCATTCGTCATTATCAAAGCATTCCGAGTCGCTTCCGAATGAACCATTCAGTGCTGAAAAATAATAAAGCCAGTGCAAGTAACGGCCAGCTATTCCACAACTCGAAGTCTCGCGTATTCGTAATCGTTTTTGCCGCGAAGCGTGAACTCGCATAGAGATCATGCAGTAGATTACCGGCAGTCTCCGGTGTATAGAATTTACCTCCAGTCCGATCAGCGATAGCACGTAAGATGTCGCTTCGCATTCGAGGCTCCGCCAGTTCGATATTGAAATCGCCAACATTGAAGCGGCCATCATCCCCACCAATGGCGCGGCCATCCTTGGTGGCCGTTCCAGTATAAGAGTAATCGCCCTTTGGAAGACCTTCAGGGATGTTGGCAATAAATCGCCCATTCCCCGTGGCTTCGAATGCCAAGTCGATCGGCTTTGTTAGCGAGCCACCGCTGACGCGTGCTGTCACATCAGCATGCTCAATCGGAACATAGCTTTCGTCATAGACTTGTGCGAGGAAATCGATTCGTTCGCCGGCCTGATAGACTTTGCGGTTCGGCTCGATTCGCAAACGTTTATTAACTTCTTCGGTCGTGAGCCACCGCGTCGAGTTCGAAAGGAACAGATCGAGTGCACTCATCGCGCCAGCGGTTGTGTCTCCCTTCTTTGTATATGCCTTCTCACGGCCGAAGGAGGTTAGCTTCCATTGCCAGAGGCCGTAACCCGTGACGGCGAGTTGCCGTGCATGACCGATATGTCTTGCAATAATAAGGGGTTCTCCGAGTTTGACCCCTTGCACGGTTGCCTCCGCCAACGTTTGGCTCTCAGGACGTGCTTGGAAATGCGTCTCAGTTTTGAAGAGTGGTGCAAGGCCTTCCCAAGTAATCTTGCCTCGTTCTTGTGGCGGCAGGTGGAGGACCGGCTGATCGGAAGATGCCGGAGTGAGGCTCATGCCGACTTTGATCTCTGCTTGGGAAGCGCTTTGCGAACTGACGCTGAAGGGAAGTGCATCGCCAAGCATTCCGAGCTTTCCGAGATCAAGTGTGTGGGAAGAAAGGAACAGCAATGACCGATTTTCCTGCGTCAGAAGTTGCCGGACCAATGCAAGTGAAGCATCAGATGTCGATGCGACTGGCCAACCGGCAAGCACGACAAGATCGACGTTGCCGAGCTTTTCACGAGTCGGAGTCCCTTCGTAATATTCTGCACCTTGCTTTTGGACGTAAGTGGAAAGCTCGAGCGACGGATTTTCGGAGAAGTACTGCCTTAGGAAGCCGACATCGCTGGAGGGTGCACCGGCGAATAGAATGACGTGGAATTTATTCTTCAGAACACGGACATACGCAATTCGAAGATTGTTCTTCTCCGTCGCTTCATTCGAAAGTAGTGAGACTCGGGCCGTCAGTTTCTTTACGCCTTCCGAGGTCGGAGTATACTGAAAGCTCACCGCTTCATCGCCGCTTGCTTGGGTCAACTCAATAGGTCGCTCGCCAATCTTTTGCGATTCCTCGTAAAGCTCGACGGTAACATGCTCACCCGGCTTAATACCTCCATGATGGATCGTAATGTCCACGGGCTGTGGCGCGCCAACCGTTGCGACCTCGTTCGTAAAGATCTCTGTCACCGCAACATCTCGTGGCTCTGTGGAATCTCCCATGCCGACAGCATAGACCGGCACGCCAAGCTCTTCAGCGAGATGGATCGGATTCTCGCCGGCGGTGAATGCGCCATCAGTATAGAGGACGATCGCTTCAATATTCTTGGTTGCTCGAGCTTCTTTGATGGAGCTGAACAGACTCGCCAAATCGGTTGCGGAGGCTGTTGCACGCAAGCTATCGATCGGAGTCTTATTTGGAAATGGTACCGTCCGATCGCCGACCGTATATAGACTGGTCTTGCTGGCATCGCTGAGGATGGAGCTTCCGATGGCATCATGTGCACTTCGCAGCATCACATCACGCCTGGTTTCTGCGGCCGGTTCGATCGTATGACCTTTCTCCGGCAGCATCATCGACTGAGAATTATCCAATACCACCGCGATGCTTGGGGTGATCTTTTCCGAACTCGTCGAGCTAATGATAGGCTGAAAAATTGCCAGCAATAGCGCCGAGAGTCCCGCGGAGCGCAGTGCGATCAACCAGTTCCGCCGGTAGCGGGTCGTCCGAGGAATCGTATTTCGATACGACCAGATAGCAAGCAGGACGCTGACGGCCAGCAGTCCGACATACATCCACCATGGACCGGCGTTGAAATTGAGAGAAATGTTTATCAAGAAAGCGGGTAGTTGATAATGGATAACGGATCATGGAGAACGGGGAGGAGCATAGTGCTGGGGTACTAAACAGCGATCAGTGCTATTCTACCTTGACTCTCCACTTTCAGCCATCCACTACTTCAGTTGCCATTCGAGCCTCTTCGAACGGAGTGCCTCCGGCGAAAGTTGCGGTGCGCGATACAGACCGCCTTCGTTCCGTTGCCGCAGTGCCTCGAACAAACACACCGCGCTTGCCACCGAGACGTTCAAGCTTTCGGCCATGCCCATCATCGGAATATAGACGAGGCTGTCTGCCATCTCACTGACCTCTTTAGAAATTCCCCGGTGTTCGTTGCCCAGAACAATGGCGGTACTTTTCGTCAGATCGAAATCATACAACGACCGCGCCGTGGCATCGAGCTCGGTCGCCAGAATCTGGAAGCCCTCGTCTCGAAGACCCGCGAAGCAACCCTCGACACTCGTATGTCGCTCGTACTCGAGCCATTTGTCAGCGCCGCTTGCCGATGTCAATTCGAGTCGCGGGAAGCTCTCGATTGTATAGAGCAAATGGACCTTCAGCACGCCTACCGCATCGCATGACCTGAGGATCGCATTCACGTTATGCGCATCGTGAATATTCTCGAGCACCACAGTCAGTGCCGGCTGTCTGCGTGCTAAAGCAAAATCGATTTTCGCGGTTCTGGCGGGAGATTTCAGATCGATCATTTATGTCACACGTTCCAAAAAACTTGCGAGTGCCTCGGCCCATTCTTTAGGCCGCTCGACGGCCGAAAGATGCGCCGCATCGAATTCGATAAACGTCGAGTCCCGAAGTTGCATTGCCATCGCGCGCATCTCTTCGGCCGGGATCACCGCGTCATGCGAGCTTGCGATCACAAGCGATGGCACGATTGCAAGCGGAAGCAGATCCGTGGAGTCCTGCCGCGAAGCCATCGCCCGGAGCGCATCGGCGATGGCTTCGCCAGAGCCGTCGGACATCCACTGGCGGATTTCGATCGCAATTTTCGGATCGGTCGATTCGCTAACGAAGCCAGGATAGAGCCGCTCGATGCCCGCTTCCGAGCGCCGCTTCAGCGCATCTTTCGCGAAGATCTCTCTGGCGCGTTTTGCTGCTTCCGTATCGGCGGCGGCGCGTGTGTTCGATAGCACCAGTCCACGGACCGATCCCGGAAATTGGCGGTAGAATTCGAGCGCGGCGTAGCCGCCCATGCTAAGACCCGCCACGACTATTCTTCTGTTGCCCTCGCCCTTGCGGGAGAGGAGTGCTTCGATTGCGTTCGCCAGCCCCGCCATCGTCCAGCCTTCCTCGCGGGGGGCCTCGCCAAAGCCGGGGAAGTCGAGCGTGACGATGGTGGTGTCATCGCGCAGGTTTTGGAATTCTGCAATCATCGCGTCCCACATCGCGCTCGATAGTGGAAAGGCATGAAGCAGCAACACGCGAAATTGCTCGTCGCGCTCCGATGGATATTCTTTTGAACTCAGCATAGCCTTTTACCTGTCTCCTTGAATGTAAATTATGAATTAATTTCTCTCTTATGTTTGATTTTAATGAATTATGCCTCTCCTGACTCGATTTGCCGCTTTTCTAAATTCATCGTTTCTCTCTTTTGAATTGTCATTTAATGAACGCCCGGCCCACACTTGAGATTCGAAATATCATCTTTTTTCAATGAGCATGGGTGCCTATAATCTTGATTATAAATATAAGATGGATTTCTGAGATCGGTACTCAATCCCAAAAATAATGATTCTAAATTCATCCGATAAGGCTTGACTTTCGCCCACTTCATCGCTATATTGAGTCGACGACTCTCTCGAACCCGACTGATTGAGCTCTCGAAGGGGACTGAAAGCCGAAGATTTCGGTAACCATTTCTATCAAACATAACAGCTCAATCCTATGAATGCACAATCATGGTTCGATCTCGCCACGATGGATACGCTTGACCCGCGCAGCCTGATCAGCACCGCGACGCTCCAGGACAATACCGGCGCGACGCAGACAGCGACATTTCTTCGAAGCATCAATTGGCTCCAGGCGGTCACGTGGGGTCGCGCCGCCGATGAAGGTGAGTCCGCGCGTAGTCGCGACGACATCTTTCCTCACCGCGACGAACGTGCAGGACTTCGCATCTGTCGAATTCGCTAACAACTGGAATGGAACCCATGCCATGACGACCAACAACCCGCAATTGCCTTTGGTCGTCGAAGGATTGATGTATCTCAAATCCGGGCCGTTTACCAATAATATTTTTCTTGACTTCACCGGCGGCGCAACAAGCACTGACGTGCAATTGGGCTTCCGCGATAACTCCTACACGAGCGGGGACTTTACGGCAGGTGCAACCGGCACGATTCCCGTCTTTGCGTTTCCGGGCGCACCGGTGACCTACGGCGGCACCGGCCACATTCTTTCGGTCACACTCCTCAAACCCGGACGATACTCGATGGGAATCCGCATCGTCGATAATGTCGGCAACTACAGTCTGTTTCCAATGGAGTGGATCGTCGCCTAACTGTCACGCGCTATGCCGATCATCGACGGAATACTTTCGCAGAGTCACGAGATCCCGCAGCCCGGGACCGCGGTGGGAAATGCCGGTTTCCCAGCGTATCAGCAACCATCGCACCAGGACTCGGTGTACACGCCGCCGAATACACCGTATACGCCGCTCACGCCACCGACTGAACCTCCAGGGCCACCAACCCAGCCGCCGCCGGTCACGGCACCGGTCTTAGTCGGCCCGGTTGACGATTGCATGAGAAGCGTTACGGTGAATGGCGCGGAAGGAGGGATCGTCGATGTTTACGTTAATGGGGTGTGGCGAGGTTCTGGTATTGTCCCAAATCACGAATGCCTTCCTGACCTGGAGGTGGCTGCCGCTACCATCCTGCCTCCGCTGCCAATGCTCTTTGACGCGACAGGAGGTGCGACACCGACTTCTCCTTGTCCACCCGGTTTCTATCCAGTCTATCCGCCAGCGGAAATTCCACTGGCTGTTTGTTCGCTGAAGGTTGGCGATCTGATTCAAGCGACCGTTACAACGACTGCTGGAACCAGCCCGCTTAGTCCGGCGGTGACGGTTGTGAGCCACGTCCCATATTCGGTCTTGACACAACATTACAATAACGGACGAACGGGATGGAACCCATACGAGACGCAGTTAACCGTCGCTAACGTGTCACAGCTCAGGCAGTTATTTACATTGATGGATGCGGACCTCAAGCCGCCACATCATCCGAAGCCGCTCGATGGTCCGATTTATGCTCAGCCGCTTTACATGCACCATCAGTATTTTCCTGAAAAGGGCAAAGCATATAACGTCTTGTTCATCGCGACTGAAATGGACACAGTGTATGCGTTCGACGCCGATGAACCACATCATGGCGAGCTGGGCGGAATGCCGTATCTATGGAAGACTTCATTGCTACCGGCAGCGGATGTCCCGGCAGTTCCAAGCGATTTCGATTCCCGTGACTGGACAGGATCTCCCCAAACATATGAGAATATAGCACCATACATAGGTATTACAGGGACTCCAGTAATCGATTGCGGATGTAATTGCGGATGCGGATGCCCTCGTTGCTCAACGCCAACGATGTATGTGGTTTCGAAGAGCAAGCGTACGTTTGGCGCAAATGTGACATTTCACTTTTATCTTCATGCTCTTGATGTCATAACTGGCAAAGAGCGTCCAAACAGCCCCATTGAAATAGCTGGGTCTGTGCCTGGAACTTCAGGAGTACTGCCAGACCCAAATCCGAACCAATGGGTCGGAAGTGGCGATGGGAAGAACGTTACATTTCTTCCGCAGTGGCAATTGCAGCGTCCAGGGCTGCTCCTTCTCGACGGCGTCGTTTATGTGGCATTTGGCGCTCAAGATGATGCTAACAAATTAGCGTACCACGGCTGGATCATGTCGTATGATGCCTTTACACTGCAACAAAAGAACATCTTTTGCACTTCCCCTGCTTCCGATCCTCTCGAGTATAATTATGGAGGTGGATCGATTTGGATGGGTGGGATGGGCCTTGCGAGTGATGGTGAGGCAATCTATTGCACCACTGGCAATGGTATCTATAATGCAAATATCGGAGGCCCAAATTACGGAAACTCTGTGCTGAAGCTCTCTAAGGAACTTCAAGTGATCTCTTGGTTTACTCCAAGCTATCAAGACACACTCAATTCGAATGACATTGATCTCGGATCGGGTGGGATTATGATTATTCCTGGCGTCCCAAGTCTCTTGGTTACTTGCGGGAAGGATGGAAATGTGCTCTTGTTGAGTAGGGATGACTTAGGGGGCTATGTTGAAATTAGCGGTAATAACTGGCCGCCATGTCCCAAATCGGGTTCTACCGCTGGCATGAATCCAGAGGCTTTGGGAGGTGACCAAAATCCCGGACCTGTATCTAATCCAAATGCAGTTGATAGCATTCTGTTGCCTCCAGGTTATTATACATCCGAGGATCCCGGACATGACCCAGGTGTCTGGGGTGGACCTGCTTTTTTTAATGGACCAGGTGGTCAAACGATATTTTATTGCGGGAATGGCCGTGGAGCTGCAAAAAATTTGCCGTCGGCATTGGGTAAGCTGAGAGCTTTAGCGCTACACGACGGAAAGCTCAGCGTAAATGGACCTCCTTCAAATGACAGCTTCACTGGAGAGGGTGGCGCAACGCCGGTGGTTTCTTCGAACCAACAGATATCGGGAACTGGCATTGTGTGGGCCGTTCGGCGAAGTGATCCTTCGATCAGTGGTAGCATGAATCAGTTTGGTCTAACTTTGAGGGCTTTTGACGCAGCAAACTTAGCGAGTGACCCTAATGACATTCCTGCTCATTGCCTTTTCGAGGGGGATTGTGGCTCATGGGATACGCTCTATGCTCACTACAAGACGGACAATCCTCCACCTCAATTTTCAGGTTATCCTAACACTTCAGAGGGCTACCCTAATGCTGGTATGGCCTTCATCGAACCGACAGTGATTAACGGAAAGGTCTATGTTGGGTGCGATGATCGAATAACCGTGTTCGGGTTATGATCGTTGGAATTGAGGAGTGATTATGACAAAGTTGTTGCGAATATTTATTGTTGCTGGGCTCATCTTACCGCTCTCCTCGCGAGCGATTTTAGCGCAATGGGTTGCATCCAATCTTCATTGGGGAGGGGGAGTATATGCCCATATTGCATCGAATGGCACTAACGTATATTTTACGGATATAGGCAGCATGTTTTATTCGAGCAACGATGGGATAACCTGGATCAATATCAGTAGCGGACTAGGAACCAATGGTATTGGTCCAATTCTCGCAGATGAATCACATCTATTCGCGGTAGCTGGAGATAGCGGTTTTGTTTTCAGATCTTCAGATAATGGTACTACTTGGGATTCCGTTAGCAGTGGTTTACCAGCAAATGCCATAGCGATCAACCTTAACACCGGCGCTCTTGTTGGGGCCGCTACCAACTTGTATGCTGGTGGAGCAGGCATCTTCTATTCTTCAAACTTTGGTGCTAGTTGGGTTAAGAGAAGTGATGGCTTACCTTCGGACGCTTTAATCAAGGCTCTTGTCGTTTCTGGTTCGAACGTTTATGCCGCGACATCTTCATACGGAGTTTTTCGTTCGACCGACAGCGGGTTGAGTTGGACGACCGTTAATAAGGGATTGCCTTCCAATTATTACAACATTTCTCTCCCCGCGCAAGTCATTTCTCTCACCACCCTTGGTACCTGTCTATTTGCCGGGACGATCGGGCACGATGGAGACACGAGCTACGGTGTTTATCGTTCAACCGATAGTGGGACAACTTGGTACCACAGCGACAATGGTCTTGGCTTGCATAATATTGGTACTGGGTTACTAGAATGCGATAGCGCGGTGGAGTTTGCCGTTACTGGAACAAGAATATTTGCTGTGCTGGATGCGGGTGGAGTCTACTGTTCCGCGGATAGCGGCCAAACCTGGAGTAATTATAATCAATGGGATTGGGGTCCATACGGAGAGCCTCTGACACGAGCGATCACTGTGACAAACCAAACCGCTTTCGTCGTCACTTATCTACGCGGTCTTTGGCAACGCCCGCTTTCGGATTTCAAGGCGGGTGTCACTCCCGTCACGAGTGCTGCGGCGGTTGAAATTTCTCCAAATCCTACGGATGGTCTCGTCAGCATCCACGCCGGTAAGGTAGTGCATCTTGTTGTAGAGAACCTTCTCGGCGAGAGCGTCCTCGAACAGGCTGCTACGCGCTCGACCGATTTCACGCTCGATCTCTCGCAGCAACCGGCAGGCGTGTATTATCTGCGTATAACTCTCGGCACTGGGGAAGTGCGGACGATTAAGTTAGTGAAAGAATAGCCGCTCCGCGGCAACTAAGAACGGGACTACTTCCGCCACAACACCGCTTGCGATTGCAGGTTATGTGGCTTCATGCTATTGGAGAAGCCGCTGGTATCCGAATACTCTTCGATGAGGACCGGTCCGACTGAGCGCGCAAAATAGACTTGCCAGTAAATCGGAAAGCTTGGGGACATCTGGCCGCTGGCGTCATCATGCGTGTAACGAATGACATAGGACTCTCCATACGAGACGGAAGCAACGGGTCCGATGGCCGCCGGCACGAGCAGCGTATCGAAGTGATCGAGAATATGCGCGGTGATCGTGATACCCGCTCCGAGCCCAGGCCCTTGAAGCAAACCGGCCGGCCAGGAGCCGCTATCATGTAGTCCGGTGCGCTCCAGCAATTTGAGATCGCCGGGACGACGTCCGGCGGAATCGCCAAAGTAATATCCGGCCGGCAGACTGAAGATCGAGTTCATACCGATGCTGTCAATCGAAATTGTATCACGCCACGAACTGATATGAAACGCATCGTGGCGTAATGTCTGATCATAGACAGTGCTGCCGTCGTTCGAAATGAGGAAGTGATCGTTGGAGTCACTTGTCGGCGACATATAGTAGTGCATCCCCGATTCCAGCGCGGAGAGCGTCCAAAAGAAGTCCACCGGTTGACTTGACGGGGGAGTATTCATTGTCGGCGGAAGCGACTGCGAACACCCCGCGCCAAGTGCGACAAACGCGATCAGCAGAAAAGAGCGTACGATCATGGGCGGTATCGAAATCCGGCGCGAAGTCCGACTGCCGAAGTAAACGTTCGTTGTGCCGACGTCTCGGCATGGACGATACCGGTAACGCCCGCAGGTATCTGCGACGCGGCATCGACCGCTGCCACTCCCCAAATGCCACTCGCGACCAGACCGAAATCGAGTGTCAAATCATCCGAAAGCACGCGTGAGACACCGGCGGAAAGAGTCGCGCAGGGCTCCGCGCTCCCTTCGAACGCGAATCCGCCCGATAGGCCCAGCCGCACCGGGTAGTCGCTCGTCGGAGCAAGCGTCACATGCGTGGATGCGCGGACGTAGTAGGCTTGCGTGCCTTGAATATCGCTCAAGTAAGTCCCGCGAGCGTAATTCGAATTATTGAGCGACGGATCGAGCACAAAATGCGTCCCCAATTTTCCATACCACCCAATTCCTGCTTCCATCCCGAACGCGAAAGACTCCGTCAGATCATAGTCTACCGTAATTTCAGGAGCGTAATTCCGTATCGGCGAAGTAGTACTCGACGGACCAAACGTGGGCAGATAATAACCGCTCGCCGCCATATTCAAGCCGACGGAGAACGGGTGCACACGATCGCGCGATAAACCGAATGTAATCTCATGCAACGTGCGCGGCATTCGCACCGTGGGAAATGGAATGGCAGCGTCGGCATACATAGTCGGTTGCCCAACGATGAAAATCGATGCGTCCTGTGGGCCAAGCGCCGGTTGTGCCGATGCTTCGGATGAAGAGCGAGCGACCATCTCGGCTCGACGATGTGTGATAGATGGTGCGTGTGCGATAACGGATGCTGGGCGCGCAGTCATCGAGGCAGAGTGCGCGATCGCTGACGATGGTTGACCGAATCTCGAAGAAGAACGCGCAATCGCGGGCGACGAATGAGGGGCCATCGAGGACGGTTGATTGATTGCCGACGTCGGATGCTGGCCGCGAACAGTTGATCCAACTTCGGACTTCGTAGCCATCTGGTTGGGAAGCGATACCACCGGCGAGTTGGAGCTTGCCGGTAGGCTTATAGGAGGATCAATGCGACTGGCATTCCACCAGAGTCCGCCGGCAGTGGCCAGTATGCCGGCGGCGGATGCCGCGATGATGGCATGATCGCTGAAGAACGATTGGACGGCGCGGAATCCTGAGCCAATGAATCCGGTGGGACGCAGGATCGTGCGCTCGATGGCGCTGCCGAGTGCAGGCAACCGCGTGGCAAGTTGACGTTCGGCGCTCGCGGGTACGGCAAATGGCCTCCGGCCAGCGGCAAGCAGATCGTTCATACGCAAGTGCTCATCGAGCACCGCGCGCTTCTCCGGACTTGTCGAAAGCGTGTGAAGCAGCTCGGCACTCGATGACTCATCGAGCGAGCCATCCAAATAGGCAAGTACATTTTCTTCGAGTGTCATATCTTCCTCTTCATTCTGCAAGATAAGGTTGGAGCAGTGTTCGGAGTTTCTCCTTCGCGCGCCAGATCCGGACTTTGGTAACGGAAAGCGACGTGCCCGTCATCTGCGCGATCTGGGCATAACTAAATCCATCGAACTCGCGGAGTACAAACGCTTCGCGGAATTCCTCGGGTAGCGTGGCGACCGCATTCTCTATTCGGTCTCGCAAAAAGTGCTGCTCTTCATCGTATTCGGGTGCAAGGCTGCGATCTCGGCTTGCGAGCATCGGATGCAGTTCGAGCGAATCCACCGCTTGCCGGCACCGTAATGCATTCAAACAGAGATTGCGCGCGATCGTATACAGCCAGCCCCGAACATTCGAGCCGCTTCGGAATTGATCCGCACGCTCGTAGGCACGAATAAACACGTCCTGAAACAAATCGCTGGCCCGGTCGGCATCGCGGCCCATCATCCGAAGGCAATAGGTATAAACATCATTCTTGTAGCGCTTGTACAGCTCCGCGAAAGCCCGATCCGCCGCCGCGCGGTCGCGAGGTTCTGCCGTCGCAGTAACCAACAGATCGAGATCCGATGCTGTGGCAAGGAATGATTCGAATTGGCTGGTTGCTGCAGCGGGAGGATCTGTGGGCCCAACTGAACCTGTGGAAGAAGCAATCTCAAACGTTCTTTTTTTCGCGGATGCACGATGTCCTGAGATGCGAATGCTCGCACCGGTTGCCACCCGCCCCAGGACTGTTGGACTGACCGCCATATTGTAAAAACACTTCCCGAGGCCCGAAGTTACAGCAACGGCTCACCGAAGTATGACGACTTTTCGGGTTGCACGCCCACTAAGACCCTCAATTCGCAGAAGATAGGTGCCCGAGGCGATATCGTTTAGCAGTAGATGCACCGTTTGCTCGCCCGGCGAACCTTGCACGATTTCACCCAAAGCGGAATGCCCGAGCACGTCCGAAACCGAAACTGTCAGTGCTTGTGCCAGTGGCATGGAGAGTGTGACATCCAGCGCTCCATCCTGTGTTTGCTCCGCGCGCTGGATTAAGATGCTGCCTGTTCGCATAAAGCCACGCAGAAGACTATCGCCACACAGGTCTCTGCCGGTGAATGTCGTGAAGACGGCACGTGATGAATACAGAATCTCGCAGCCGGCCCCAGGCCCGGACATGATCTGCGCGGGCAGTGTGCTTTGCACGCCAATCGGAGATGATGTCGGGTTCGCGACAAAAGTCTGGAAGAGCAAATTTGTCAGCGTGCCCGAAATCCCGAGCGGACCATTCGTCGATGTAAAGCGGAGTGTGTCGGTAGCGACTCCAGTCAGAAGCGTGCTTCCCCAGCCGGAGGTTAGCGTTCCTTGAGTCCCGGCGCCAGTGCACCGGAGCAGGCCGTGATCGTATGTCACGAACAGCATAAACTGAGTCACGCTGACACCGATGGGCAAGCCTGTCAACATGACTGTCGCTGAAGCCTGATTGCCAAAGCTAACGGGAGCTGTCATAATGCTGAGCCTGGTCGTAGTGGTATCCACATTTACGACTACACTGAATGGCAGCGTGATATCCTTTGTGTGCAATTGGTCGCACACCAAATACGTGAGCCGTGCATGAATCGGAGTGTTGTTCGCTTCAGCTCGGGGGAGCAGGGTAAGAAGTAACAACGAGTCGTTTCCGTTGACCGTGAGGCTGGTGTCGATCGTGACGATTAATTCGCCGTTTGCCCCGCCTGTGGTCGTAACCGGCAGCGTTCGGAGCAATCCGGTCGTTGTGACACTCTTGAATTCGAAACGTGACGTGTCAAACGTGATTTCGATTTTGTTTGGCAAAAAGCTCTCGTTCGCACCCAGTATAGAATCGAGCAGCAGGTGAAGCTCAAGTGGCTTGCATAGGATTGCCGCCGAGGAATCCATCGTGAGCGCATGCCGGAGTGTATCAGTCGCGGCGAGTACCGGGAATTGGGCCGGGGTTGTTTCGAGCAATTCGATGGCGTCGGCACATAGAGTTGCGCCGGGTGTCAGCACTGCGAGCGCGGCGGTCCGCTCGCCATGGAAGATTAGCCGGAAGAGCGGGCTATCGATTATGCTCGGTTCAGCAATGATGTTCACCGTTATGAATCCCGGTGTCGTGGAATCGATCGAGATCGAGGCACTCTCTGGAGGTAATAGCGACTGGAATCCGGAGAACGACGTGATGAGCGGGTCCAACGCAACCGTGACAGTCAGGCTCATGACACCTTCGCTATCCGCGAATGGCGGGCTGACTGAGAACGTCGCTCGAAAATCGTGACACGCCATCGCTGAATCCACTTTAACGTTCAGCGTGTGCTTAATCGTATCGCGGCGTACTTCAGGAGATATCGTCCCCGGAAGGAAAGTATATGCATCCGCCGACTGCCAACCGGCAGCGACAGCAAAAACCGGTACGGGTGATGTGAGGCTGTGGACTCCTGGTGAAATGGGAGTAACAAGCGTCGATTGCGCGCTCCTGTAAATCTGTGACCGGGTCCCCGCAAGAGAGCCGATCAACTGATTGTCCAGACGGATCTGGCCTTCCGAAGGAGTTGGGTAAATCATGGAGACATAGTGCCGGAACGGGTATGGCGACTCAGCGAAGAGAGGCGCATTCCAAAGCAAAGTGTCTGCCCAGAGTGAACTGTCAAGAATACTGACCAGCGTTGGATCGCTTTGACCGTTGAGTACCTGTGAGTTGCCGACCGCCAGCTCATGAAGCGATATTGGCGTACTCGCGGTGATATCGGCTGCACCCCGAAACGAGAGCGCAATACGGCCTGGTGCAAATCCCGGAGATCCATTGACCGAAAAATTAAACGGACGGTCGCTCGTCAGAAGAGCTCGCACATTGGCCGTATCGGTACCGTCCGCATTGCCGAGCGGAGAAATATAATAATGCTGACTCCAGTGGCGCTTCCCAAGGATCTCATCCATCAATTCATTGCAGGACTCGACCGTTAGCGGGACATAACCGCACGTTGTCCCAACGATCACACTGACTGGTTTCGAGGAAACAACAGTGGAGTTCGAAAGCGATGATCTTGTAGGAACACCGAATGAGTCGGCTTTGACAATGTAACACTCACCGGCATTCAAGGTGACGGTAAACGGGACATTCGCCGGCTGCTTTAGCATCGTCAACACCGAAGGGGTGATCGTGACCACCGTGTTGTCCTGCGGAGCCGTTACGAGAATCTCGGAATGATTGGGTTCGAGCCTGCCAATTGTCGTGTCTTGGCTAAGAATCGCGTCATCCCACTCACCCCACTCGGCGACCATGTAATCCGTGTCGAGCGATTCGTCTGGATAAAGTTGAGTCGCATCGCCTGCTTCGAGGATGAAGTCATGCAGCGTAAGGTTCACCGGCTCGTTTGTCCGGACAATCAAGCCCTTGGATGTTTTGCCAAGATCATTCAGGTGAATCAGTTTCGTCGGAAGCGAAATGACTGTCGCCTGCATGGCCGTGAACGAAAAATCCTGGGCGTATCCACTTGGCGAAGTGATCGTGCCGCATCCATCGTACGGGCTGAGCACGGTCAAGATCAGCGATAATGAAGAGAGGTCGGCGCCTGGAAGATTCTCGGGGCCTTCAATGATACCGAAAGTGAAATGCCGGCCTGAGCGCTGGAGCGAATTCTGCCCAATGCCTGCGGTCACGCCGAGTGTCGCTAGGAGCACGGTGACGACCGATGCAATTCGTAGGAACGAAAAAAATCGCATACTACAGGAACACGAATCGGCACGCATGGTTGCCGAGGAACTTCAAATATGAGCCAGCTGCCGGGTATGAGGCTTCGCCGGATTCCCAGGACACCCGAGACCGCTAGAATGCGGGAATGGTAGTTGAACTACCGGAAGTCCTCACGATTTCTGCCACGGTTACGACTCTTAGCCTGGCCCTGGCCTTGTGAGCGTTCTTGTTGGTTTGGCCGCTCGGGTCGACCAGCGTTTGGTCTTCCCGAGTTGGGCCTTCCCTGAGCGGGTTTTCCGTTTTGCGGCCGGGCTCCTTGGGGCTTCCCATTTTGAGGCTTTCCACCTTGCGGCTTTCCGCCGTGAGGCCTTCCATTCTGTGGTCTGCCGCCCTGCGGTCTTGCGTTCTGTGATCTTCCGTTCTGCTGACGTTCGCCTTGCAATCTTCCATCTTGAGGTCGTCCGCCTTGCGGAGCATGCGAGCGGGGTTGCGATGGCCTCAATTGAATACTCGGGGATTCCGTGGGACGGCCACGGTCATCCTCGCGAGATCCCCCAGCCGATTGGTTGGGTCGTTCCGACTTTGCGAAGCCATGATCGTGAGCGACAGGAATCCGCTTGTTCGTCAGTTTCTCAATGTCCTTGAGATATGGCTTCTCATCCGGTGCGCAGAAAGAAATCGCCGTCCCTGATGCACCAGCGCGTCCCGTCCGTCCGATTCGATGAACATACGTCTCCGGGACGTTTGGAATTTCGTAGTTGATCACGTATTCGAGATCGTCAACATCGATACCACGAGCGGCGATGTCTGTGGCGACCAGCACGCGAATTTGTTTCGCTTTGAAGTTCGTGAGTGAACGCTGCCGGGCGTTTTGCGCCTTGTTACCGTGGATCGCTTCGGCGTAAATGTGATTTCTCTCGAGCGTGCGGGCCACGACATCCGCGCCACGCTTGGTGCGCGTGAATACGAGCGCGTGGCGAATTGATTTGTCTTCCAACAGGTGAAGCAAGAGATCGGGCTTCTTCGATTTCTCGACAAAGTAAACTGACTGCTGAATCAGGTCGACCGTTGAGGCCGGCGGTGTTACGGCGACTTTCACCGGCTGATACAGAATATCGCTTGCCAGCGAGACGATCGCAGCCGGCATCGTTGCGGAAAAGAAAAGCGTCTGACGATCGTTTGGTAGCTCCGCGATAATATCCTTCACATCTCGGACGAAGCCCATGTCCAGCATTCGGTCGGCTTCATCGAGCACAAAAATTTCGACCTGTCGGAGATTGATATGACCCTGGTCCATCAGGTCGAGCAAGCGGCCGGGAGTCGCAATCACGATATCCACTCCAGCATGCAATGCCCGCGTTTGCGCGCCTTGCTTGACGCCGCCAAAGATCACAACGCTTGTCAGTCCCGAGTGGCGACCATAAGCCATAAAGCTCTCCTCGATCTGCACGGCCAATTCGCGCGTCGGCGTGAGGATTAAACTACGGATCGGTCGTTTCTTGCCATGGGGCTTGTTTGCACTCAGAAGTTGAATGATCGGCACCGCGAACGCGGCTGTCTTGCCGGTTCCGGTCTGCGCGACACCCAGTAGGTCCTTGCCTTGCAGGACGATCGGAATCGCTTGCTGCTGAATCGGCGTGGGAGTGCGGTATCCTTCTTCGTGCAGCGAGCGCAGGATTGGCTCGCTAATTCCTAATGCTTTGAATGGCATAAATTACTCTTTGGTATGTATAAAAATAAGATGAGAAGCCATAGAATATGGCGATAATGAGACATGGAGCACAGCGCCCAACATAAAACACTCGAGAATCATCTGTGGCTTTGAACTGAGAAATAGTTAACAGCCAAAGCGGTGAATCGCTAATCATGGGCGCTGCATCGCTATGCCGCATACATCAGGCACGGTTCTTGGCCCAATAGGTATGATGTTAACTGTAAACGACAGAATATTAAACCTCACTCATTCATAAAGAATAATGAAATACTTAGCGCCCAAGAATTTTGGATTCTCGCTCATGCTTGTTCTTCTCGTGACCGGATGCTCGGCATCGACTTCGCCAACTGGTGTCACGACGACCGATGGGAGCATGGTAGCGATGGTCGATGGCTACAGTTGGTCGTCCACCGTGATTCCGCCTGGTATTTCCGGTGGTGCTTCTGCCAAGCGTAGTGATGCCGGTGCCCTGACACTCACCGGAGTTTCGACCAATCACGGCTCGATCATTCTGGTATTGTTACATCCGAAGATCGGAATGGACACGCTCGGCCTTGGAAATTCCGGATCCTATATTGACGATGGGAAACAGGTCTATATCACGGCCGGAGTCAACAAGGGGCTAGTGAGCCTCACAACTTACGATAGCATCCATCACCTGGTCAGCGGAACATTCAACTTCCAGGCAAGCCGGACCGATTCCGTTTCAACACCTGCGACGGTGACGGTCACAAACGGTTCATTCTATAATCTGGAATGGGGTAAGAATTAACCGCATCGGCGGGTAATTGAGCGGATAAGATAATGGGTGCCATATGCGCCCATTTCTTCTTATGTAGATTTGAGAATGTGAGTTGCCATACCTGCAGCCATGATTACCGCTCCAGCAAAAGGGATTTATAATACGTGTGCTTATTGATCCGAACAATGCACTCATATATCCCAGACGGCATTTGAGTCGCATCCCACGTGAAGCTGTGTTCGCCAGGATTCAATTCGCCAGAGAATAAGTGAGCGACTTCGATGCCGAGTATATTTACGATAGAAACATCCACGGTCGAACGGTCGTCACTCGAAAGATAGACGGCAACTGAACCGAATGCCGGATTGGGACTGACATTCACGCGCGAATGGACCGGGTGATCACTGGAAACAGACTGGGTCGGTTGGACATACGTGCCGAGCGTGCCGGGAAGGAATGAATAGGAATCCGCACTTTGCCAGCCAGACGCTATCGCAAAGATGGGAACAGGGGCGCTCAGGATATGCATGCCCGGACTGACCGAAGCCACCATCGCTGTCATGCTGCTTCCCCCGATCGTAGCCCGTGATCCAGTAAGAGCAGTGATCGGTTGCCCATCGAGACGAATCATACTCTCTGATGCACTGGGATAGATGATGGATGCATAGTGGAAGAATGGGTACGAGGAAACAAAGACGGGAGCGTTCCAAAGTAGCATAGTGGACCACAGTGTCGTATCGAGCACTGTGACGAGCGTGGGATCACTAATCCCATTCGCGACTTGCGAAGAACCAGCGGCCAATTCATGCAACTCTGCTGGGAATGCCGTCGTGATTTCGGCTGGTCCCGAAAATGAAAGCACGGCGCGATTGCCGGGTGCAAACCCTGGGATGCCATTGACTGTGTAGTTAAACGGGCGGTCGCTTGTCAGCATCGCCCGGACATTATCCGCAACGATTCCATCGTCATTCCCAAGCGGTGCGATAAAGAAGTGAGTGCCCCAATGGCTTTTGCCAAGGATCTCGTCCATCAATTCATTGCAGGACTCTGCGGCAAGCGGAACATACGCGCACGTCGTGCCGACGATAACGCTGACCGGATTCGAAGCTTCAACGATCGAGTTTGCCAAAGATGACGGGAAGGGTTGGCCCGACGTATCGGCCTTGACGATATAACATTCGCCAGCATTCAGTTGTATCGAGAAGGGAACGCCTGCAGGCTGCCCCAACATGGTTTCGACGCTTGGTGTGATCGTAACGCGAGTCCCTTCGGCCAGCGAGGTCACGAGGATTTCATTGTGATTCTGCTCGCCAACGTCATCCCATAATCCCCATTCAGCAACCACATAACTTGTATCGAGGACCTCGTCCGGGTACAGTTGGGTGGCATCTCCAGCTTCGAGGACGTAATCATGCAGCGTAAGGCTGACTGGTTCACTCGTATGGACACGAAGGCCCTTAAAGGTCCTCCCTAAATCCAAACTATGCTTGAGATTTTCGGGTAGCGTGAGAATAGTGGGAGCCACCGCCGAGAAAGTAAAATCCTGTCGGTAACCGCTCGGTGAAGCGATCGTCCCGCTGCCACTAAATGGGCTTACGATCGTCAGCGTAAGCGCAGATGACGTGGTGTCGGCACCGGGGAGATTCTCCGGCCCTTCGATAATGCCGAACGTAAAACTCTGTCCCGCGAGTGGCAACGGTTTCTGTGCAGATGCAGACTCATAACTCCACCCGAGCGCGACAATTGACAGACCGAGAATTAGCGGAAGAGATCGCATGCCTTCAGAACACCATTTGATGCGCTTGGTTGCGGGAATATCACGGCAATCGCCACGCTCTTCGATCTCCCGAGATATTTCCGGAAAGATGAAGTCAGTGAAATGGCACTCTTTGCCGTTGCGTCGTTTGGTGGGGTGTTTTGCGAACGTCCCGTGCGCCAGAGCCGTTTGCAGGTGCAATGAAGCAATACAAACGCGCGCTGGTGATCGGCGCATCTTCGGGAATTGGTCGCGCACTGACAGAACAGTTGCTCGCAGAGGGGGCATTCGTCGCATTGGTTGGTCGCAACAGGACAGCAATGGAGGCGATTGAGGAGAATCTCAAACACCCCGCATCCAGTCCAGCTGCTAAGGGAGAAAGGGGCAAGGCCTTCATTTATCCACACGACGTTCGCAATTATTCCGAAGTCCCGGCGCTATTCCAACAAGTTACACACGATCTCGGTGGCCTCGACCTCGTGATTTACAACTCTGGCGTAATGTTCACATTGGATGAGCATGAGTACTCATTCGAGAAGGACCGCGAAGTCATTGAAGTAAACGTGCTTGGTGCATTCGCATGGTTTGATGAAGCCGCAAAGCGATTCGAGCAAACCAGGGGCGGGACGATTGTTGGAATTTCTTCCGTCGCAGGCGATCGTGGTCGTCGCGGAAATCCCGCTTACGGTACATCGAAAGCCGCACTCACGACGTTCCTAGAATCGCTTCGAAATCGGCTCTCGCGGTTTGGCGTGAAAGTCGTGACGATCAAACCTGGTTTTATCGATACGGAGATGACTCGCGGCAAGCCCGGACTCTTCTGGCTCATTACGCCGGACGAAGCGGCAAAGCAAATCCTCCACGCTGCACGCAGCGGGAAATCGACGGCGTATATTCCCGGTCGGTGGCGTGCTGTCTCCTTCGTGCTTCGCAGCATTCCATCATTCATTTTCAAGCATTTGCCGGTTTGATGCAAGCCACGAACACGCAGCACAGAACACTTCCGATCGATCATCTCGAACCGCTCAAAGGTTGGGGCGGGGCGGTGGAGTCGGCAGCGTACGTATTTCGGCCATCGACGGTCGAGCAACTCAAAGAGGCAATTCAGGTTGCTCGCGATACCGGGCGCACAATTACGCTCCGCGGTGCGGGTCGAAGCTATGGTGATGCCGCGCTCGGTCGCGAGAATATCACGATCGATTTTACCCGGATGAATCGCATTCTGGCATGGGATCCGTCATCGGGTATTATTACATGCGAGCCCGGAGTCACGATCGCGCAACTGTGGCGGTATATCATCGAAGACGGCTACTGGCCCCCTGTTGTGCCGGGGACGATGTTCGTGACGCTTGGCGGTGCGCTGGGAATGAATCTTCACGGCAAAAACAACTTCAAGGCTGGCCCAATTGGCGACCATGTGCTCGCCTTCGATTTTGTTGCGGCCTCCGGTGAGGAATTTCATATTAGTCGCGAGGCCGAGTCCGAACTCTTCTTCTCTATTATTGGCAGCTTCGGGATGCTCGGTTGCTTCACGCGTATTACTTTGAAAATGAAACGCGTGTATTCCGGTGATCTCGATGTCAAGGTCTTCGAGTGTGATAATCTGCACGAGTTGTTCAAGGTCTACGACTGGCAAATAGCAGAGTCGGATTATCTCGTCGGCTGGATCGATGCGTTCGCGGTTGGGGCCGCCTTTGGTCGTGCAATTGTGCATCAGGCGAATTATCTCGCTGCGGGTGTCGATCCGATGCCTGCGCAAACGCTTCGAGCCGAACATCAGGACTTGCCAGAGACTATCGTCGGACTCGTTCCGAAGTCGATCGTTTGGGTATTTTTGCGACCGTTTACAAATGCCTTCGGAATGAAGTTCGTCAATTGGGCGAAGTTTCTCTCGTCGAAGATTAGTCCCAAGAAACAATTTCGTCAGGCGCATGCGGCATTTGCGTTCTTGCTCGATTATGTTCCAAATTGGAAAAAATCGTACGGGCCGATCGGACTGATACAGTATCAGTCGTTTATTCCAGAAGAGAACGCGGAGGAGGTATTCCGCAAACAAATCGCCTTGTGCCAAAAGGAGAACCTCGTGCCGTTCCTCGCGGTCTTCAAACGGCATCGACCAGATTCATTCCTGATGACGCACGCCGTCGATGGATACTCGCTCGCATTGGATTTTAAGGTCACAAGAAGAAACCGATCGCAGCTCTGGAAATTAACAGAGAACCTGAACGCGCTTGTACTTCAGGCCGGTGGCCGATTTTACATGGCCAAAGATGCCACGCTTACCCGGGAAGCCTTCCGGCAATATCTCGGCGCGGATACCCTTGCACGATTCCGCGAGCTCAAACGCCGGTTCGATCCCGATGACTTGCTCCAGACCGAATTGTCGCGCCGTTTACTGATGTCGGACTGAATCCGCACATCCAATCTGGGCATCTACCGTTAATAATCTTTATTCTATGTTCGCCAATTTCATTCCTGTCGGGTTCGACCATATCATCACTGGCTATGACCATCTGCTTTTTCTCGGCGCACTCATCGTCGCCAGTCGCCGGTGGCAAGATCTGCTCGCCGTCATCTCTGCCTTTACGATCGCGCATACGATCACTATCTTCCTGACGGTATTTGGTTTTCTTTCGCTGCCATCGCTCTTTGTCGAGTCGCTCATCGCGCTCTCGATTGTTTACGCGGCGGCCTCCAACCTTGTATTGAAGCATAGCGATAATCGCTGGCTTCTCGCTGGTGCCTTTGGGCTGGTTCATGGCGCCGGGTTTTCCGGCTTGCTCGCTGCAATGGTGCATCCAATGATTGGCACTGCAGCCGCATGGACTGCCATCTTTGGTTTTAGTACTGGCATCGAGTTGGGGCAACTTTCTCTTATCGTGCTACTCTATCCATTGATCGTTTGGGCCCGAAAAACCAATCGTCAACGTCTGCTTGTCCGTTGGCCTTCCGGAGCGATTGCTGTCGCCGGAACGGTATTGTTGGTGCTTCGCCTCGCCGGTGGTGCGTTCTAAGTGGGACGATTCTTGCCATTAATCTTCGCTCATAGCGGCTGAGAACTGAACTTAGCCACCCAAACGGCCATTTTAGCTGTTGCACACTAGTTGCTTAGTGTGGAGCGATAGTTTTATTCACTTTTCTCTGGGTGCAGAACGAAGAGCCACGAAACATTCCTGAGCGAACGGATGAGCCCTCCGTCGCAGGATCGCGCCTTCACCGAAGAAAGCGTCGTCTCGTGGTTCTTATTTTGTTTTGGACTGTCAGCTCATTGCTGTTTGTCGGACTTGCCGTGCTTCTGATTATTCAGTTGCCAGTCTTCAAGCGTCTCGTGGTCAATGAATTGGTCAAGACGATTGAGTCTTCGACCAATGGGACGCTCGTCGTGAAAACGATCGATGGCAATCTCCTTCAAGGCTTTATCATGCGGGATGTCACCCTTCAACTTAAGACCGGAACGAAGTATGACTCGGTCAATCTCATCCATGCGGATGAGCTGCTTGCTCGTTACTCCGTGGTCCGGTGGCTTCGAAAAGATGAGATCGGGATTACAAGTCTGGTGCTTGTTCGACCGACGATCCGGCTCGTAAAATTTGCTGGCGATACCACCTGGAATTACAGTCTGCTGACGAAGTACGTCCCAACAGCGCCAAAGGCTCCTCGAAAACCCTTTACACAGATTCTCGATCTCGCGGGATTGCGTATTCAGGATGGAAGCATTTTCATGCGAGACTACAATTTCCCGGCGCGTCCAACGAAAGTCGTTGGGGCGGCCGAGGCCCGGGTCAAAGAAAAGGAGATAGACTGGTCCGACCTCGATATCGAGGGGCTCGACTTCGATGGCAGGTTTTATGCGCATGGATCTACTGCTCAATCGGCGCGGGTAAACCACTTGCGGTTTACGGAAACGCACAGCGGGTTCTTCGTACAGCATCTCGAATTCGCAGGGTATTTGGATTCGATTCAGGCACGAATGGACCATGCGAAGATCACGACCGGACATACCGACATCGGGTTCTCGTTAGAAGTCTCACCCCCAAGAAGTCTACAAGCCGGGCAGATCACCTCCATTCAGCATTCCTCGATCAAGCTTGCAATGAAGGGGCCGGTCATCAGTACGTATGAATTGAAGCAGTTCCTGCCAAGCGCACTGGGATTCCTGGGAGGATCGCCAGGTATTGACTTGGATTGTTCTGGAGAGTTCGGTGCTCTCAAGATTAAACGCCTTTCGCTGGATTTCAAAGGACGTGGCGGGATCACAATCGTGGGCGACCTCAAGAATTTGCATCATCCCGATTCGCTATGGATGAACCTCGCGCTCGAAGCCCGGAATCTCACGAATGCAACGCTCGATGCCTATGTGCCGGGCTTGCACCTTCCGAATCTCAGCCGGTTTGGTACTATGACGATTCCGCGCCTGACATTTACCGGTGAGCCTCTGAATTTCCACACGGTGTTCGATGCGCGTTCCACCGGCGCAGGAAATATCGCCGCCGATGCGATCATGGATTTTCGTCACTCGAAAATTCAATACCGCGCCGGGATAAGAACGAAGGCCTTCAATTTTGCAGCGATCATTCCGAAGCCGGAGTACGAGACAAGTATCTCCGCGGACGGTACGCTCGCGGGTACCGGAACAAACTGGAAGACGCTTGCCACAACTCTTGGACTCAAGGCAACAGAGCCTTCGATCGTCGCCAAGCGACAAATCCAGACGTTCGATCTGGCTGGGAGTATGAAACTGGGCCATGTAAAGATCGATCGACTGATTGCCACGCTCGCCGGTGGGCCGGAAGTGAACGTGCGTGCTGCTTCGGCCGATCTGCTTTCTCCGACGTTACCATTCGCATTTGATGGTACCGTCAACGATCTGAAACTCACGGATGTATTGAGTGGCAAACAGGGAAATCCTGCTCGCCTTAGCTTCGATGCAACGGTAGTTGGAACAGCCATGAATCTCGAGGATGCCACGGGCACATTCAAAGGCAAGCTATTTGATTTGGAGTATCGAGGCCGGCCACTGAATGATGTCACGATCGATGCGAAGTTGGCGCCCCTCCGTGCCGGGGATAATAATCTTGAACTGTCCAGCGACATTGCGAACATAACCATCCAGCACCGTTTTGGTCTTGCGGATCTGATGCATACCCTTCCCGAGCACGTCAATGCTCTGATGATCGCTATCAAGGATCGGGATTTTCCGGAATCCGGCGTTCATACTCCGCTTCAAAATATTTGCTCTGATTCGATTGATTTTGATTATGATATCCGTATTAAAGACTTGCGCCCCTTGGCGGATTTCTTACCGGAAACATTCTTGTTGGCCGAGGGAGATCTCAACGGAACCGTCGCTGGCTGTCCAAAGGGCGATCTGAGTTTCACGATGCGAGGAGACAGTATTGGCTTCATCATGCGTAGCCGACCAGGCAGCGGAGATTCTCCCCTGGCCGCCGCAGATACGAGCGTCGGTTTGGCGTTCGATAATCTTATCCGAGGTATCACTCATGATTCGACATCCAAAACCGACACGGCAAGGCATACGCCACTTTCGTTGCCGCAGTTTGGCGAAGGGACTCCGCGCATCCATGTGACGCCTACATCATTTCGGTTAGAGGCCGAAAATCTTTCCATCGATCCAAAGCTGGTACTCGATCATTTGTCGGCGAAGCTTGCATTCGCGAGCGATTCAGTGATACGGCTCGGATCAGCGTTGTTCTTCAAGCCGATGGTTGATCTCGAGTACAAGAATCAAGTCCTCGATTTTAATTTTGCCTCAGTATACAACGATGCGATCGGACTGCATGTCGCGGGGAGTGCAAAGTTTCCAAATCACGCGTTTGATTTTGCGCTGGACACGATCAGTGCGGTCTATTTCAACAGCGCACAAATGGACCGAGAGTATCGCTGGATGAATGAAGGAGTCTCCCATGTGCTCGTCGATCAGAGTGGCACGGTCACCATTGATACCCTGCGGCTTGTTCACCCGCTTCGTCATTTTGACAACGAATATCATACGTTTGCTTTGCGCGTGAACGTGGGTGGGACATTGCACCATGATAGTGTGGATGCTTGGGCCCGCGTGCCTGGATCCGGATTCAACCTTGAAGATCTCGACCGGGTATTACCCGGTGCACGGTCAGCGGCGTTCGTAAATTATGGTGGCGAAGTCAGGGATCTTGCGGTTGATCTCCATGGCACGCTGGAACGTCCGGAGATCGCAGCCCGCTTGAGGATCGACTCGATGACATACGGACCGGCCGAATATCAGATCACCTTTGACTCGAATTATCTCGATCTGACCTATCGAAATCAGATACTCCAAGGTACGATCGATATGCATGTAGCGCGCATTCAGACCCCAAATGGAGTGCAGTCATTCGGAATCGATTCGACGAGTGCGCTGACGGCCCGGATTCAAAGCATTCCGATGCTCTTCGCCCTGAAGCACGGTCCGACCTTCGTGGCCGATAGCCTGGCGAGCCTAAAATTGCCTGTCTCCGCTCGCATCGACGCATCGCATTTCCCCGTTGACGTGGCGACACCATTTCTGCCGGTCTTTACTGCGATGACCGGAACCGCCGATCTTCATTTTTCCGCAACCGGCACGCGCGAAAATATCGTGTATGGGGGCTCTGCAACGATCACGAATGGCGAGATCCTTCTGGGCGTGAATAACATGTGGTATCGGGTCGACGGGCCACTATCTTTTGCCAATAATTCGCTTCGGCTAAATAATATCGCGCTTCGTAACATCGATGCGGATGATCCTGATGGCCGCGCAACACTCAATGGCCACTTCGATTTCTCCGGCTTTACCATAACCAATTTTGATATTGCAGCTCGTTCCGACCGATTGATGGTCCTGTCAGACGATTCCCGGCAGTCCATTAAGGCGATATACGGACCCGTCACGATTTCAACTGGTGGACAGGATCTCCATTTTCACAACACGTTCAAGGCGCCATCATTGAATGGTACTGTCAATATTTTGTCAGCGCACCTGACATTACCGCAAGCTCCAAACGCTCCTCAGGCTATCAGTTCGGAAGGTATCGTTTATCGTACCCTGCCGAATGATTCTGCAATTGTCGTTGGACGAGATACTGTCATTGCCCCCTCGGCGCGCGAGAACCTGCGGCGGGCTGTAAGCTCCGCATCGGTACGGATGACACGCCAGGATGATAGCCTGTTTTCGAATCAGATGAAGAACATCTATTTGAACGATGATGGAAGTATGCCCTCGATGGATACGGTGAACGCTGCGGAATCCAACTCCGCGCTGGGTCCTAGTTTTGCGGACCGTTTGCGGATGGATCTTCGCGTGGCTATCCAGGGCGATGCCACCGTGTTCATGCCTTTTAACGGACTCTTCGGTCTGATCGGCGCGCAAATGAATGCGGGTCTCAAGAGCGATGGAGTCATCACGTTCGAACGCGGCGACGAATTGGGAATGATCGATGTAAACGGTGTCCTTGAACTGACCCCGAACTCCACATTCCGATTTTATCAGACGTTCAACATTGCCAGCGGAAGCCTTCAGTTTACCAGCGATTTTACGAATCCACAACTGAATATCATTGCGGATTACGTCGGACCGCATCACGATCCAAAAGGCGAAAATCAGGCGAAAATCGAATTGGCGGTCACCGGCACAAAAGCCCAGCCCCATCTCGATGCCGCGATTTACACGGATGCATCCGGATCGTTTGAGTTACGGCCGGAGAGCACGAGTCAAACTGCGGTAGAGGATGCCCTGTATTTTCTTGCCTCCGGTGGATATTTCAAGAATGAGATGACGCCAGATGCCAGTCGTAACGTTCTGGCGAATGCCTCGTCCAGCCTGGGTACACAACTCTTGAGTGATATGCTGTCGAATTCCCTGGGGTCAACCTCTTCAGAATTTGCACTTCGCTCCGCTTCATTGCGGTATGGCCCGAACGCTGGAGTGGAGTTGACGGCCGCCATTTATAAAATCACACTCCATTATAATCTGAACACTACTCAGAACAGCTCGGATTATATTATCGATCTTCCTCTGAGTGGATACACGACGAATGAGCTTATGCGCAGCCTTCTGATCGAATTACAGTACCACCAGAACTCCACGACCATGACGGCGGGTTCGTTGATTCAACAACCTCTGGTTCTTACAAAGTTAGTCTGGACCCCGCCATTCCTGCGCTTCTGATTTCGATCGGTATAGAGTTGACTGGGAGCTTTCGCACGTTCTCGCTGTTCCGGTTTCCGAAGATGATTTCACCGATCGAATCGCCCATCCTGCTGCCCATCGGCCTCAGCCGCTTGGAATCGCTAACCGCGTCATTTTCCTCAGCGCGTATCGCCGTCATTGGCGATCTGATGCTGGACCGGTACACGTTTGGAAGTGTTAGCCGGATTTCGCCGGAAGCACCCGTGCCCGTCCTCGAAATCGAAGATGAGCAAGCGCGATTGGGAGGCGCCGCAAATGTCGGGAATAATATTCGCGGCCTTTCAGCCATGGCGCTGATGCTCGGTGTCGTGGGAGATGATACTTCGGGACTCATCCTGAAGGGGCTGTTTACCGATCTGGGATTTCCGCCAGACGGAATCATCACCGATCGTTCGCGCCCAACCACTGTGAAAACGCGTGTGATTGCCGGCAGCCAACAAATGCTGCGGCTGGACCATGAGGCGAAGCGAGATATTTCGCAAGCTACGGAAGACCGGTTATTGGCCGTGCTCGAGGAACGGATCGAAGACCTTGATGCAATCATTCTTGAAGATTATAACAAGGGTGTCATCACGCGGAATGTGATTCAACGGGTTATTACGTTAGCGAAGAAGCACAAGCGGCCAGTGCTCGTTGATCCCAAAGCGCATAACTTTTTCGAGTATCAGGGTGCAACCGTCTTCAAACCGAACCGTAAGGAGGTCGAAGATGCGTTGATGGTGCGTCTCGATTCGGATTCCGATGTTGAACAGGCCGGTCACCGGCTGCTCGATCGATTGAATGCGGAGAACGTCCTGCTGACACTTGGCGAAAAAGGAATGATGCTCTTCGAGCGATCGGGTGACGGCACAGTGGCAATTCCGACCCGGGCTCGGCAAGTCGCGGATGTTTCCGGTGCCGGAGATACAGTCATCGCGTGCCTTGCCGTAGCAATGGCATGTGGCGCAACCGTTCGTGAATCGGCCTTGCTGGCCAATCGCGCCGCGGGACTCGTAATTGAAGAACTTGGGATTGTCCCGATTTATCGCGATCAATTGATTGGCGCGATCATGGAAGACATTCAAGCGCAGGCAGCCTGATGTCGCCAGAATCTGCCCCAATCTTTTCCTTCCGCGACGCAGACGATCGCGAAGCATTCATCGCGTGGCGAAAGGCTTCCGGCCTTCGCAAGTTGGTCTTCACCAATGGCGTGTTCGACATTCTTCATGCCGGTCATGTTTCCTATATTCACGACGCGCGAAAGCTTGGCGATGGGCTGGTGCTTGGTTTGAATTCGGATGCTTCGGTCCGTTCGATCAAAGGTCCGAAGCGTCCGCTGATGCATGAGCAAGATCGGGCAACAGTGTTGGCAGCACTAAGAACGGTGGACGCGGTCCTAATCTTTGATGATGACACTCCGCTCGAACTCGTGCGTTTTGTTCAGCCGGATGTGATGGTCAAGGGCGGGGATTACACCCGCGAAACGATTGTCGGAGCGGATGTGGTGGAAGCGCGGGGCGGACGAGTTATCACGATCCCACTTCTGGAAGGGCGCTCGACAACCGGCGTCGTCGAGCGCATCCTTGAACGATACCAAAAAAATAACGAGTAACGACCCAAATCGTTACTCGTTACTCATTACTCGTTTCTGGTCTTCTCGTTATTCGACGAGCTTTGCATTCACATTGATCTTCACACTCGCTAATGCGCGAGCGACCGGACACGCGGACTTCGTGCCATTCGCAATCTCCTGGAATTTCATATCATCGATGCCAGGGATACTTGCTTCGACAGCCAAGTCCATGCTGTCCACGGTCCATTTCCCGGATGCGTTGCTGAAGTTCGCAGTGGCACTCGTCTTGACTTGCCGGGGGTCGAATCCTGCCTTTTCAAGATCGGCACTGAGCGCCATGGAGTAACATCCCGCAAGTGCGGATGCAAGTAGTTCTTCGGGTGACGAACCCTGGCCGCCTTCCATTCGAGAATTGAAACTGAAGGGATACTCCGCGCCGCCGCTGGCCGAGCGCATGGTGCCCTTGCCGCCTTTAAGTGTACCGTTCCATTGTGCTGTCGATGTGCGTGATGGCATAAAGTCTGAATTCTGATGAGTGAAAAAATAAACGACAAATGCAAAATGGGACCAGTAGGACCTATGCGTTCCATAGGTCCCAATGGTCCGTTCAAAAGTTACTTAGTGACTACGATATTTCGTGCCAGGCTTTGGCCATCGGCGGAGAGCCGGCAGAGATAAACGCCTGCAGCGAAATGCGAGGCATCCCAATTGTACGCGTGCGGGCCGGGTGTCAGGACCTGATTCGTGATGAGCTTCACTTCGTGGCCCGAGACATCAGTGATCGAAAGCGTCACGACGCGCGGTGCATCGAGCGAAAACGAAATGTCCGTGTTTGACGAAACCGGATTCGGATAGATACCGGCGAGCGCGAGCGTTGAGGTTCCGGCATCTCCGACACCATTCGGAGGTGCTATGGCCGCGGGCATCGGGCTTTGTTGCACGCCGTGATCCCTGGTGCCTGCGAATACGAATGATCCTTGTACCGCAATGCTGGCAAGCAGCGTGTCGCTCGAAAGACCGAACGCTGTTGCATTCCAACCTGTAGCACCGCGGGTTGCATAGTAGACGCCCTGGTCCTGCGATGCAATGAATACGGTGTCCTTGTTGACTGCTAATGCGACCGCGCGCAACATGCCTGTGGTCCCAGGTGCGATCTGCGACCAGGTCAGATTGTTCGTCGTGACGAAGACTCCGCCACCCAATGTGGCTGCATAGACCGCGCTCCCGCTATCGGCTAAACTCACAACCGGAAGATTCGCAACCGTCTGAAGCCCGCTAGTGAGTTGTGTCCATGTCAGGGTAGCGCCCGCAACTGACGTGAAAACGCCTCCCGTAGCGCAACCAGCGAATACATTCGTGTTATTGGCAGTCAGTGCTGCAATATTGGTCGAGGTCAGTCCCAGATTCATCTGAAGCCAGGAATTACCATTGTTCGTCGAACTATACACACCTCTCGTGTAGGTGCCTGCGTAAACGGTCGAGCCAGTCGTGAAGATCGCAGGGCCGATGGAGTCTGACATGCCAATCGCTTGCCGGGTCCAGTTAATGCCATTGTTGGTCGTGCGATAGAAACCGGAATCGGTCGCATAAAACACAGTTGAGCCATTGACCGAGATGTCCCGAATTGGAGTGCGGAACAGACCGTTCGTCAAATGAGACCAATGGGCGCCGGCATCGACAGACCAGAACGTTTCGAAGTCATCGGTTCCGGCATATAGCGTATGGCCATCGGAGCGAAGGGCCGTAATCGTCATTGCGGAGAGTCCTGTGTTGGAACTCGTCCAATTGCTACCGGAATTCGCCGACGCGTAGATCCCATCATCGGTACCGGCGATGGCATTTGTACCCGATGTCGCCAGAGAGAATACATTCATAGCACCAGTGCCGCTGAGACCCGTACTCGCCGCATTCCATTGGCCGGTCAATCCTTGCGAGATTGAGTAAGCGAAAATGCCGCCCGTCCCGCCGCCAGTACCGTAGTAGTCAACCGATCCCGCAAAGATCGTGGTGCTGGATGCAGCAATAGATCGAATCGCCGTATCCGTCATACCGGTATTTCGCTGTGTCCAGGTCGCTCCGCCATTCATAGATAAGTAGACGCCGCCATCGGTCGCGGTCAGTAACAATGGCGCGGATGCAGCGATCGCGTTCACACCTGGATTCATACCTGGCGTTGCGATGAAAGTCCAGGAGGCACCATCATTGGTGGAGACTCGGAGCGAGCTATCATTATAATAAGGGATGGCAGCGTATACGTTGTTGCCGGCCACGGTAAGCGCACTCACGCGCTGGGCGCGAAGTCCCGAATTTTTCAGGCTCCAATTGGCGCCGTTATCGCTCGACACAATCACACCATCAGAACCGGTACCTGCGAAGAGGACAGTCCCGTGTACGGCAACAGCAACGACATCCGACGTTGCATTGAGATTGGTGAGCAGGGCGAAGGAAGCACCGCTATTCATCGAAAGCAGAACATTGCCCCCGGACGTACCGGCCAGGATAATATTTCCACTTGTGGCGATCGAAAGGACTGTCGTATCCACGTTATTCGGAACCGGTGACCAGCTTGCGCCATTATTCGTGGAGGCAAAGATCCCATGTCCGATCGTCCCGGCATACAGTGTCGTGCTGCTCGACGCCATGCAGCGGATCGCCCCGCCCCACGGACCGTTAGTGCCGCTCCATTGCTGAGCCTGTGCGGGAAGAGAGAGTCCGGCGACTGAAATCAGAAGCGCAAGGAATGCGCTCCATCGTGCGATAGCTTTCATGTGTTCCCCAAAATAGTTTATGGAAGTCGTGCCTCTTGGCGGTACAAAGATACAAAACTCGCGGCAGGGGCGAGTTGAAAGCTCGGATCGGTTAGGAGGTTCGATGAATGAAAACGACTGCCATTGCAGAACTCCATTCGCCATTCGCGCTGAACAACATTATTACCCTATTCCGACCGGACGAGTAACTTTCGGCCTTGTCGGCTTTGACCGGACATATTCGATGCCTCGACGGTAATGAAATATGCGCCTTCGGATAGTCCCGAAAGTTCGAGCGGGATTCTTTGAATGCCGGCTTCGAGTGAACTGTTTGATTGAAAGCAATCACGTCCGAGCATATCCCGAACATGGATGCTGACATTGCTTGCGGTTGAGAGCGCCAGTGTCAAGGTGGCGTAGGCTGCTCCATTTTGTGGTGCCGCAGGATTCGGGCCGAGCGAGACGATTTCCATCGTCAGGTTATTGTTTATCAAGGCTCGCTCTTTCGGATTGCCGCACACATCGATAGTGGAATAGCGGACGCTTTCCGGAGTTGCTAACGATGTGAGTATACACCTGGCGTAGCTCGCATCATTACTATTGAATTGCAGGCCTGTTAGCGTAATATCGGTGGCCGCGGAATCGCCGAGCGTTGTGGAGAAAAAGATCTCGGCAAGCACAGAGGAGAATGCCACGGCGCCACCGGCGTCATGTCGAAGTGTCAAGCGGAGTTGCCCACTTGGCTTCTCGACACTATCAAGAATCGACCATCCGGCCGGGACGGTAATGCCGCTCATCGTGAGCAGATTGCCATTGTAGTGAATCTCAAGCGACACCGTTTGGAGTGCCGAGGAGTCGCCGATCCCATCAAATGCCATTACCTTCATCGAAACCGGGGTACCAGCATGACTGCTAATGGACTGAGTCAAGTCGTTCGCACGAATCCCAATGCGCGCGGTGGGCACAGCGCCTCGGACATCACCCACCAGCAAGACACTACGCTCAAAGCGACCTTGCTTCGACCCAATCGAAAGAAGCGCCGAGTCGGCATTGCTTAACGAATCCGGATCATATTGGACTGTAAATCGAAGTGTATCATGTGCGTGCAGAGTATGCGGAAGGACTGGCACATTGCCAAGCGCAAATCGCACGGCTCCACTTGCGAGTTTTAGCGTATCGAGAATCACAGTGTCACATCCGGTGCTCGTTAGCCAATAACTCTTCGTGATCGTCTGGCATGGACGGACCGGAAATACGGTGTCGGGTTGAGAGAACTCGAGTTTATGCGCCCCAGGAAGAGAGGCATACATAAGCGTTATTGTCGTATCGATATTTGGTCCGGAGAAATGAATCTGCGAGACTTCCATGCTATCCTCATTTGGCAGGATTTGAAAGTACCAGCCCGCAGAATCGCCGGGATGCATCACGAGTGGTAGCATGGGCTCCGGTGTAAGGGTTATGCCGGGATAGCCGGTCACTGTTACTGTTTGGATGATGATATCATCACACGTTCCAAGATTCACGAGCATCACGGATGAATCCGCCGAGCCACAAGGAGGTATGGCAGTCAATGTGATAGACGTCGTATCGATCGAAAGCTTATGTGTGATGGGCTTGACATACCCGGAAAGCAAGATTGTGCGCGGGTAGTCACGGCCTGTGACCGGGTCGTGGACCATAACCACCGCTGAATCCGTCAGAGCGCCAGACCTGTTCGGTTTCAATCGAACTTTGACATGCAGAGTATCGCGCGCACCGAGAGAATAGGGAAAGCTCGGACTGAGAATTTCAAAATTCAATGTATCCCCCAGGAGCGTGCTCAGAGCCACGATGGAGTCACAGGAGAGATTGATCAGATCGCCTTCCAAATCCTGCTGCTGACATTGAAGAAGCGTGTCGAATCGGAGCGTAGGAGTCAGCAGCGTATCTCGGAAATTCGAAATACCTAGCGCGGTGACCGGTATCACGGTATCGATAGATTTGCCATCGAGATTGAGGGTGATCCTCAACATACGAGTAGATTGGCCCGGAGCAAGGGGCTTGAAATGGACCCGAATTTGAGTCGAATCGAGAGATGCGATGGTAAGCGGGAATGACAGAGAATCGAAAGAATATTCGCTATCAGGCGGGTCCCATGCTAGCCCGGTGATCGAATAGTCACGGCAAACCGGGTTTGTTAGCCAAAGCGTACGAGCCGACTCTTCGCAGGGGACACTCACTGTTCCCATGTCGAGTGTCGAATCACTAAAGTGCGTGAGGATTGGAATGTCTTGCTTGACCTCATCCGTCAGTGTGATGGTCGTATCGACCAGCCGATGTCCGCTCAGGTAGCGGACATGCAGCAGCGTGGCATAGATGCCTTTGGGTTGCGGCACGAGGTGGATTGGAAGCGCGATCGAGCCAGATGCCGCAATCGTTGATGGCAGCGATATTGGCGCGAGATGGAATACCGATGTATCCGAGAGCGAAGCCGCAAGCAGCACAATGGAATCGCACGGCGTGGCACCAATCTCAAATGCCGTATCCATCGCGACACAGCGATTGAGGAGTGCAAGATCGAGAGCGCCGAAGAGCGCCTGCGCGCCCTGGGTCACGTCCAGTCGGAGTGGTATGGTATCAAAGATCTGTGTTCCGGCATCTGTTGTCAACACAAGTCGCAAACGCGATGTGAACGTCCCATCGGTCGAAGAACTGACCGTCACCGCGACGACTGCGGTGTCAGAAGGACCAAGGACCTTTGGCAAATTGCTGGAAGCTGGTGTCGGAAGCAGTTGGAAATGACTCGTGTCACTCAGTGAGGCGCTCGTCACCGTGAGGGAGTCGCAGGAAAGATTGGTAATGACCAGCATCGTATCTTTGGTAATGCAGGCATACGGCGAGACCATGGAAAGCTGTGCCACATGACCGTAATTCGATGAGTACTGTCCTGTGCCATACAGGGAGATGATCGTATCGATGATCTTCGTTCCGGTGTTGAATTCCAGTAAGAGCTTTCCCGAGTCAAGCAACGACTTACTCGGAGTATATCCAACTGCAATCGAATCACGACCGATCATAATCTTGGGAAGATTGACTAACCCAACGAAGAAACTCGGAGCGCCGCTTAGAATCTGAGCCTTGGTGAGCACGCCTCCAGTGCAAATTCCCGACATCGTCAGCCGAATCATCGAGTCGGTGATGTGGCATCGCGCACCCGTCATTCGGAGCATCAGATTATCAATTGATAGCGTGCTGGAGCTTCCTGTTCCATCCGGATTGTACCACAGCGTTCTGGCACCATCACCGGCAAAGATTTCCTTACCCTTTGAATAGAATCGGGTGTCGCGGCTGTTCGGCGGACCGCAGACCGAATGCCAGGTTGTGCCCTGATCGGTCGAACAATAGAATCCATTCGAGGTCTGGACAAAAAGATTTGCAAGTGTCCCCATGATCGCGCCGGTGGGAATCGGCGTCGTAAACCGATAGGTACTACTCCAACTCATTCCGCCATCCGACGAACGGAACACCTGACCAGTCTTTTCCCCAATGGCAAAGAACATTGTTGTTCCCGGGACACCATACGGCGACCAGCATTCTGTGAAGAGTTTTGAGGCAAGAGGTGTCCAGGTCTGACCACCGTTGGTGGTATAAAGAAAGCCCTGTATTGATTGGAATGTACTCATGACGCCATTCAATCCGCTGAAGGTGACGCCATTTTGCTGGGTGGGAGCGCAGGTGGACCAGTTCGTGCCCAAATCACTCGACTGACTTGCCGAATTAGACCAGTTGACTGCGATCAATTCAGAGACCGTTGAATTGTAACCAACGGAGACGATATTATTACCGGCGTATGCGGCGGCAGTCCAATGCAAGCCACCGTCGGTTGTCGCCCACAGACCCTCGTCGGTGGCGCACCAGCCTTGATTTGGATCTCGAAACGCAAATTGTTTGACGATGGCGCTGGAGCCAGGTGTGGTTGTTGCGCTCCAGGTTACACCGTTATCGGTCGTGCGCCAGATCTCCCCATCAGAAAGGCCGACAAAACCTGTCTGGGCCACACCGACCTGATCCTGAAAATAGACGCTCTCGACCCAGGCCGAGAATACTTTGAGGGCGGACCATTGCGCAGATACCACTGAGGGAGCAATGACCAGAAGCAGCGCGGAAAAGACGAGTAATCTTCGCAGCATGATATCAAAGGAGCAACTCGAGGGGATAAACCAATTGCGCGGCGGCGCGGAACACTAGAGCAAACGGCGGAAGTGAGGGACGGTTCCCGGCATGAACATGCATTCACGAAGCTCAAAACTGACACAGCAACCAAGGCCAGTGAATACGCATTCATTCGAACTCTTTCGGAGGTCCAGGCTGTATATTTGTGTCGCCATACCCCACCATATTGCCCACGAAACGACAGGACACGCGCAATTCGCCTCGGCTCACATTCGTGGGGCGATATCTCGCGCTCGTCTTGTTGCCGGTGATGCTCCTACGGAGCGGCAGCGAGCTTTTCCATTCTCACGAAGCGGCACAAGGCGTTAGTATCTCGGCGCCGTGCAATGCCTGCGAGCTTGAAGCGACATTTGCGATCGAGGGCATCGATCCAGCTCCACTCCCCACGCTCCCTGTTCTACAACGATTCGAATGCCTCGCGAATGAGTCTCACCCATTCGTACCGTTCACTCTCCGCTCGAGCGGACGCGCGCCTCCTCAAGCCTAAAACGGTAATACTCGAGTCACTTATTTGCTGCGCAGAGTCTGCGCGGCCTCACCGTTTTTCTAGAGCTAAAATTTCGTTTGTATGAGCATCTCAAATCTACACTGTTTGGCTCGTCGGCATCGAGCGCGATCCTGCTTCTTTTCTCTTCTCGTCTTTCAGTTATTGTTTCTTGCTTCGAATACTCGAGCGATTGAAACGGATCCGCCCCCACAAGAAGGCGTGCCGTATTCAGTCGTTGTGTATGATGGGACAAACCAGCTCCCATTAGAACTCGCGCGGGTTGCACTCTATCGTGGCGCGATGTTCGTCAAAGGTAAAGTAACAAATCCGGAAGGCCGAGCTCTGTTCATCGATCTGAAACCTGGTAGGTATCGACTTGTCGTTCGCTCGGTTGGGTACAACGAATTCAGCGATACGGTCCTTATCGATAAGACCCACACCATGGATTCCGTGCAACTCTTTGAAACTGGTGGAGAAGTGGTGGTTTCCGGATCCCGAGAAGCGGCAATCAGCACGGTCGAACCAACGACCGGCAATCAAGTCTTCGAAGCGGAGACCTATCACGCTCCGCCCACGGCGCGCATCACACAACTTGTACAAGAGAACGTTCTCGGAGCAGTCCGTGCGCCAACCGGAGAAGTGCATATTCGCGGACAGCATGGTGAACTGACATACTTCGTCGATGGCGCACCGATTCCGCTCGGTGTATTCGGTGGACTCAACGAAGTCGTCGATCCCAAAGTGATTGAACGGTCAACATTCCTGACGGGCGGATTTCCCGCCGAGTATGGCGGTCAAATTGCGGCAGTAATGGATATCCAAACGCGCGTACCCACCGGCCAACTCCATTTCGATTTCTCCTCATATGCCGGGTCGTATTTACCAAATGGCAATAAAGACACGCTTGTTATTCCAAACGGTTTGTTGAACTCCAATGGACAGCAACTGGCCGTCAGCGATCATGTGGGGAAGCTTGCGTTTTTCCTTTCCGGGTCACGACAAGAAACCGATCGGCGCATCGATCCTCCAATCCCATCCATTGTTCACGATCACGGCTTCGATTACTTCCTCTATGGCAAAGCGGATTATCTCTTGTCCGACAAAGACTACCTCACGCTGAATTTAAACTATGGCATTACGAATACGCAAGTGCCATTCGATTCCGTCGAGACTGGTGGGCCGCTGGATGATTATCAATATACCACGAATGCATTCCAAACGCTCTCGTATTTTCGCACGCTGTCAAGTGAAAGCGATCATGAAAGCAACATCTTCGCCACCGGTTATGCCAGAGAGGGGAGTCTGACCTATACGCCGGGTGCGATCGATCGTGCGGCCCTGCAACCCAACGGCGATACGATTCATGTCGCGAGTGAAACCCGGAATTTTACTACGCTCGGCATTCGCACAAAATACGATCATCGGCTCTCCCACGAATTGGAATATGCCGCCGGGGTGAACTTCAGTATGACTGCGGGCCATGCAGATTTCTCGGAATTTGACAGCGCGCGATTCTCTGGGCCACATTCAGTTGCAGATTTCCAGGGCTCCGATTTTGGCGCATTCCTGCAAGGCGAGATTCATCCGGCGGAATGGACCCGATTCGATGTCGGTCTTCGCTACGATCAACACATTGCGCCGGATGTGCCAATGGAATCGCAATTGAGTCCCCGCATCCGATGGAATTTCCTCCTCGGTGAGTCCGACGATGCATATCTGTATTACGGACGCTTGTTCATGCCAACGAATATCGAGGGGATTCGCTCGCTTAGCCTGAGTTCCGGCGAACCATCGACCGTGCAAGGGACGCGGGCCGAACGCGATAACCTTTATGAGGCCGTTTATACGCATTCATTCGACTTCGGCATCCATACCAAACTGGCGGCATTTAGAAAGGACGCGACACCTGGACTCGATGATGAGACGATTGGCTCGAGCGCGATCAAGACCCCAATCAATATCGAACAAATCCATGCCTCTGGCCTGGAACTTGGGCTGTCCTTTAGTTCGACTCAGACTCCCTTGTCTGGATACCTCAATACCGCGATCATTCATGCGTATGGCTCAGGTCTAATCACTGGCGGATTTCTTCCAATTTCCACCGTGGGGCCGGCTCAGGATCTCGATCACGACCAGAGGCTCTCAGTCGTTGCTTCGCTTAATTATCAGCCTGAGGACTGGTTTGCGAATGCGACCGGCATTTATGGTTCGGGTTTGACGAATGGGAATCCAAGCAATGAACCGTATGGCACGGGACTGTTTGATTTCAATCAATTCGCGCATGTGATGCCATCGTGGATTGTCAATCTCTCGGCGGGCTACACATTCCACCTTACCGGCGGCACGACCATCGCGCCTTCGCTTTTCGTCGGCAACTTACTCGACCATCAGCACCTCATCAAAGGTGCATACTTCAGCGGCGCGAGTTGGGAGGAGTCTCGGAATGTGATATTTAGGGTGGACATCCATATTTAGAGCGGTCAAAAAGCCGGGGAACCGGGCTCTGGCTATTCTCGGTTAGAGTGCTTTGTAATGCAAAGTACTCTAATCACGAACGATTGACACATGGAACACACAGCGAATCTTCGACCTGAACTGACACCGGATCAGGAATTGGCCTACATTCGCAAGATCATGGCCGACAGCCGACGTGCTTTCGCCGAGGACGGCAAACCTTATGTCGTGTGGGGCCTGATTGTCTCCATCGGGATGACAGTCACCTACATCTCCGCACTTCTGGATCGTGACCTATACTCCGGTTACGTTTGGATCGGCCTCGTGCTCCTCGGTTATGCCAACATCTTCTTCTATGTTCGGAAAAAGAAGCGAGAGGAACCACGTGTAAAGAGCGTCCTGGATCGGATCCAGGCTGCGATCTGGGGCGCCGTCGGTGGCTCGATCGGACTCGTAATCCTGCTTATCTTTCTAGGATCGATGATCGACACCGGAGTGTCATCCATCTCGGGATTGTTTATCTGCTTCATTACCGCAATTCTCACGGGAATTGGATTTTTCCTCAGCGGTATCGCACTCGACCTTAAATGGCTACGAAATGTTGGCTTTGCGTGGTGGGCCGGCTCGATCGTGATGTATCTATGGCCGAGCGTCCATATCCTCGGTCTCTATGCGCTTATGATGCTGCTCTTCCAGGTTGTCCCCGGGATTGCGCTGAACCATAAGTATCGCGCCGACTTATCTCACGCCGCGCTGGAGGCCTAACCCATGCGCGACTTCGATTATCAGCAACTTGATGACCTGATCCACTCACGGATTCGGCTGGCAGTTGTATCTGTGCTTGTCTCGGTCGATGAGGCCGAATTCACTTTCTTGCGCGAGAAGGTCCATGCGACCGATGGCAATCTGAGTATCCATCTCAAGAAGCTTGAAGAAGCCAATTACATCTCTGTCACGAAGCAATTCGTGGACAAGAAGCCGCAGACAACCTACAAGCTGACCCGGAAGGGCCGCAAAGCCTTCGAGGAATACGTCGATCGGCTGGAGAAGATGGTCCGAAAGACCTAACTTCCCAGGACTTCGGCGGGAGATTCTCTGCAAACTCGTTGTTGTTACCATTGTATGGCAATCAACGAAGTCGCATACGCCGGAGTCCACGATAGCGTCGGGTTGTTCGACGCGAGCCGCTCGTTCGGGCGGCTCTTTGCGCGCGGGAAGGATGCGATCGACCTGCTGCACCGGATGTCCACGAACGACCTGATGCCAATGGAGACCGCGAAGGGCCTTGCGGTGCTGACGGTCCTGACGAATGAGAAGGGAAGGATTGTCGATGTCCTGAAAGTCGTGCGTGATGAAATGGGCGATGTGGCGCTCATCACCAGCAAGGACAAGGAGCAGACCGTCATCCAGTGGCTCGACAAGTTCACGATCATGGAGGATGCGCAGTTTGTCCCTGCGACCGACATGCTTGCGCAATATCTGCTTTGTGGAAAGAGTGCAAATTCGATTCTCGGCAAGTACGCTACCGAGAACTTACAAGGAGCACCCAACTCGGCAGTCTTTGCACTTCATATTGGAGCAGCGAATGCAACGCTTGTGAAAGGTCCGAGCCTTGCCGGAAACGGGTGGTTCATTCTCACGGCCCAGGAGATGGCCGAGAGTGTTTGGAAGCAACTCGAAACCGATGTGCTCGCTTCGGGAGGCGCGGTGATGGACGATGATCTGTTCGATCTACTCCGCATCGAAAACGGAATGCCGCTCGCGCCGAACGAACTCAACGAAAAGCATAATCCGCTCGAGACAACGATTGCGAAGGATGCCGTGAGCTTCACGAAAGGATGCTATATCGGACAGGAAGTGATCGCACGGTTAGATGCGCAGGGCAAGGTTCAGCGGCAGTTAGTTGGGTTGCAGTTCGCGGAGAGAGTGCCAAAAATTGGCGATAGAATATGTGATGACGCGTTAGCAGGCACTCCGTTGGGTGAGGAGATTGGCGAGATTACGAGCATCGCAAAGTCGCCAGCAATCGGTGATATTGGATTGGGATATGTGCGAGGGAAATATGCGAATCCCGACACGGTTGTTTCCGTAAAGGACCACGAGGGCAATAAATTGTCCGCAACGCTCGTTATACCGCCATTCAATGTCTGAAGTGCTTGAACTTGAAGTAGTACCAGAATCCGAGACCGGAACGGTCGAGGATTTCCTGCGTGCCGAATCTTCCGCGCCAGAGGTTGTCTATCGCATCCATCAACTCAAGGAGGAGATGCGTGAGAAGGTCGTCATCCTCGGACATCACTACCAACGCGATGACATCGTCCAATTTGCGGATAAGTCAGGTGACTCGTTCGAGCTGGCCCGCTTTGCATCACAACTGAATGACCGCGAATTTATCATTTTCTGCGGTGTCCATTTTATGGCCGAAACGGCCGATGTGCTCAGCGCACCGCACCAAAAAGTGATCCTGCCGGACCTCAAAGCCGGATGCTCCATGAGTGACATGGCGCGTACGGATCAAGTGTTCGACGCATGGGATGAACTTAGCGAGGTGATTGACACGTCTAAAGTGTGTCCGGTGACCTACATGAATTCGAGCGCGGCAATCAAAGCATTCTGTGGCGAGCATGGCGGCGCGGTCTCGACAAGTTCGAACAACAAAGCAGTATTCGAGTGGGCGTTCGCGCAAGGATTCGAGAAGGTTCTCTTCTTTCCGGATCAGCATTTGGGTCGCAACACGGCGTACTTCCAAATGGGCATCCCGCTCGAAGAGATCAAGCTGTACGATCAGACGAAGCCGTTGGGTGCTCTCACACCTGACGAACTTCGCGCCGCGAAGATTTTGCTGTGGCGCGGACATTGTTCGGTCCATCAGCATTTCCAGCCGTCGCATCCGGCAATCATGCGAGCGATTTATCCGGGCATCCAGGTGATCGTGCATCCGGAGTGCATGTTCGAAGTCGTGCGGCAGGCGGACAAAGTCGGTTCGACTTCCTATATTATGAGGACAGTCGAGCAAGCGCCACCCGGAAGCAAGTGGGCCATCGGCACGGAGCACCATCTCGTAAACCGGCTAAAGCAGGCGCATCCCGAGCAATTCATCACAACACTCGCGCCGTATGCCTGCGAATGCGCGACAATGTTCCGTATCACCCCCGAATCGTTGCTGGATATTCTCGAAAACCTGAAGGAAGGCCGCATCAAGAACCAGATTTCGGTGCCTGACACCGAGAAGCGCTGGGCCAAAGTCGCGCTCGAACGGATGCTGGAGATTACCAAGCGCGCGAGCTAAGCCGATTCGCAAATTGTTAGTCCCTTCATAGATGAAAATTCGCGCCATTCTGATCCTTGTCGTGATTTGCGCTGCACTTGCGGCGTATTACGTCTTCTTTCTAAAGAATCCGAAACTATCCGACAAGGAAGAGGTCGTGATCGTCCCACGCGGCGTTTCCGTTTCGGCGCTGGCCGATAGCATGGCGACGCACCACTTGGTGCGTTCGCGATGGGCGTTTCAGATTGCGGCACGGACGCTCGGCTCAGCAAAGAAGCTGCATGCCGGACTCTATCGCATCGCGCCCGGACTCTCGAACTCCGAGATACTGCGCCGATTGACGGGTAGCGAGTATGCCCTCGTATTGCAGGCGACCTTCCCGGAAGGAATCACGATGTACCGTACGGCTTCCATCGCGCACGATAAGTTGGGACTCGATAGTGGCATCTTCATGCGCTTCGCAATGGACTCAGCCTTTCTCCACTCGCTCGGCGCCGATGTGGAAGCCCGCACCGCCGAAGGCTACCTCTTTCCCGATACTTACGAGTTTCTGCTTAGTGCCGATCCGAAAGGGCTTATCACGCGGATGGTCAAGCGATGGAAAAAGATCGTTGCCGATTCGCTGTATGCGCAGTCGGATGAAGAAGATTTGTCACTGAATGAAGTCATGACGCTCGCATCGATTGTCGAAGCCGAAGCGCGCCGGCCCGAGGAGCGTGATACCATCGCAGGCGTCTATCTCAATCGCCTGCGCATCGGCATGAAGCTCGATGCCGATCCATCGGTGCAGTATGGTCTTCATCTTACGCGGCCCATCACGCACCACGATCTGGAGACGCCGAATCCGTACAACACCTATCAGAATAAAGGTCTGCCACCCGGCCCGATCTGCTCGCCCGGCGCGGCCTCAGTCCGAGCCGTGCTGCATCCAGCGAAGCACCCGTATCTCTACTTCGTCGCACGCCGCGATGGTTCCGGCGGACATTACTTCAGCCGGACGCTGGCGGAGCAAGATAGGAAGATCGCGATGGCGCGGACTAATGCGGCGTCCGAACCTTGATTTAGGAAATTACTGAGATTTACAGGATAAGAATTGCGGCGGAACGGCGCTCTCGCGTGCCCTGTTTCCCGCACCGAGTAGAACGTGGACTGCGGAGTTGTCTGGATCAATTCTGAAAATCAATCCAGAGAATCCCCTTTAATCCGCGTAATTTTGGTTCTGCTTTCGGCGTGTAGCGCAGCCTGGTAGCGCACTACTTTGGGGTAGTAGGGGTCGTGGGTTCAAATCCCGCCACGCCGACAATCGTAGTGGATAGTTGATAGTGGATAGATAACGATATGCTGAGTGCTCGATCCCACTATCCGTTATCCACTATCAACTATCCACTCCTGAGTACTTCGGCACTTTATGACGATACAACGACTCTCACATTACCTGACTTTCGTTTTCACGCTTGCCGTGCTCGCAAGCTGCGGAAAAAAAGATGAAGACATGTCGCCCGTTCAGCCGGGCGAGACGGTGACCTACAAGGATCTCGTCTATCGTTTTAGCTTTAAGGCGCCGAAGTCATGGGTGGTTGAGTCCGTCCCTGGCCGTAACACGACCTACTACTCATCGGCTGCGACCGAGACCCGCTTCCAGAAATTTACCGAAGGCGATTACGGCGCTCGCGTTGGCGTTGCCGCAGTTGAGCACGCAACGAAAGAGAAAGCCGCGCAGGACTTCACCACCAGCATGGAGAATGTCAAGTTTACTGGTCCGACACCTGCAACGCTTGGCGGCCAGCCCGCTCTTAAAGTGACCTATACCACACCGGACGATGAGGATGGACTCACCGGCTATCGCATCTTCACCGATAAAGACTCGCTCGTTACTTATTTTGATGCTGCGACGTTCGGCGAAAAGCGAATGAAGAAATACGAGCCGGTCTTCACCCTCGCGGAGCAATCGGTACAGCCGGCATTTGTACTTAAGGTTACGAATGGGAAAATCGATTCCGCCAGTCTGAATGCGATGATGGAGCAGATGAAGCCATCACAGACATTCTCGACGTATGCCGGTCAGGGATACTCGATCCAGTATCCTGATAATTTCCAGGCTACCCCGTCGGGTGGCGGAGTGATCATCAAAGGTGAACGCGCGGATGCGATGGTCAAAGTCGATGCAAATACGGTCGATAAAGGCATTGATCTTGCGAAGTACGCCGATGAGAATGCAAAGAAGACATACCATGGCGCGGCATTGTCTTCCACCACAGTTGGTGGTCAACCGGCGAAGATGGTCAGTTATGGCTCTGCCGCCACAACAGCCCGCGCATATTTTGTGATGTCGGGTCAGAAGGTCTATCGCATCACAGTCTCCTGGCCGAACGAGCTCGAAGCCGGGTTCCGCCCTGCACTCGAAAAATCGGTGCAAAGCTTCAAAGCCAAATAATTTGTAGCCGTGGCCGTGTTCGGCCACGGCGTCACTTTTCACCGTGGCCTGAAGGCCACGGCTACTATGCATGACGCTCCAGGATCTCCAACGCCAGATCGAGCAACTCTCGCCACTAACCGTTGAGCAGATCAACGTGCATCGAGACGTCGCGTTCGTGTGTATCACGCGGCTCCGGCTTGCACTGAATCATGGGGAGGTTCGTGCTGCTGAACCGGATGCCTCATCACCAAATGGTTGGAGGGCGAATGCCTGGGTCAAGCAGGGAATTCTCCTCGCGTTTCGGTTGGGCCGCATGCAGGAAATCGAAAGCGGCGGCGATTGGCATTTTTTCGACAAGGATACAGTCCCGCTGCGCGGCTTTCGGGTTGAGGATGGAGTTCGCATCGTGCCGGGCGGCACGGCGGTACGTGATGGAGTATTCCTCGCTCCAGGTGTCATTATGATGCCGCCGTCATACGTTAACATCGGAGCTCACGTAGGCGCTGGTACGATGATCGATTCGCACGCGCTGGTCGGTTCTTGCGCGCAAGTTGGTGAACGAGTTCATGTGAGTGCCGCCGCGCAGATTGGCGGAGTACTCGAACCGGCCGGAGCGCTGCCGGTTATTATCGAGGATGATGTTCTGATGGGTGGGAACACAGGCGTCTATGAAGGCTGCATCGTCAAGCGGCGTGCTGTGCTTGCGACGGGCGTTGTGCTCACCGGATCAACACCCCTCTACGATCTCGTGAATTCGCGGGTGGTTGCACGGCCCAGTCCCGATGAGCCACTCGTGGTACCGGAAGGTGCCGTGGTTGTTTCTGGCTCGCGGTCAATCGTCGGCAAATCCGAATTTGCCCGCGAGCAGGGCCTCTCGCTCTATGCGCCAATCATCATCAAGTACCGCGACGAAAAGACGGACGCGCGGACGGCGCTCGAAAGCGCGTTACGGTAGATTGGGTCGAGCTGCATTGATTTCTGACCTTGACATACTTGCCATTAATTCGTAAGGTGCGGTGATGTTAAGACATGGGGCAGTTGTAGGTTTAATAGCAGCTATGATTGGCGTCAATACGATTCCATCACAGGCGCAGTATCTTTCTAAGACTTTTTATAATGACACTGTTGCGATGGGCGATACCGCACTCATTGCTAGATTTGCGATAGTAGATCAGCACCTTCCATCCGGGTGCAATTGCAGCTATGATGGCGGGCTAGTACATGATAGAGGTGACTTTATTAGCTATATTACAGCGGTCTTTTTTTCGCCCAGGCGAATCGGACTTCAATCGGATACCAACGTTATTACATTCCCTTGTACGGACCAAAATCATTGCCCAGATTATTCCTTCTTTTCGCCAGTCTTTGGTTTTGGGGTCAGCGACTCCTTTCCAAAAATTCGGCCACAGGGCTGGCGCGTTACAATGCGTCTGGATTCGAATAGAAACTTTGCTGAACATTCCTGGCCTACATTTGACAACCCCACAGGCGACACCATCACATTCTCAGAATTTACGGCCAGGCCATCCAATGGGGCTTTGATGAATTGGCTGATATTGGATAGCATAACATCGATCTCGCAGTATAAGGCAAGTCCATTCGTCCGAAGGAGGCCACTCGAAGTTGTCTTCTCGTCCCCGATATATGAAAGCTTCGACACGATTCTCTTCTCGGCGCGGATTCATCGCACAGGAAGCGATTCCGTTGTGTCTTATATGCTCCCGGTTGCTTGGGAGGCTCCTGCGGCTGTCTCGCAAAGGGCGTCAAGCGACACGATAATGGTTTCTCCCAACCCGTTCTCGGACCGTCTAACAATCAGAGCGAATTGGGCCGATAGAACCGATGTGAGGTTTGAACTGGTAAATGCACTTGGTGTACACATCCAGTTGCAGGATGCCCCTTCAGCGGAAGGACATGCTCCCGTTGAAATCGATACGCACGCTGTTCCGCCTGGAGTGTACGTCTTAGTTATTCGGAGCCGCACACTGCTCAGAGTTGTGAAACTTGTACGACTCGAATAAACTACTTCCCATTTAGAAGCTGATCGACCTTCTCCTTCGTGCGGCTTGTCTTATCCAGCGTTTGATTCGTCTTGTCGAGCGTTTGGTTCGTCTTATCAAGCACATCCCCATTCTGGGATGTTTTGTGCTTCGGCGGTGCCGAAGTATGGGCTTTTGCTACATTGCCCAGGATCAGTGCTTCACGCATTTTGATTCCAACGAGCGAATCCTGCGCGGCTTCGGTCAGCGCCGCTTCCAGAGTACCTTTGGTACCAGCGAGCACCAAAGTTTGCCGCAGCAATTCCTTATCGGCCGCGACCCGTCCGACGGCATCGCCATTCGTTTGGGTTTGAACGCCTGGGGTTGTGTCGATGAAGCCTGGCAACTGTTGGGATTTCGTGCAAGACCCCACTGAGAAGACCAGAAGTAGCCAGCCGGCCAAACGAATGTGTTTCATGCGGTACGGAAGAGCAAGTTTCCGGCCAATGAATCGGGAAACTTCCCCCATGCCCTGGCGTTGAACGAAAAAACTATCCTGTTCTCATGAATAAATACCGGAGTGTTTCTTTCGCGCTTTTGGTGGCCTTCGGCTCGTTCTTTATCAGCTCCTGCGCCGAGCGGAGCCAGATGCCGCAACACGCCTTTGAAGGCACGATCGTCGAAGTGATATCCGTGCCTGGTGTTGCCAATCTTGCCGGTGCAGCCATGGATTCCGGCAACGAAGAGAACCTCGGGACCTCTTTGCTCGGCGCGCTGAGCAATGTGACAATTACGATGCATGTACGTGGTGACAAAGTTGCCTCGAACGTCGCGATCCTGGGCGGGATGATCTCGATGACTTCGATCATCGACCGCAATGCCCGGACTCTGACCATGTTGCTCCCGAACCATACGGCTGTCGTGCAGAATTTGCGTGAGTTTGACAGCGCTCGTCACACGGTGGATGATTCATTACGCGTACGACCGGCCTTGCTCGATTCACTTGCTTCGTTGATGCCGCAGCCAACTGGACGGCACGAGACGATTCAGGGCGTCGAAGCAGATGAGTACCATGCGGCAAAAGGCGATATGGAAATCACGGCCTGGCTTTCATCGAATGAGAAGGTTAAGGCTTTCGAGGTGCTGCGCGATGCATTGCTCGGGCGCGGCGGGCGAGGTGAGGGTGGCCTCGATCAAGTACTGGCGCTTATCCAACCTGTTGCCGGGAAGATACCGGTCCGGTTCGAGACCAAGCTCAAAGGCAAGACGTTTGCCAAAGGTGAAATGCAAGAGATTACAGAAGAGAAGCTCGACGATGCGATCTTCGAAATCCCGAAAGGCTATAAGATCGAGAATGCCGATAGTGTGCGAACTGCACGGCAATCCGAACAAACCGACACGACTCCCCACCGCCACTTCACTGCGCCTTAGGAAGAAACGATACGGTTTCGAATGGCGAGTGTCGAACTACGAACCCACTCCCACGTATAGAGTGTAAAGGTTGCGAGCACCGCGCCCCCGAGCACGTCGACAACATAATGATAGCGTAGATAGACTGTTGAGATCAGCAGTCCCGCGCCGATAATGGTTACCGGCCAGCGGAGCTTGGCTCGCCACTTGAAGGCGAGCACGATCGTCAGCAGCGTAACATCGGTATGCCCGCTGGGGAATGCATCGCGTGTCACGACATGGATGATTTCCGGCAGAGACATACTGGGCAGGATATTCTCCCCACGGTTCAACAACGTCCGAATCGGCTCTGTGACGAACAGGCCGGGAAGATCGTGTGACATCGAGAGGAAATTGTGCAACGTGAACCGAGGGCCTACGGACGGAAGAAAAAGATAGCAGAAATACGAAAGCAAAAAGCCGTACACGACAACGAAAAAGATTTGCTCCAGTCTCTTCCATAACATGGTCGCATCCTGCCCGCTCTTTTCCATTCGGCGAGCACTTACATAGAACTCGATCGCAATAGCAGTTGGCAGGAAATAGAACAGGGAGTAACAGATCATCAGGAACTCTGTCAATGCTGGACAGGTGAGTCCATGCTGGTAAATCCATTGTGTTGGATTTGCACCGCCGCAAAGAATGCGGTCTGCAGCGATCAGGATCTGGTCGTTATTCGGGTCATATAGTGGTTGTGTCAGGTATTCGACATTTTTGAAGAAGACGGGAATGAGCGGAATCGCATAAAACCACTGCAGAGCCGAATGCGACCGGTCCAGATCGCGAGAAAGAAATGCCATGCCTCCAATAATGAGTACGACCTCGCCCATGTGAAGCAGCACCTTTGGCCATTCCGGGATAATGGACGAACCAATGACCACAACGAGCGAAAGAACGAGCGCCATCAAGACCATAAAGGACTCGTGGGGCAGGAGCGAGCGAAGAAGGCGTTTCATGGAAGCGACCGAGAACAGAAGTCCCCTTCGCTACACTCCCCAAGTCATGCCGAAATATCATTCAGTGGGATCGAACGGAGTTCGGACGCTAAAAGCACCGACCGCTCGGTAGAGCGCGAGAAAATCGCAAAGATCCAATGCCTCCGCGCGAAGATCGAGAAAGCGCTTTTCGTCAGAACTTTCCAATTCCAACAGCGTCACTGGCGAGACCAGTCCTTTCAGATTGTTCCGAATGGTCTTTCGTCTCATGCCGAAGAGCGTTCGCACGAGCGTTCGAAACCGTGCAGCATCAAAGTTAGCCGGTCGTTCCGTACCGCTACGAGCGAAGTAATCAAGCCGGAAGTCGAGTTGCACGACAGCGGAATCGACTTTTGGGACTGGCCGAAATGCACCGGCCGGAACATGAAAGAGCAGCTTGACACTACCAAAGAAATTAGCGAGTACGGTAGGAATCCCGTAGGCCTTTGTGCTGGGCTTGGCGACCAATCGTTCGGCGACTTCTCGCTGAAGCAACAATGTTGCATCTCGCACACACTCGCGAGCATCGATGAGCTTGAAGAGGATCGGTGAAGTGATGTAATAGGGGATATTACCTGTGACTCGGAGATCGCTCGAGAATCGCTCGGCGAGTGCCGAGAGATCAGCTTGGAGAAAATCGCCCTCGATGACTTCGAAGCGATCACCAAATGATTCGAAGTCACTACGCAGACCGGGAATCACGCGCGCGTCTAGCTCAAAGGCGATGAGATGGCGAAGCGGAGTCGCGAGCAAGTGTTTGGTGAGCAACCCAGTCCCCGGTCCGATCTCGACAACCACATCCCTCTCGACCGGCGCAACCGCCCGAACGATCCGCTCGTGCGCCTTCGAATCGATCAAGAAATGCTGGCCTAGTGACTTTCGAGCTTGCAGTGGGATCATTTGTGTCGCCAGTAACGAGCGATAACGCTCGTTTGTTTGCTGAATCCAATGCCAAAGTCCCTGCAGCTATGGTACGGCATCGAAAGCCGATCGATCGAATGAGAGTAACATTGCGGTTGTGTCGCGAATGCAGACTTCCATGCTGGAGATTGTGCCCCGCCGTACCTGACGAACAATATCGATATAATCATCCGTGACGATCGAGTCTCCGGGCTGCAATACGACATCCCGTCGAGCGCTTCCATCCGGGCGATAGGCAGCAGGAAATAGCATCATCTTGCTATCCGGCGGCACAGTAAGAATGTAATCAAGGGCAGAAACCCGCCGAGTTGTGAGTCCCTGAAAGCCTTCGGAGGCGTCGAGAGCAAAGACTTCGACAGCAGTCCACGAGTCGAGTGTCGCGCCTGTCGTCGTGCCATCACGCACATTGCGTTCGCTCCCACCGTCCGCTTCGGCGCGAGTAACAAGTGCTTGCTGGCCTACCTGGAGCACTGTTGCGCTGCCTAACTTTGATGGCGAGGCGAGAATGCCAATGCGATGGGGACGTGCTTGTTCGATTGTCGCGGTGAGATTCTGCTTCAGTCGTTCAAGCAGTGCAGTGCTTTGTACCCACTCTGCCTGGGCAGTCAATGCTCGGAAGACATGCCAGCCCATGAGCAGAGCAAACAATACGCGGAGTGTGGATCGCACCGCTCGTGACGGGATCCGGCTCACGACGAGCACGATGACCGCTGCCAATCCGACCGACGGCAAGTATACACGCCAGCGTTCGAATGCCAGACAAAGCACAATACCGGTAATGACTGTAAAGAGAAGCGGAATTACAGACGCCCTCAACAGCTCACGATTGCCACGCGTCAGTAGAAATGCGACGATGAGTGCAACGCCTATCGCGCCAATGGTGAATGCTGCAGTGCGATAGTGCGAAAGGAGTGCCGTTGCGGTGGCAAGATCGAGCGGTAAGAGCGTATAGCCGAGGGCATACGCGCTGTTGCGAAACAGATTGACCGGGCCATGCGCGCCGGCAAGGACTTCACTCGTCCGCGAAGTGAACTGTGACTGATAAACATAGAAGAGCGCGGCAACAACTGCATACGGAATCGCTCGCACAACTGTGGTGCGTACGGAACGTGCCCGAGCAATCACGAGGAGGAAAATGAGTGGAAGCGCGAGAATGCCGACTTCTTTCGAAAGTAAACCGAGTGCAAAGAACACTAACCCAAACACTCCTCTTGAAGCGGGTGGGCGGCCTGATTCCGCGAGCACCGCAAGCATCACAAAAATTGCCGCAAGCACATCCGCTCGTGCGGTATCGACCGCGAGGTTGAACTCGTGCGAGGCCATCACGCCGAAGAACAGCGCTGCCAGAAGCGATTCAATCGGCCTGAGTCCAAAGAGATTACGTGCAACAAAGAAGACCAGCGCAGTCGCGATGAGATGGAAAAAGAGATTCGTCAGGTGATATTCGCCACCACTCCAACCGAAAACGAGAAAATCCGCAACCATTGTCATGTTCGAGAGCGGACGAAAGTAGCTCGGGTTCGCGTCGGGACTCACGAACGGCCGCACGGCATCCGAAAGCGTGTGCATCGGCGCGAGCGAAGCGATGTACTGATAGTCATCTGAATTCAGTCCGATTTGTGCGACACCAAGCCACAACGCAGCGGTGATCGCAAGAACCAGTCCCAGACCAATCGCCAGCGGGCGGGTAAGTTGCATTATGCAAAGTTACGACGCGCGAACGGCAACCACGCCGCGCGTTAGTAGAAGCACTGCGCACGTTCTAACTGTATTCCGCTTCGTCGCGGCTTCGAAGTATCTCGCTTCATCCGGTGCTTGACACCATGGATCAAGCTTGTCTTCTCTTCGGTATAATCGTATCTTAGGTATTTCGTATATTGTTCTCGCAATGATGAGCACCAATCTATTCGAAAACCATCCTAAGTATATTTGGCCATATGGAAACCATAGCAAACAGACAACAGGCCGTTTTTGCGTGAATTCGATATTGTTCATGAAGCACAAACGCCCGCGCGCAACTTCGGTCAATATCCTTTTGGTGGCAATTTCGGAGTCTGGCTAGCGAAAGTAGACCCGGGGGGCTTGGCACTTCATTCGCTCCTCGAAAGAGGAATCGGTCAATGAACATTGAATTCACATGACGATAGCGGAATTCATTTTGCGAAACATGGAAATCCGTCTTACGTTAGTAATGGGCCGGTTCAACAATAGTGCTTTGCATGGATGTTGGTGGGCGAGTCGTTAGCAAATGCTAATCTACTGCACGGAACCATCATTCATAGGTAACCACTATCCATTAGGCATTCTTGTGTTGATCCGTAATCACTTTTTTTCGGAGGTTAGTTATTTTATGTTATCAAAACGACCCTATTTAGCGACCCTGCTTCTTCTCGGGTTGGGTCTGGTTTTCGGTGTTACTCTTGTCACGGGCTTTGGAAGCTGGAGAGGGGCATCACTTGCGTTTGGCGCGAGCGATCCTCAGCTCGGCGGTCCATTGCCGAGTCTTCCCGGCGATGCGACATTGGCGAACTTGAACGGCTCGTTTGTCGCGATTGCGAAAGCCGTATCGCCAACGATCGTCGAGGTCAATGTCAAAACGGAAGCGCCAAAAGTGTCAAAGAACGAACACATGCTTCCGTTCGGTCACTTCTTTGGCTTTGGTGATAACGGCGATGATAATGGTGGGGGCGATATCCCATTCCAAATGCCGCAGCAAGGCCCGGAGGAGGGCTTGGGCTCCGGTGTTATTATCACGAGTGATGGCTATATCGTTACGAACAACCACGTCGTGAAAGATGCTGCCAAAAAAGGCGGCGTGAAAGTCACACTTGTTGATAAGCGGGTATTCGATGCGCATGTGGTCGGTACCGATCCGACGACGGACCTTGCGGTTATCAAAATCGACGCAACAGATCTTCCGGTCGCAGCGCTCGGCAATTCAGATGGGCTGGCTGTCGGGCAGATCGTGATGGCAGTTGGTAATCCGTTGAACTTAGAATCCACGGTCACACAAGGTATCATCTCTTCGCTCGGCCGTTCGATCAATATCCCGGAGGAAGGTACGCGCAGCCGGGCGGGTAACTACTCGATCTCGAACTTCATCCAGACGGATGCGGCGATCAATCCCGGCAATTCCGGCGGCGGGTTGTTCGATATTCACGGGCAAGTCGTAGGTATCAATGCCGCGATTGCAAGTCCAAGCGGCACCTGGACCGGCTATGGCTTTGCAATTCCGGTTAATATGGTCCGTAGCGTAGCGATGGATCTGATCAAGAATGGTAAGGTCAACCGTGGCTATATCGGCGTGACGATCCGTGCGGTCGACCAGACGGATGCTCAAGCGTTGGGTCTCGACCGTGCTCGTGGAGTCAGAGTCGATGGTGTGACTGAAGGCGGTGCCGGTCAGGCAGCGGGTCTTCGGACAAATGATGTGATCCTGTCGGTCGATGGTCATGCCGTCGATGAGGCAAACCAGCTTCAGACGCTGATCGGTATGCACCATGCCGGCGATAAGGTCCAACTCCGCATCTGGAGGGATGGCAAGGAAGTCGAAAAATCAATAACACTGAAGCCGCGCCCGGACTTGGCGGATAAGGAGAGCCCGGAGACGAATCCTGAGGATGCCCAGGGCCAGGAGGAATCGGCGAATAAATCGAGCGCGACGCTGGATAATATCGGCGTCACCGTTCGGAACGTGACCGATCAGGAGAAGGATAAATATCATGTCTCCAATGGAGTCATCATCACGAGCGTGGCGATGGCCAGCGAGGCATTCGATCGCGGACTCGGAAAGAATCTTGTCATCACAGAGGCCGCGCGCCAGAAGGTGAAGACCGCGAGCGACTTCGAGAAGATTATCAATCAGAACAAGGGCAAGGCCGTTGGTCTGATGGTCAGCGATCCGAAAGGCGATACGCATTTTTACGCGATCCAAGTACCGAACGACTAGGCCGTTCAACGACTCGCGTTTTATTGAACGCAGGCCGGGCGGATCGCCCGGCCTGCGTTCGTTTTTGGCCTCATCAAATCCATGCGAGGAGTATTTGGAGGATTCCAGGAAGCCTGTTGCACGCAAGACATCGTGGTTGAACTGTTCGCTTTTCCGAGACTGTTAAGACAATTCAAGTTGCATGGCGGCCCTCTCGGGATACGCCTTCAGAATCGTCACGATTGAGGTCGCACCAGCCCTCTTCGCGTGACACATCATCGCGGATGAGCGATCATTCGCTAAACGGACTCGGTTTGACGAACATCACATTCATGGCGCTCGGAGGTGGGCGCGAGATCGGGGCCAATAGCTTTTACTATGAGATCGACGGCCATGGCCTATTGATCGATGCTGGCCTGCATCCGGAAAAACTAGGCTGGGATGCATTCCCGAGAGTCAAGTCGCTCGAGGGGCACACGGTCGATACATTCCTGGTAACACACGCTCATACCGACCATTTGGGTGCGGTGCCATACCTGATGCAGCATTACCCCAAGGCTCCAGTGTATGCAACGAGCGAGACGATTGAGCTTGCTCGGATTATGCTGTCGAATTCAGCGAGTTTGCTTCCAAAACAGCATCCTCAGGAGGTGATCGATGCACTGACGAACTATACGCTCGACGCGCTGCCGGATGTGATCGGGAAGCTTCAACCGCTGGAGTTGGGAGAGACAAAGCAATTTGGCGATGGCCGCCTCCGCGCGACGTATTACTCGAGTGGCCATATTTTGGGCGCGGCCGGTGTGCTGATCGAGACCGATGGTAAGCGGATTTTTCATACCGGTGACACGTCTTTGCATGCGCAGCGGCTCATCGGCGGAGCCAAGTTGCCCGATGGTCCGATCGATGTTCTCGTCAGCGAATCGACCAATGGAATTGTCGATGCGTATCTGACGCATACTCGCGAGCGTGAAATCGAGCGGCTCGTCGCAACGATCAATGAGACGTTTGCCAATGAAGGCTCGGTATTGATTCCGGTCTTCGCGCTCGGTAAATTGCAGGAAATGCTCGCGACGCTCGATGATGCCATGAAGGCCGGCAAATTGCCGAGAGTACCGATTTATACGGGCGGAATGGGGCGGCGCATTAGCGATGTATACGATCAATTCCCGATGAGCCGATCCCGAACGAATTTCGAAGATCGGGTAGCAGAAATCGAGCAATCGGAATTGCCCAGACGCGATGCACTTTTCAGCGGAAAGTATTTTCATGAACCGTCGATAGTACTTGCCGCCAGTGGCATGATGCAGGATGGGACACCCAGCTATTTCCTGGCGCAGCGCTGGCTCCGCATCGCGCACTTTGCGATCTGTTTTGTTGGATATACTGATCCTCGCACACCGGGCTACACCGTATCCCATGCGGAAAAGGGCACGCGCATCAAATTCGGCTCGATGAAACGGGACGTACCAGTGCGCTGCCGAATCGAGAGATTCCGCTTCAGCGCCCATGCAAGACGCGAAGAATTGCTGGAGATTGTCCGGCGCTTGCGTCCGAAAAAAGTTGTGCTGACTCATGGTGATGAGCGCGCCATCGCAGCCTTTGGAGAATTGATCGTCGAGACATTCCCGGATATCGAAGTGAGCGCCCCGGAAGTCGGGAAGTGGTATTCGATCTGATCGAGAAGCGGCGGACTCCGGATCTAATGATAGCTGACTGCCATCTTGCCGGCTCCCGTCGATAAGCGGAGCGTCAGAATGGGACTGTTGGAACGATCAAACCCAGGACTGGTCGCATAGCCCTCCCGCCGAATCGCAAGACCGCTGAAGGTGTATGAAGTGAACATTCCATCGTCATAGAATATCTGCACGCGACCAGCTAACGGTGGAATGGAAATCGTGCACGTTCCGAGGCCAACTGAGACCCGAGCCTCTAGATTCTGTTCGAGCCGTCCTTCGAATCCCAAATGGTAACTTCCGACAGCACCGCTAAAGCTAAAATGTTTGGCATTGAGATTCGAAATACCACAGAACGTACACTCGCCTAGGCCAGCCTTGACCGAGCAATTATAGAGCACTTGCGGATTTGGCTCGTTGCTGCAGATCATCGCGCGGGATGCGCCCGTTTCAATCTCCACATTGGTGAGCGCCAGGCGCGTCAGGTCGATCGAGGATTCTCCGAATCCAAGATTCGCATTGAAATCAATTGGCAAATCACGTGTGAGATAAATTCGTGTTCTGGATGTGTTCGATTTCTTAGAACCTTGATCGGTCTCACTCGCAACATGATAGAGCGACCCTTGCCTTCGAACGCCGATTCCAGAGATGCGAAGAGTACTCGCAGGAAGGAAATTATGATCGGCTTTCCAAATTGCGAGCGGCGGGGTCATCAGTTGGCCCTCATCCGTCCCGATTCCGATGCGCAGCATTCCAACATCGTTCCCAAGAAGACCGTAGGACCAATGCGGGCTTTGCGAAGATGGATCGGCATCTTCCATCTGAATGGCCGCAACAGAATTAGGATCGGTGCCAGGCTTCAAGTCTACCGAGCCATAGGGTGCATCGAGCTTAACAATCAGTCGGCGTTCGTGACCAGTCTTGTGAATCGGGCTGGTAAAGAATCCAAAGGCTGCTGCAATCCCACCGACCGCGGCGAGGGTCGCAATAGCAATGACGGCAACACATGCCATGCGACGCGTCAGGCATGAGCCTAGACTCTCAGAAGTGTTGGGGGCTTGCACGAGGTGTCAGCGAGTAGCAATCTTGCGATAGCGTGTCAAATGTGTGAAATTTCAGCACTAGGGCTACGGTTTGGGGTAAGGGAAGTTTCAAATTAGAGTGGGGGGGCGGCATGGGACCACCGCTTTGCTGGTCGCCTCGTTATGGAAATGTCGGTTCCGAGTCTCTTCACCGCCGAGGGAGGGGAGTGTTCACATGGCAGCCCTTTGTTGAGTGACTATGCTACGGCTACGTCTGATCCTATGGTATTCGCTCCTCGTCTTCTTGACGATATCGGCGATCGGGCTCTTTCAATACTACAAGATTCGAGAATCTTTATTCGATGCACTGGATATTTCGCTCATCGAAGATGCGCGGACGACCCTGACGCTGATTAGCACATTGCCGGCGAATACGAATCCTCACGAAGCGCAGATTCATGGGGAGTTGCATGCGGCAAGTTCATTGCGCGATTTGGTGGATCATGCGATCTCGGAGGTCCCTGCCACGGCCCGCGGAACAGAATTGGCCGATCGTGTGGTCAGCGAAATAATCGATCAAGTCCTTGCGGAGCTTTCCTTCCAGGATTCCACGGGGCGCATGGCCGATCCATTGGATGCGATTGTCGAGCGCTCGGTTTCCAGTCGGCGCAATAATTTGGTCGAGATCTATGGCGTGGCGCGTGAGGCCAGCGGCCGGACACATGAAGAGTCTTTTTTCCGAACTGCGAATTTGGGCGAGGATACCATCATGCGCGCCGTTCGTCCTCGAAGGGAGCGCATTAGTTCGGATACCACGGCGGCTTACAGCACAATCCACTTCCGAGGTGACCGGGTTCGAGTTGCGCGTGCCCATAACGCGCGGTTCGATGTCTACGTCGGATACCCGATCACGGATATTGAACAGAGTCTTGCGAGTGTGCGATCATCATTCTACATCGGGATCCCGCTGGCGCTCGCGATTTCAATTCTCGGCGGATTATGGCTGGCGCGCAAAGCACTCCGGCCAATCGAGCAAATCGCGGATATGGCGCGGGAGATCGGCGCAAAGAATCTCTCGCAACGGATCGATCTGCCGGGCAAAACTGACCATGAACTGGTCATCTTGACCGAAACGCTGAATTCTATGTTCGAGCGGCTTGAAGGGTCCTTTGCACAAATCTCACAGTTCACTTCGGATGCTTCGCATGAATTGAAGACGCCACTCGCTATTATGAAGGGCGAAATCGAACAAACCGAGCGGCATCTGGAAGCAGCAGCGGCGCAGGGTAGTACGCTCGATCCAAATGAGACACGCAATGTTCTGGCGAGCGTGATGGAGGAGATCGATCGGATGCAGCGCATTGTCGACGGCCTGCTGCTGCTCTCCCGAGCGGATGATCGGCAGCTTCCGCTCGATCGGGAAGAGTTGGGGCTTTATGACTATCTTTCTGCACTCGGTGAAGATGGCGCCATTCTCGCTGAGGAACGGGGGCTGACGCTCAACTATGACTTCGACCCTGGGGCGCGGTACATTCGTGTTTATGTCGATCCGACGAGACTCTATCAGGTCGTGATGAACTTGCTCGATAATGCATTGAAGTATACCCCGAAGGGCGGTTCGGTTACGCTATTTCTGCGACGGCGGGATATGAACGTGGAGTTCGGCGTCTCGGATACTGGCATTGGCATCGCGGCTGAAGATTTGCCAAAGATATTCCGGCGATTTTTCCGTACGGATGAAGCGCGGACCGGTCCGCATGACGATACGGCGCGATCACTTGGTCTGGGTCTCGCAATTGTGAAGTCTGTTGTCGAAGCGCACGGCGGGACGATCGCAGTGGAAAGTCAATTGGGTCGGGGGACGAGATTTACGATCACGATGCCGGCGATGGGATAAAATTCCAAGTTACAACAAGCTTAATTCGGATTAAGACTTGACCTTTTTGGAATTGTTGATTTCTGGGGCCAGTTAACCGGGGAGCACATGGGTGCTGCTTCACCCACATTCGTTATCGAGTCTGTTCAACGCATGAATCTTTTTACGATTTGAAGCCGTGAAACAAGGGCCTCCAACGCACAGCGCAACTCGCGCGACGCGTCACACTGCACACAGTGCTGTTCGAAGTGTTACATTTCCTATTTTTTCGTTCGCTCTGGGTGGAGCAATATTCGTTGCCTCGCACATGTTGGCCGGTTCGGACGCCAGCGCGGCGGGTACAACCTTTCAGTTGCAGGCCCAAGTGCCAACACAACGCCCGGCGACTCCCGTGCAACAACCGGTGCATCCGATTCCGCACCCCGCAAACATGACATCGGTTAACAAGGAGGAACGCCCGCGCGAGAGCCGTGTCACGCGCAAGACCGAGACTCGTGAAGCGATCATTGGACGCCAGAACGATCCAGCTCGTCGTCAGGATTTGTGTCGGAAGCTCGAACAACGCCGGCAAGAATTGCGCGAACGAGAGCATTCGCATCCGGCCCGATAATTATTTCGGAGAGAATTCTTGAAATAATTATTTGTCACGGAACGAGCCGGAACTTGGGGGCCGAATCCCAAGTTGTACTCTTTGATTGCATCAGATCGATGCAACGAACAAAGTGTGAGACTTATAGATGTAGGCGGGTTCCATTTAGGCCGTTTGTATCTAAAGTCAAGGTGAGAGAAAAGACACTGTTGGCTCCATTGGCGCAAGCTGGTGGAGCCGCAGTGTTTTTTTGTAGGTGCCTATCGTTGAATTTTTAAGTCAATTTGCCCTGATATGGCGTGGAATAGACCATGTATTCCTTCGATTCCGAACTGCACTCAGCCGCCCGGCTTTATGTAATTTCTCAGCCATTTCAACCCATTTGCCCGTCATCCAAACGATCCCGGCAAAGACAAGAAGCAACATTCCAGTGGAGAAGATAACTAAAAAGAGGATTAGCATGTGTCCCATAATCATGTGTCCCATAATTAGGCAAATACTCCAAGACTTATTCCGGAAAACCGCGTCTGCAAGTCGAGAAATCGTTTGCATGAATCAGTTTTACTGCGGTGGCTTTCGAGCGGCACAAAATTGAAGTGCCGCGCTCCGCGCGGCACTTCGGCAAGAGAACACCTGACTGGCGGCCTATCGGTCAATTACCATTTTCTTGGTCACACGGGTGTATGGGGTCTCGAGCCGGAGATAATATGTTCCGGTTGGCAATGCGGAGCCATTCAAGGAAATCGAGTGATTGCCAGCTTCCATTGTGCCAGTGGCTACCGTTTGCTGGACTCGGCCCATTACGTCGATCAAGACAAGCTCGACGTGCTCGCGTCCAGGAAGCGTAAAGCTAACTTCGGTTTGGCCGGAGAATGGATTCGGATATGCGGTGAGCGCAAGCATCTCTGGCGGCGCATCCGGCACGACTCCAGCAGCGGTACAGGTAATGTTGTCAGTTCCTGTGCATGCGTGAACGGTACCAAGGCTGTTGAATGTCTCCACATTGACGCGATACGGCAGCAATGCTCCGCTGCTTTGCCGATAGTGGACAACGAATCCGCCCCGGGTCAGACCCGGCTGAATCTCTCCGTTGAAGTCCACCGAGTCACCGCCATAAGAAGTAACTCCCCATCCAATTGGGTGGTTCGTGGTGTCAACTTTCCATCCATCCAGAGGAATCACGCGAATCAGATTAATCGGACCCTCGCTCACAAGCCGCGAATATTTTACAGCAATAGTGTCGAGGCAATCATTCGTCTTGCTGTGAGTGAAGAAGATGTTGTCGCATGGTGGTGGAGGTGGAGTGCAGCTAATAACAGTCACACCATGGCCAGTGATTTTGTTCGACGCGGAGTCGCGCACGCTCCAGGTAACCGGCACTTGTGAACCTGCTACCACAGGGATCAAGGTGAAGGTATCCGTCTGTGTCTCAAATGGTTTGATGGTCTGGCCGGATCCGGCTGTAAACTGCATCGATGCATTCTGACTTCCAAAGTTGACAGGCCAATGCTTATCAGAGGTTGCCTTACTTCCGAACGAGGCTACAGTCGGATCGACAGAGTATGTTACCGAGCGATCGTTTCCAGGATTGGGTTGATGTTTATTCACCACTGTTCCGGTGAAGAGACATCCGCCTGGAGCGACTTGCGCGAAAATCACAGTGTCGGAGTCAACAGGAGGAATGGAGCATCGGAGCGGAAGAACCCCGCTGGACACAAGACTGGCAGTTCCTGCTGTCGTATCGTACGTTGACCATGCGAGGTTGAAATCACCCTGACTCGGATTATCCACAACCAGCGTGAAGGAATTCGAGCGGCCACCGGGTAGATAATACGCGGAGGAGAAGGGCAAGAACGAGACCTTGGTCCGCGCAGGAGTATCGATCAGCGTTGCCCAACCATTAGGACTGTTCTCGGCCGTTTCGAACGTCACGCCCGGCGTTTGGCTGGTCAGGACAACTCTTGTCAGCGGAGACGTTGGACGGTCCATGGAGACATGAAAATTCTCAGCGGTGATCCTGTAAGCGCAGCCTCCGATTTTGTCTGCGACTATGGTATCAGCGGAGGCATCAGTCGTAGCTGCACAAGGGGCGGTTGTCAGAGTGTCATGGACTGTATCCCGATCGATAATGCTCGTCCCATTATATGCGCGCCACACGATATTGTAAACACGCAGGAGCGGGCTCGAACTGAGGGTCACGACAAAGCCGGTTTGGGTGCTGCCTCGGTTAACGCCCTGGAGCGAGGAGAAAAACGCCTTGGTACCGGTGACCGAATCGATGTTCCACCCATCCGGTGCGCTAACGGCGGAAGGTCGCATCATCGCTTGCCCACCAAGAATCTCAAAACTGAGATGATCGATTTGACTTTGCTGTCCATTCCGGTTGGTGACGCTAAGATTGAACGATGGATCGCAGCTCGGCAGAAGAGTCCCCGTGGCGGTGACGTTATCTATCGGAGGATACCCTTGCCAGGCAGTGGTATACAGGCACACTGTACCTGAGGAAATTTGGGTAACGCTGTTTCCCCTGAAGTAGTATGTCGTCCAGAGGATCTCAGTACATTGGTCCAGAGCGTTCGTATCCAGCGTGAATGCCAGGATGGAATCGCGTCCACCATGTGGCGAAATCGAAAATCCCTGATCGTTCCAAAAATAAACCCTGTCTCTCGCTGCATTAATGGTATCCAACCACCCTGCACCCTGCATGGGCGGCTCAGAAATCGGCAAGAAATTCTCATCCCACTTCACTCCGGGCGTCAGAATCTGGAATGTGACCCGGTTGATCGGCAGCAAGCCCACATTTTTGTTGATTATGGTCCAATCCCACGTGCGGTCAATGAATTGTTCCGGGTAGTACCGAACGGAATCGGACTGCGCATGAACGCGGCTGGTGCCGAAAAAAGAAATTGCGAGGAGGAAAAGCGGGAGAATTCTGCCGAAGACTTTCATAATATAAGAAGTACGGTTTAACAGTATGCTAACAGGATGCGGAATGAAAAAGAATTCCTTCTGGGCCAAGAATCTCAGCCATTGGCAAAAATACGACGATAATGGCACATGACTTGAACCAGCAATGGCTTATGCCGTGGCCTGAAGGAATGAGACTCTTTGGGGTGACACTTCCCGCGTGGATGCGCAAAGGCCTCCGCGTGCTCGGCTTGATGACTGTTATGAATGTTGTACTTCGCTATACGTTCGTTGGCGAGTTGCTAGAACGATGGTTTCGGGATGCCTCCGGGGAAGATCTCATAAATGATGCGGTTCCCAAAAGTGAATAGCTGCCGCCAAAACGGAATAGCTAATAATTGCTTTCTAAAACAAAAGGACGATCCCGAAGCCAAGAATTACTCCGATCAGCGCAACCAGATTGAAATTACGGCGCTTCGGCTCGATGCCGGCTTCGCGCAATAATGCAAAAATGCTCCAGCGTTGTAGTTCCGGATAGTGCTCATCCATCGACCATCGCAAAATGACATATCGCAACCGTTGGGTTGAAGTGAAGAACCACATGATGTAAGAAGCAATCACTGTTGCGGTGCCGCAACTGGTCGCAACGACAAACAGGAGCGCCGCTTTGGTCATCGTTAGCAACATCCGATAGCGCAGCCAGTCGCGTTCGAAATCTTCCGTTCGATAGAAACCGTGCTTGTTCTGGTGAAACGAAAGCCGTACGACGAAGATCGAAAGAATCGCATCGACCTCCGCCATCGCGAACAAGAAGAAGAGGACCCCGATGACTGGCGAACGCGTATCCTTCATAAGATAGAACGCGGCCATCACAATAATAAACGCGATGAGGGAGTAGTCACTCTGCCAGATCTGGGTGAGCAACTGGGTCGTTCGCCGTCGTTTGCCGGCCTCAAGCAGCCGTCTCATCCGTCCGACCTTAATGGTTGAATGCGGATCGCCAGCCGGCGCAATCACCTGGCTCGCCTCCCGGTCGCGGGCAATCTGTTGGATCGCCTCATCCTCCATTAGTGGGACCGGCGTTTGCTCGGATGGAGGTGTTTCCTCCACGCTGGCAGCTTCTTCGATCGTCGTTGTGAGGCGCATGAAGTTTATCTAAGAAAGAGAGCACCATTCGCCAATACCGGACGACCCGTGCCGCTTTCAAGCAGTTTATCCAATGGACGTGCCAAGTAGTTTCGAAGAGTTACGAATGATTCGATTTGATGCCCTGTTTACACGAACTGCATGTCAGCTCTCGTACTTATCCTTCGCGACGCGCTTCCCGCGCTGTATGCCGGCCTTGTCTTTTATTTTGGCCGGACATTTTTCCGTCCAGTTGATACGGCGCGCCGACTGAAGTATGGCTTGCCCGCTGCTTACGTTGTCATCGCCATCCATGCGTTATATATTGGGGCATATACCGCGACCGAACATCACGAATTGCTGGCGACGATTTACGAGCTGATGTCTCTGATCGCATTTACTTTGCTGGCAGTCTATGTCTTTGCCGAACTTCGCCTTTCGAGGGAGACGTCGGGGACAGGTTTCTTTGTGACGGCTGTGGCATTCTTGCTGCAACTTGCGTCCTCGCTGACTATCGGTAGCGAAAGCGTGCCGGAGCTTAAACCCCTCCTCAAAAACCCGATTTTCAATCTTCATGTAACTACTTCTGTCTTCGGGTATGCCGCGCTCATTCTTGCAGCGATTTATGGCAGCTTGTATTTATTGCTCGATCGTGCGCTTCGGCGAAATGAATATGGTGCGCTCTTCGAGCATATTCCAAGCCTTTCACGACTGGAGCGATATGGCACTCGTGCTACGGCTGCCGGATTTATCTTTCTCACACTGGCAATCGTGCTTGGTGGCATATTGCTGAGGGAGTTTCCTCCTGTGGCAAGCTCCGGCGCCCTGCTGCTCGATCCAAAAGTGTTGATGACCCTGCTCGTATGGCTGGTCTTTGGCGTGACATTGCTCATTCGGCAGTTCGCACATGTAGAAGGCCGCAGATTGGTGCTGTTCTGGATGTCTGGTTTCGCGCTGACGGTGATTTCCATGACGATTATCAATACGATCGGTACCAATTTCCATAGTTTCCTCTAAATCTCCAGTGCCGCAATCGCTCATATCGGTCAGTATTTCGCATCACCGGGCGCCGGTCGAGGTGCGGGAACGGCTGCATCTCAAAGAGCCGGAAGCGCGTGCACTGCTGGAGCGGATGAAACCTGAAATTGCCCGGGAAGCACTCATCGTTTCGACCTGCAACCGTACCGAGCTGTATGCCTTACCAGTTTCCGAGCAGGTTTCCAGCGAGTACCTCATCGATTTCTTACTTGGGGCCAAAGGGATTCCTCATGCGGAGGTCGGGGCCTATCGCGATTACTTCGAGCGCATGTCCTATTGCGACTCGATCCTGCATCTTTTTCGAGTGGCCAGCGGTACCGATTCGCAGATCATTGGCGATCAGCAAATTCTTTCGCAGGTCAAGGATGCGTTTCGCATCGCGACCGAATCCGGCGCATCCGGCAGCATCCTGACCAAGCTGGCCCATGCTGCGTTCCGGGCAGCCAAGCGCGTCATTTCCGAGACTTCGCTCATGACTGGCGCTGCAACGATCTCCTTCGCGGCCGTCGAGCTTTCCCGAAAAATTTACGACGATCTTCGCTCCCGCCGGGTGCTCATTATTGGTGCCGGCGAGAGTGCTGAACTCGTCGCGAAGCACTTTGCCGAGCGTGGCGTGCGCTCGCTGACTGTTGCGAATCGGACGCTTGAGCGTGCAACGACGTTGCTCGCTAATGCCACGGAAGGCGAAGGCCGCGCGATCGAACTGGCCCAGTTGCCGGAAGCTCTCTCGTCGTCCGATATTGTCGTCAGCGCGACGTCCGCATCTGGTTTTGTTCTGACCAAGGAGATGGTCCAAGCCGCGCTCAAAAAACGCGAGTCATCGAGTCCACTCGTGCTGGTCGATATTGCTGTCCCACGCGACATCGATCCCGAAACGCGCCGGCTGCCGAACGTCTTCCTGAAGGACATCGACGATCTCCGCGCCATGGTCGATCAGAACCTGGAGCGCCGCAAACTCGAAATTCCGAAGGCCGAAACGATTGTTCGCGAAGAACTCGATCATTTTCTCCAGACGCTCTCCAAGCTCGAAGTTGGACCGACCATCAAGGAGCTTCGCGAGAAGTTCGAAGCCGTCCGCCGCGAAGAGCTCGACCGCCACCGAGCCAAATTGGACGAGAAGTCATTCGCCATGATGGACGAAATGACTCGCCGCATGATGAATCGGTTGCTCCACCAGCCCATGGTGACCCTGAAGGAGCCGGCTGGCGCAGGCCGCACCTACGGTGCTCGCCAGCCTTCGAACGACGACATGATGACCCGTATCGAGATTGTCCGAAAGCTATTCGCGCTCGATGGCAACGGCGAGGAGTAGCTGCCTCTTAGTTGACGGCATCCCAATTCAACTGACTGGACTCCAGTAACGGAGAATATCCCGTTGAATCAATTCACTCCTATGTCATTCCTGTGAAAGCGGGAATCCAGGTTCTCTTCTTTCCGCCAGTCCCAAGTTGTGCATCCGTTCTCACGGAAACGTACCATTGGTGCGCAAGCAGCCCAGTTCACCGAATCGGAAGTTAAGTGAAGAGTACCCCTTCCATCTATTACAACGCTGCTCGACCCTTCCGGTGTTGCAGTGACATCAAAAACTCATATATTCAACTGCAGAATTAATGCAATATTCATAAGTCCTCATTCTAATTAGCGAAGAGAACCCATTCCACCCTATATAACAAGGTTCGACCCATCCGGCATCGCAAGTTTTCGATGAATTTTGCATACTGTTCTGGCCAGAATGGACAGACCGCGAGTTGCAGCGCTCGCTTAAGCTTGCGCGAATCTGTGTAACGGCGATGGACCCGCCAGTTCGCGCGAAATGGTCTACAAACTTGTGGAGGTTGAAGTCGGATTGGTCTTCGCGATTCTAACGGCCTGCGAGATGTTTTTCTTGAAAAGTAGGTGTAACCTTTTGCTATCTCGCTGGTCTTCTATAAGTAGAAGCTTGGTTTCTCACGAACGTTTGGGAGGTTTCCCATGAAACGATTGCTCGTAGCGGTATTTCTCCTCCTCGGAGCCAGCCTAACGGCCAGCCGTGCCAAGGCGCAGGTGGATTCATGTCTCGCGCTTTACCAGAATATGACCTCAATGCCGAAAGACTCCACCATCGAGAATCCCGACAGTCTCAGGATTGACACATGTCATCCATGCCACACAAATTTTGGGGAGTTACCATGTACGTGGTACGCCAAACGGACATTTCTCACCATCTTCAAATATTACATTTTTCCCGACTCGATTCCGCCTACAGGTTATGGTGTCGTGCGTCAATGGTGGCAGATTGATTCAACGTTTCCCGAAGTCAGAAGGCACATGCAACTTATCGAGCAGCGATTCGGACACTTTGACTTACAATACCGGCAAATGGGCAGCGGGTGGGATACGTCCAGTTATCTTGCAAAAGGATGGAAGTTCTATTTCGACCAATACGTGAACGTTGATAGCGCGCTTGGCTACATAGACTCGTTGCCCGACCTTGAGGTCAACCTACTTGGCCATGTTCATGTGAGCTTTTACGACGGGCTGAATACTTACTTTGGCGGACATAGCGACGTTGAGCAAATACCTGACCGCCATTCGCGCACACATGCCTGGCCACAGCCATGTTCAAGCGAGCTTGTGTTGCAGGGAGAAGGCAGGATTGATATTCCCGATGTTCTTGACTTGCTCGGGCGTCACCTGGCACCCCCCACTCGATTTGAAGACGACTCGACCCTCCACATCGATCTTACGACGGTGCCAAGCGGCATCTTATTCTTAAAACTCCCCCAACAGGTTATTAAAATAACCGTCAGAAAGTGACATCTTGAATTGTCGCCGACCCCCGACACTGAGCTACTGGCGGAGCTATCGATCTCTGGTTGCGATATGTCCGTTGGCACCGATCATGATCGTGCGCTGTGGTGTGGCGTAGTTCACATCGATCCAGCGTGCCGAGCCGAGCGTAGCGTGTGGCCAGGTGGCGCCCTGATCCGTCGATTCGAGCACATTACCCGCATAGCCTGCGGCAGTGAGGATCCCGGCAGCTCCCGAGGCGATGCCCTGCACGGGATACTGCAAATGCGAAATCGTGCTCCATGTTTGTCCCGCATCGTCGGTCCGGAGCAATGCGCCGCCTGTTGGATCGGCACTTCCATCTGTCTGTTGCAGAATGCCACACGCGAAGCCCGTCTGTGCGTTCAGGAATGTCGAACGCGTGATTTGGTATTGCGGCACATCGTTGGCCGAACGATTCCAGGTTTGTCCCGCGTCGGTCGTCCAGTATGAGGTACCGAATTTGCCAAGCGCGATGCCATAGGTCGCCGACAAAAATCGGATGTGATAAAATGAACCAGTCGAAATACTGAGGACGCGGTTCCAGGTTGCTCCACCATCAGAGGTCCTCCAGAGTTCACCGTTGGAGCCTGGTGGTGTGGAATAGGCATCCGCCGTGCCGAGAATGCCGACGGTCGGCGAGGCAAATGCCATGCAACGCAAATTGTAGCTGGTGCTGATCGGAATCGCGGACCACGTATGGCCGCCATCATTGGTGCGCCACACATTATATCCATCACCGGCGGCAAGTCCGTTGGTGGCATCAAAAAAGTGGATGCCATAGACGCCCGTTCCGGATTCGGAGGAGACCGGGACCGTTGCGAGCCTTGCCCAGGTCGTACCACTGTCGATGCTGCGAAGCACGGTACCGCCATCGCCGCCCACGAATCCAAGCTGTGGACTCAGAAACTCGCTGATAATCAGGTCTTCGGTTGTACCCGATTGACGATAGACCCACAGTGAATCATCCCAATCAGGGCTTTGGACGTACACGGTATCAAACTCCGTCGTGACTCGCTGGCGGCAGCTATTCAGACTTAGCATCGAGATGACCCCGAATGCCACAACGACCAGCGCGAGCGAGAAACCAATGACCTTCTTCATGTTACGGTATTGACTGTTGTTCAATCGGACAATTTTGTGGCAGACCAAGTCAAAAAACCGAAGTATTGGTTCCTTGGAAACGCACCCATGCGGCACCCGTCAACGGAAGGACCTGTTCTCGGCATTTCATGGCAAGAGTATTACTCGGAATGTCGGGTGGTGTGGATTCCTCCGTGGCGGCAGCGCTGCTCCGCGAGGAAGGCCACGACGTGATCGGCATGACCATCAAGACCTACAATTACGAGGACATCGGCGGCAACCTCAATAATGATACATCGTGCTGCTCGCTCGATGGCATCAACGATGCCCGCCGCGTGGCCGCCCGACTGAAGATCCCGCATTATGTCACCGATATGACCGAGGAATTCGGTCGCGAGATCATTCAGTATTTTACCGAGACCTATCTTGCCGGTGAGACACCGAATCCTTGTGTGAAGTGCAACCGTGAAATAAAATGGGCGGCGATGCTCCGCAAGGCAGACCAGTTAAGCTGCGAGTATATCGCGACAGGGCACTACGCACATCTCCGCAACGAGGACGGTCGCATGATCCTCTCGAAGTCCGCCGATACGACCAAGGATCAGACGTATGCGCTCTGGTCGGTGCGTGAGGAGCATTTGCACCGCACGCTGTTTCCACTGCAGAAATATACAAAGGCTGAAGCACGACTTGTTGCGGAGAAGTACCAGCTTTCCGTTGCGAAAAAGCACGAGAGCTACGAGATTTGTTTCGTGCAGGATAATGACTACCGCCGGTTCCTCAAGGATCGGGTCAGTGCAGCCAAGATAATCGCACCACGCGCGGGCGCTTTTGTACTCAAGGGTGAGACGGTCGGACAGCACGACGGTCTTCCATTCTACACAATCGGACAGCGGAAGGGACTGGGCCTGAGTATTCCTTCACATCCTGCGCCGCTTTACGTTACGGGTCTCGACGTACTCAATAATCATGTCCATCTCGGAGATGATGACGATTTACTGTCGAGTCAACTCGTGGCCCATCACTTGAATCTCATTAAGTACGACGCCTTGCCGAGTGCGGGTTTGCGTGTTACCGCAAAGATCCGATACAAGGACGAGGGTGCGCTCGCAACGGCAATTCCAGTTGCCGGCGACCGCATGCGCGTGATCTTCGATGAACCACGACGCGCCATCACACCGGGGCAATCGGTCGCACTCTATGAAGGTGACGATCTCATCGGTGGTGGTATTATCGAAAAAAGTGAATTAATATGATTGCTCGTACCAAATCAAACCTCGCTCTTGCGGTTCTGACCGTAGCATTTATTGCTGGCTGTAATACCGTTACACCGCCTCAGCAATACAACCCCGGCAGTTTCGCGGCCGATTTCGCGAACGCGGATGGCGTGCCGTCCTACTTCACTGCAACGAATGCATTGGCGGTGCAGGTCGGTGCCGAGTATTCCATCTCCGCCACAGAAGCCACGCACCAGGGGACGAATGAGATCGACATATCCGGAATTCCTGCCACCGTGACGACAACGACTTCAAGTCAGTCTCCAACGCTGAACATTCGGTATTACGATGCCACGACCAATCAGGATTTCGAGGCTCGCTCCGGCAGTGGTTTCTGCAGTATGACGGTTACGCAGACCTCGCCGACTCTCCAAGGTACGTTCACGGGACGACTGGTATCGAGTGGGCGCGCCGATAGCATCCGCGCAATAACGAGTGGGAATTTCAACGCATCCTTCTAAGCCATCCTTCTAAGGCATCCTTCTACGCAAGTCCGCATGGCCGATCAGGCAATCGCTCAGACCACCAAAGATACTCTCGCCCGCTACCGCACCGAAGCCCTTCAGGGTGGCGGATCAAAGCGCATTGAAGACCAGCATCGTAAAGGAAAGCTGACGGCCCGCGAGCGGCTCGAACTGCTGCTCGACTCTGGCAGCTTCGAAGAGTTCGACATGTTCGCCCGACATCGATCGACGGATTTCGGTCTTGAAAAACAGCGGCCGCTCGGCGATGGCGTTGTGACCGGCTGCGGACGCATTAACGGTCGCTTCGTCTACGTTTTCAGTCAGGATTTTACCGTGTTCGGTGGCTCATTATCCGAGTCTCACGCGGAAAAGATCGTGAAGGTCATGGAAATGGCGATGAAGACCGGCGCGCCGATCATCGGCCTGAATGACTCAGGCGGAGCGCGCATTCAGGAAGGCGTTGTTTCGCTCGGAGGCTATGCAGATATTTTTCTTCTGAATACGTTGGCCTCTGGCGTGGTGCCGCAAATTTCTGCCGTGCTTGGCCCATGCGCAGGCGGCGCAGTGTATTCTCCTGCGATTACCGATTTTGTTTTCATGGTCGAGGGCACCAGTTACATGTTCGTCACAGGGCCGAACGTGGTGAAGACCGTGACACACGAGGATGTAACAAGTGAAGCGCTTGGCGGTGCGGATACGCATGCGCAGAAATCGGGCGTGGCGCACTTTGCGGTGCCGAACGAACTTGATTGTATCAATGGCATTCGGACGCTCATGAGCTTCCTTCCACAGAACAATCGTGAGAAGACACCGCGCTCAGTCAGTGATGATGATCCGACGCGCGTTTGCACTGCAACGCAGGATATCATTCCCGACTCGCCGAACAAGCCATACGACATGCACGTCGTGATCGAAGATGTTGCCGACAAAGGGAGCTTCTTCGAAGTCCACCGCGATTTTGCGACGAACATCATCGTTGGCTTTGCGCGATTAGATGGCGAAGCAATCGGCATCGTAGCGAACCAACCACTCTCGATGGCGGGCGTGCTCGATATTGATTCCAGCACAAAGGGCGCGCGCTTCGTCCGGTTCTGCGATGCGTTCAACATTCCGATCGTGGTCTTCGAGGACGTTCCGGGATTCCTGCCCGGCACCGATCAGGAGTGGCGTGGCATCATTCGTCACGGCGCAAAGCTGCTCTATGCCTTTGCGGAAGCGACGGTGCCAAAGGTAACGGTCATCACGCGCAAAGCCTACGGCGGTGCGTATGACGTGATGAACTCCAAGCACATTCGCGGTGACATTAATTATGCGTGGCCAACGGCAGAGATCGCGGTCATGGGTCCTAAAGGCGCAGTAGAAATTATTTTCAAGAAAGAGATTGAAGAGGCCCGCGTCGCTGGAGGCGATCCCGCCGCCAAGGCCCGCGAGGAAGAGCTAACGAACGAGTACCGCACGCGCTTCGCCAATCCCTTCATCGCAGCCGAGCGCGGATACATCGACGATGTAATCGAGCCGGAAGAAACCCGCATCCGCCTCATCCGCGCACTCAAGATGCTCGCGACAAAGCAAGATACGAACCCATGGAAGAAGCATGGGAATATACCCCTCTAATGACCCGCATCTATCACTTCATCACCAAATCCGATCTCGATCAACACCTCGATGCGAAAGTATTTCGGGTCCCTTCGTTGGCAGGTCAAGGCTTCATCCATTGCTCGAAGATCGATCAGGTTTTGGATGTTGCGAATTACATAGCACCCTACAGCGAGGAAATGCTGCTTTTGGAGATTGACGAGGCGAAAGTCTTGCCGGAAATCCGATATGAGAACCTGGAGGGCGGCGAGCGGCTCTTCCCGCATATCTATGGTCCGCTCAACCGGGATGCGATCCTGGCCATTCACCCACTGGACTGGGATGGCGAAGATGGTTATCAACTACCGGAAGTCCTCCGAAACGATTTGGCGTAAGCGGCGTTTAGCACTCGCCTTCGTGCCCTAAAGGGCACGGCTAGAGGCAACATCGGGGCGTGGCGCAGCTGGTAGCGCACCTGCTTTGGGAGCAGGGGGTCGCACGTTCGAATCGTGTCGCCCCGACAACATGAGGATGAGGGATGAAGGCTGAGGGGAGGATGGTGGGCTCGTTCTGTCTCAATTCAGGCATTCATTTTTGACCTCTCGTGACTCTCGACACCCGAACGCGGATTTGGGTCAGGCCGTTAGTAGTCCCACATGAATCGGCCGTTTTCTTTACTCGCCACACTCTCCGTTTTCCTCCTCTGTGCTCTTGCTGGCATTGCCAACGATGCGAGCGCGCAGTCCCAACGTCTTAGTCTTTCGACAGATGTCTCGCCACGGTCGATTATCGTCAAGTTTCCGAGCGCTGCTGCGATGCAGGATACTGCTCTTCTGGCGCGGTTAAGCGGTGTCAGTGGTAGCCGTGACATCATTCGGCCAGTCTTTAAGAATCACTCTGTTGCTGTGGGCTTTAGCCTGCGGAGTTCCGATCCGTTCGGTCTTTCACGAATTGTGCAGGTGCCGCTCCGTGAAGGGGTGAATGCTCAGGATGCTGTTCGAGCACTCGCCGTTGGCAACGCATTCGAGTATGTCGAGCCCAATTTCCGGTACCACCTCGAAGGGACAGTTGTCCCCAACGATTCGCTCTTCAGTGGTCAGTGGTGGCTCCGGAATATTCATGCGCCCGAGGCATGGACAATTACCGAAGGGGACTCCACGATCAAGATCGGCTTCGTCGATACGGGTATCGATTGGCTTCATCCCGATCTCAAGAATCAACTCGCAGTCAATCCACTCGAAGACATCAATCATAACGGTTATTTTGATCCATGGCCAAATGACCAGTTAGGGATCGATGCGCGCGGCGATACCGTCACGGGCGATCTTGATGGAATCGATCATGATGGCAACGGCTACGCAAACGATGTGATCGGGTATAATTTTGTCGATCAGGAAATTCCGAATGTCGGCCACTGGTCTGGCCGCGATGCCATTCCGGTGGACGAGAATGGGCATGGGACCGCAGTGGCTGGAGTTCTTGCGGCGGAGCAGAACAATCACACTGGTGTGAGCGGCGTCGCACCAAAGTGCAAGCTTGTCGCACTCCGTGCCTTCACTGCGGATGGCGCCGGTGAGGATGATGATATTGCTTCTGCCATTGTCTATGCCGCCGATAACGGCGTCCGCATCCTCAATCTCTCGTTTGGTGATGTTATTCCGTCACTCATGCAGCGGGATGCCATTCGCTACGCCACCAGCAAGGGGATGCTAGTGTTCGCTTCAAGCGGTAATGCCGGTGGAGATGGACCACATTATCCTTCGGATTTCGATGATGTTGTTTCGGTCGGTGGCACTTCGAATTATCCCTCTGAAGATGCACTCTACGGATTCACGACGCATGGTGAAGGAATGGATGTCGTCGCGCCCGGAGAGAATGTGCTCACGACCTGGCCCAACGGCCATTACCAGAGTCTTGCCGGTACAAGCATGAGTTCTCCGATCGCCGCTGGAGTGGCTGCGCTCTTGCTTTCGGAACATCCGAGTTACACGTCGCTTGAATTGCGTTCGGTCCTCGCATCGACCGCTCAGGATGTCTTCACGCCGGGATACGATCATTACAGCGCCAACGGTCGTGTCGATGCGCTTCGTGCGCTTACCTATCCGGGCGGCGCGGCGATAAAGATTACTTCGCCGAACGTGCGCGATGAATTTCACATGGGTGATACCATTCGCATTGCCGGCAGTGCGATGTCAACGCTCTTCGCGAGCTACTCGATTGATTACGCTCGCGGCAACAATCCCGATACAAATCCATCGGTCAACAATTGGAGGAACATTGCGACCGGAAGTTCGCAGATGCTCGATAGCTTGCTTGCAACGTGGGACACTCATGACATTACACAAACCGGAGAGTACACACTTCGCTTAGTCGTTCGGTCGAGTGACCGACGTACGACCGAGGAGCATGTGATCGTTCGGCTCGCGAGTACACCGCCGCGATTCCAGGCATTCGAAGTGGATTCCGTCTTTGCCAATGGCGACCGTGGATTGCTGGTCCGAGCAAATTCGGATCTGTTCACGCAACTCGAGGTGCAGTATGCCGCACCCGGTGCGGGTGTTTCCAGCAAACTCGATGACAAGACCGGACGCGAACATGCGGTGCTCATTAAACGCGAGGAGGCGCAGGTCGGCGTGCCGCTAACGATCACGGCTATACTTCGCGCGCCGAACGGAGACACGAGCACGATGCGGTCAACTGCAACGATACTCGATCAAGCATTCTCCGATCAGGGCTTTGCCCAACAGCCGTATTCATTGCCGGCGGGCTATGTGCTGGATACGGTCCTTTCGACACCTGGAGGCGATAATGTTGTGATGCTGAATTACGCTGAGCAACAGATCAAAGTATTCTCGTTCGATGGGCATGCATTTCATGCTGTTGATTCTCTGGCCGACACTTCATTTCCGATCGCACTTGGAAATTCCATGGGCGACGGAAAGCCAGAACTGATGACCGAGTATCTTGGAAGCTGTCCCGCGCTCTCGTGCGGCACGACACGTGTCTACAAACAGAATGCTGCACACACTCTTCTGGGGGATCTGATTTTTCGAAGTGATACGATTCGCGGCAGCACGTTCGCCAAACTTGCTCCGGATGGTAAGCAGCAGATTGTCGGCATGATCGACAGCTCGTACCGTGCTTATGAATACAGCAACGGCATTTATCAATTGCTGGGCACGATGGTGAACACAGCGCCGACGACATATTACAATCCCTCCGGATCCTATAACCCGAATGGACAACCGAACTCCGCGCACGCCGATCTGGACGGAAAGGGATACGAGAATCTGATCACGCTGGATGCGGCCGGAAGCCTTGTAGTATATGCCTATGATGCCTCGTCCCCGACCCGATTCAAGCCTGTCTTCATCGATGCCAATGCCGCGAGCGCCGATGGATCACTCGTAGCGACCGGTGATTTCGATGGCGATGGCAGGCCTGATATTGCGTATGCGTTTCATCCGATTGGATCGGAGTTCGATACGACCGGCGATGAGCCAGCACAATTCTGGACCATTCGGGTGCTCCGAAATAAAGGCGGGATGACCTTCGAGCGAATCATGGAGGAGCAATTCTTCGATCGAAGTACATTCTCCGGCGGATTCGGCTCTTCCTGTGTCTCCAGTGTGCCTAACATTACTGGTGGTCGCGCGAGACAACTTGCGCTTACACTTTTTCCGAATTTCTATTTGATGGAATTCGATTCGGCGTCACAAACGATGAAGCCAATCTGGCGATTTCCACTTGCATCATCAGCACGCGGCCCGATCGCGTGGGATTTCGATCGCAATGGCAAGCGCGAACTCGGATTCCTGGCTGGTGACTCTGTTCGCTTTTTCGAGCCGATTGGTACGCTCGCTTCTCGGGTACCATCGCCTGGAGGACTCCTCGTCTCGCCACGCGATACGAATCGTGTTGACATGGAATGGGCGCCAGTCGAACGTGCAACGAGTTACCAGGTTCTGAGAGCCGATCCCGGAGATAATGGCTACACGATCATCGATACTTCGCTCGTACCAAGGTATTCCGATACCACAGTCAGCAACAATGAAGTCCATATCTATTCTGTCGCGGCTGTCTCTTCCAACTTCCGGGTTGACACAAGTCTTGCGGCGTTTGGCGTTGAAGCGCTGGTACATCCGATGCCGAGACTGATCAGCGCATCCGCCGCGAATCACTCCGTGTCAGTTCGCACCTCACAACCGCTCCGGACCGCACGGCCTGCGGCCGGATGGATTAGGATTGATGATTCGATTTCTCCAGAGTCAATCGCGATGAGTTCGGATAGCGAGATGGTGCTTGGTCTTGCCGGACCACTCATCGCTGGCGCACATTCATTGCGCGCGCGGTCGTTCGGACTTCGAGATTACTACAATTCTCCATTCGATACAGCGCATTCGGTTGTCTTTACTGTCTCATCGGATACCACGCCGTATCGGTTCTACATCGTACGCTGGACCTTTACGCAATCTTCCAGCGGTCTGCGGATTCATGTTGTATTCAATCAAACGCCGGGGCCCAATGGTCTTGATGTCGTGCATTATACCCTCACACCGTATGGGACGCTTGTTGCTGTCGAGCGCGACCCTGCGGATGCGAACGCACTTTATATCGATGTGGCGCCAGGTGTGAATTTGGTCGCGCTCGGAGTGCCCTTCGTGCTGTGTGTCAAGGGAATTGAAAGCGCGCGCAACATACCACTCGATGAACAAGAAGGGGATTGCGTCGGCATTTCATTCACGGAGCCTAACCTTGACAACGTCATGGTCTATCCGAATCCCGCGAAGGAATCGGATGGCCTGCTAACCTTCGCCAGACTCACCGCTCAGGCAGATATTCGGATCTACACGATGGACATGCACTTCATCCGGCACATTGTAACTTCCGAAAAGCAAGGGGGAGCCGTCTGGGATATGCGTGATGAAAATGGCGGCAGGGTTGAAAGCGGGATGTACCTCTATTTTGTGACCGGAAAGAATGACGCTGGCGATAACGTCGAGGGCAAGCCAGCGAAGTTCGTGATCGTTGGTGACCAATAGGTCTGATTTGACTCATTCGTCTGGTTTGCTAAGGTCCTAACCCTTTTGTGGATAACTTTTTAGCTTTCCCACAGTTTTCTTTTTGCTTGAAATGTGTCAAATTGTGGGGAATTGTGCTGACCTCATAAATTACTTTAAGTGAGGGCTTGACTTTTCTTATTTATCAATATATATTTGTGGTTCGAAGAAAGATGAACGCTCGAAGAATCGTCATTATCGCTGCTGTTTTGAGTCTCACTTCGGTGGTTCTCAGTTCGTGCGCGGTGCACTCGACAATTCGGGCGGTTGCGACTCAGGAAGGCCTCGCTTCTTATTATTCGAACGACTTCCAGGGCCGCAGAACCTCGAGCGGTGAGATCTTTGACAATAGTCGTTTTACAGCGGCGCACCGCACATATCCGTTTGGGACTGTCGTGCGGGTCACGAATCTTGAAAGTGACGCCGTCGTGACGGTTCGAATTAACGATCGCGGGCCGGTTAAGCCCGAGCGGATCATCGATCTCAGTTATGCGGCAGCGCAGAAGCTCGGAATTCTTCGAAGCGGCTTGGGCCATGTGAGGATCGATGTCGTGGAATGGGGCCGGCCGTCATCATGAATTGTATAAGAGTGGGCATGCGGATGTCGAACGGAGCGGTGGCTATGGTTGTCATAGGGGCAAGCTTCCTTAGCGGGAAGCTGGCAGCTAACGCTGACGTTTCGTTCGCTCCGCCCCGCGGCGTTCGTCTATAATCCGGACTCTGGGTCTGGACTGAGCTCTCAGGACGAGCGTCGCGGGGCGGAGATTCTTCCCCCCAATCGACTATGCCGCATGCGGTATTGCCCTGGCTTTTGCGCAGGTCGTGAAGATTTTTTGAAAAAAGATTCAGAATAGGTGTAACAAAAGTCGAAATCCGAAGTTATTCGGGTGCCTCCTTAGAACGAGATCGGTACGGCATTCATAAATGTCGGTGGTTTCGGGATGTGGTAGGCTCCTTTGACTGCCAAAGAAAACCTGTTTTTCGCGCCGCGAGCGATTTGCATCGTATATTTGCACGAGCTTTTACTCTGCGGCAAGCACTTTATCCCACGATAAGGCGCTGCGATAGTCAGGTGCGTTCGGAGGTGGACAGTGTCCATAGGGCCGGGTGCAAGTGAGGACGAGCGCCCGTAGTTCAACTGGATAGAACGTTGGATTCCGGTTCCAAAGGCTGAGGGTTCAAGTCCTTCCGGGCGCGCAACTTTCGAAGGTACGAAACTGACGTTACGAGACACTAGACGAGACGATAGTTAGAGCACTGAATGATTCGATCGCAACGAGACCTCGCTGAAGTTCAGCGACCGACACGAGATCTAACGCAAATGGAGAAGCTCCTGCTGCGTTACGAAGACACGCGCGAATGGGTACGCAATAATCAGCGTCTCCTCTCGGGCGTTGCCGTCGTCTTGGTAGCGATTATCGCGGGACTCTGGTGGTGGGCGGGACAGGTCAAGCAGAACAACGAGCGGGCTGCGACCTACACCACACGCGTCATGAATTACTATCTCAGTGGGGACTACCGCCATGCGATCGATGGCGATCAATCGCGCAAAGTCTCTGGCGAGCCCTTATATGGCTTGCGGTACATTGTCAAGGAGTACGGATCGAGTGCTGCAGCAACCGAAGCTGCACTTGCGCTCGGCAATTCCTACTATTATTTGGGCAAGTACGATAGTGCCGGTATCGCATATAATGCCGCTCCAACCAACGACGATCCAGTGATGACCTCGTCGATCGAAGCGGGAAAAGCAGCTATTTTGGAGCACGGCAGTAACAAAATCGAAGCAGCGAAGTTATTCGAGAAGGCGGCCGGGCGCGACAAGACCAATCCGTTTAATGCGGAATATCTTGTTGATGCCGCAAAGGACTACCAGGGGGCCAAGCAAACGGACGAAGCTGTCCGAGTTTGGCGGAAGATCCTGGCAGACTATCCGGCGACACAGTATGACGATCAGGCGAAGCGAGAGCTGACCCGGCTGAACGTCGAACTGTAAAGCGGACAAACAAAGTGTATTGAAACATCGCTGCGGGTCTTTGGCCTTCAAACCGTCAATGGCTCGCGTAGCGAAAATAGTGATAACCGTAAATTTGAGTCCATTCACAACGGGATATGCAATTCATTGACACGACCGGTCCCGCACGCCCAGAGAGCGGCGGCGGCGTAAGGAAAAGTTCAAACGGAGGCATTATGCATCGTTTCCTGACCCTTCGGGCAACGTTACGCGTCGCGTACGTTACCCTCCTCGTTGCTGCCGGCCTTGTGCTTGCTCAGAGCCAGTCGCATGCGCAGTACTTTAAGCGCATTAGCGGCTATCTGACGCCGGGTAACACCAACGTCTTCTATCCGCGCGTGCCGGGTAACTCCCTGCGCGACACGATCTACGAGATTGCCGGCACCTACAATGTGTCCGGTACTCTGACGATCATGGAAGGCGCTGAAGTCCACTTCCTTCCGAACGGCCGCGTTATCGATTCGTCGTGTGGCGTGATTCGCGCGGATGGATTCACGGGCCTCAACCGGCGCATTCTCTTCCGCGGGATTCCGATTAATCAGAACTCCTACGAATGGGGTCATTTCCTGATTCTTCCGGGAGCCAACGCCTATTTTGCCAATTGCCGTTTCGTCAACTTCCGGAAACGGACGCTGGTCGATACGACATTGATCTATGGTGGTGCGCCTGGCAGTCAGGCCTACACGAATAGCGTCGCGATCAACAACGCGGCTAACGGCGTCGGCGGCGTTATTTGCACGTTCGCGCGCAACACGTACTTATATGACATCATCGTCGATAGCTGCCAGGCTTCGTTCCGAGGCGGCGCATTCGCATTCCTTCAACAGCCGGCGAATTTCGTCGACCCGACGAACTGCGTGCCGAACGATGACGGCCGTCTCGCGCTCGTCGCGTCTCCGACTCCGCAGGTGCAAAAGCTCGTCATTCGTGATACGCGCGTCTACAATAATGAAGTTGTACGGACCGCACCTCCTGCGAACAACATCACGGACGTTGTCGCGCTGGGTGGTGCCATTTACATTGCGTCGAATACCAACGCGATTTCGAGCGCGAACTTCGTAACCGGTCGGCTGGGCTATGACACGAATGGTGTCGTTGCGCAGACATCGGACAACATTTTGATCGAGCGCTGCTCTGCGACAAATGCACTCACCGGTGCGAATGAAGTCGCCAAGGGTGGTGGCATTTACGTTGGTAGCAACTCGGCGCTGTACATTTCGAGTGCAACGTTTAATAATGATTCGGCGATTGCCGCATCCGCAGACTACAATGCATGGGGCGGTGGTATTGCGGTCAGCGCAAGCTCGGGCCCACAGGGTACGAACTCTGTTCCGACGACCCTCGCCGATCGCGCTCCTGGTCTGACGATTTACAAGACTGCAAACTTCAACACATGCGTTGCCGGTCTCGGTGGCGCAGTGATGCTCGATTGCCCGGCGGGCGCCGGCGGACCGAGCCTTGTTCGTGGACCGGTGCTGAATATCGATGGTGAGCATTGGGTGCCAGCGGGCGCACAATCGGCCGAATATCCGCTCGGGTTCACAGCAGGCAGCACGATTCCGTATCGTGATTCTGGCCTGATCATTTTCCAGAACAACGTTGCCAACGTCGATGGCGGTGCGATTTACACCTCCTATCACACGTTCGTCAATGGCTACCTTGCTCCGCAGAACTTCCCGTGGCCCGGCGGCAACCGCCCGGTCGAACTTCGCGTGAAGTTCCTCAATAACGTGGCTGCTGTCGGTGGTGGTAGTATCTTCATCAATGACAATGGATACGGTCCTTACACGGTACCCGGCGGCGTCGCTGTGACTCAAACGGGTCCTGGCATTCTGTCGAACCATCGCGTATGGCATCAAGGGAATTCCGTTAATGCATACGATCCGCGCGTGCTGCCGACAAAGAGTCTGGCGCAGCGCTCCACGATCGCTCAGTCTGCCTTAGGTGGTGGTGCTGAGTGGCTTGGAATGACCGATTCGACCTACGCGACTGAATACAATAGCAATCTTGTCATCGGCGGTAACGGCGGTGCGGTTGCGATGGTAGGTCAGGTTTCGAATAACCAGATTGCAGTCATTAACCGCTACTTCGTAGAAGAAGGCTACCAGATCGGCAAGCCGAACCAGTCACCGATTCCTTCAGACCCGCGCCAGTTGACGCGCTTCCTGAACAATCAGTGCTATATGGGCGCCGATTCTACCGCCGAGGTTGGCAGTTATATTAACAGTGGAGGTCAAACTTCGCATGCCCGTGGCGGTGGTATCTATCTGAAGATCACGAACCCACAGACTCTGTTTGTGCAGTACGACTCAACATTCTTGAGCCGTGTTCGCCTCGAGCAGAATACTGCATTCACAGGTTCTGCCATCTTCTCTGATAATTTTGACCTTCGGTTCATCACGAACCTCTGCCTGATCGCGAACAATCTTTCCACATCGAAAGCTGTGGCTGATACCGATCTTGATGCGACAGGGATTTCAAATCCATACAATTTGAACTCCGGTGCTACAATTTGGGCCGAGTTTGAAGGAACACTGCCGTCGTATAATGCTGCGTCGCGTAACGATGCTATCTATGACAATGTCGGCCGTTACATCCTTCGGTTGCCGGTTTCGCAAATCCAGGGCTTAGGCGGCACAGATACAATGCGCGGCCTCTTCTGGGGCGAGACAGGACCGAACGTGATCACGCAGATTAACCCACCGAATGGTGCCGAGCAGTCAACCTTCTTTATTGACTACTTCAATGGATGCTTTGGTAAGGAAATTATTCCTCCGCAGCCACCACCATATGGTGTCTACGAACCGAATAGCAATCCGTCGCAGGGTTATGCACCGCCACCGATTGGGCTCCTGCCAGATACCACGCTCATGGAAGGTCGCGTCTATGACGTCTATGATCTCGGAACCTCCATGCGAGTTGCCGATTACAACAATCGCCGCATGGCCCCCAGCGAAGACATCGCACTTGGCCTGCCGAACGATTTGATGCGCATGCATCGCTATACACGGAACATCTTTGATCTTGATCCAGTGTATGTCAGTAAGATCGATCCTAACCAAACGGATTTCGTCGGACCGCACCCGCTTGGCTACCCGCTGTTCCTGCAGGCTGATGTTTCAGCGGCAGACAGCAACCGCGATGCGTATGCAAAGAATTACACGACATTTTTTGTCATCAATCAGACCACGAACGAGTTTGTCCGTGTGAATCTGAAAGAGACAATGGTGGATGAAGGTAATGGTCCACAACAGATCTATCAGGGTCGGTTGGACTTCGTACCAGATTCATCAATTGCCAAGCGTCATGCGGCGGCTCGCGCAACGACCAACTGGTCGCTGTCGCTGCTGCGCCCGTCACCAACGTCGGATTTCAACGAGATTCAGCGCGCTTCCGTACTTGAAGATGCGGCTGCGCTCGATGGACGTGAGTATCCGCTTCAATTGTCGGATCTTCAGGATACGGCCAATCATGACACGGTATGCACCGAAGGCATGAATGGAACGACCTATTGGTTCGCTGGTGAGCGCTATCATACGCTCCCGGTCCGCCCTGGCGATCATATTGCCGTGGTTAGCCGCACACAGCTATGGAAGTGGGGCGCTGCCTATGCCCTTACGAATGGACTGCGCTTCGTCATTGGCGACGTGCTTGCTCCTCAGTTCGTGACGGATATCCCGAACCTGCAGGCCGATCCGTATAACCCGAACATCAAGTTCGTACACGAAGACGATACGCTTGATGGACGCGATGCCAACCATACGCTCTTCCGTGTTGGTGGCTGGGATGCGAACAACTTCTACGATCCGCGTTTCCTGTTTAATCCAGGTAATTACACGCAGCTGGCCTTCAACGTCACGTATGATGTTAAGGACACGCTCCAGAAGTACTATGGCACGAGCAACACTCCGCTTACCGTAGGCGATACCTCTGGCATCCGGTTGTTCCGCTGGTTAAAGCAGACAACGATCTTCAATCAGAACATTACGGGTTCGAATGGCTACGTTCTCCTTTGGGGCACGCCACACAATCCTGATGTCGTACCTGGTGGTGAAGCGCTTACCGCCACTGTTACCAATTGGCCGCCGAACTACGCCTCCGAGCATAACCTGCTCTCAGCCTTCCCCGGTGGTACGCTTGGTGCCGATAGCCTTGCGCTCAGCATGTGGACATTCCCACGCTATATGAACTGGAATACCGGATCGTGCCCGCAGCCTGGCTTTGAGCCGGATACGCTGTGCGTCCACTCCACGTCTTCGACGTATCACTTCCGGATCATTGTCATGGATAGCCTTCCGCGCTTCCTGAGCACACCTCCGGCGCGTTGCTTTGCAAGTCTTACCGATTCGCTCCGTTTCATTTACGATGTCAATACGGACGACGAAAGTGAAGACTCAATTGCCGCAACCGAGGCTTCGCAGACCGTCCTTGTCAACGGCAAGAAGACCACTATTCCTGGATGGGACTTCCGCTATGGCAAGACGACCTACAAATTCCTGTCGCGTCCGATATGGATGCAGCGCTCGCTCAATCCGTTCACACACCCGAATAACTACGGGACCGTCGATACGGATCAGCAGTTCATCAATCAGGGTAAGATTTATGTCGCCGTGGATTCTGCCTGGGCGGTTCAGCAACTTCTGACACCGACGCCACAGGTCAATGGTGAGCTTAACTTCGATACCACGATTTCGGTCGAGGCCAACGATGGTCACACTGGAAAGTCGCTGCAGCGTTGGGCTGTGACGGTTAATCTTGCGCCAGCCATTACAACATCCTTGTTGCCGCCGGCGAAGGAAGGTATTGATTACAGCTTGAACTTTACGGATACATCAAAGGTCAATCGAATTAAGATCTTCGATCCGAATTTCGCTGACTACCATACATACAAGCTTCTCTACAAGGGACAATCGGATTCTGAATATCGCGATCCGAACTACCACGTAGGCGGTGCATTGCTCAATGGTACGACACCGGGCTGGCTCCACATTGACCAGTATTCTGGTGTGCTGACAGGCGTACCGGGTGACACCGATGCCCCACGCACAGGAATTACTTCCTGCGGCGGTGAGGACACAGTGCTCGTAATCGTTCAGGATGAGTGCGGTCTGACTACCTGGGCTTGGTTGCCAATTGAGGTCGATTCAACGCAACACATTCCTGGATTCGTCCGAGGACCGAAGCAGGTCTGTATCTGGAATGGCGTACAGTACTGCGACTCGTTGAAGGTGTTCGATCGTGACCTCCTGCGCCCAGGCTGCTTGGAGTATGACACTGTTACATCGCTTACGCCTGGCGTAACGGTGAATGGTGGAACGACGCCAGCCATCTTGCATGGCCAATTGCAGGGCGACACGTTACCGATTACCTGGTGCTACACGCCGAACCACGACCAGAAGTACTTCAATACCCCGAATCCGATTCCGGACACGGTGAAGTTCGCTGTTGTCGATGTGGCGGGTAATACCGACACGATCGCATTCCCGGTGCATGTCGGCGATCTTCCGACATTCAATTGCGCGGTGTGGGTTTCCAATCCGCAGGTGACGGACCCCGTGTCTGGCGCGATTACGCATCCAATCGATCTCCAGAAGCTCGTATTTGGTACGGGTCAGTACGGTACGGATTCGCTCGATGCTCGCTATTGCGAAGTTGAGATTCCGCCGCAGCCGCAGCAGTCTGTCTTCGATGCACGTTGGGTGCTTCCGACAGGCGGCCAGCTCGAAGGAACGCAGATTGACATTCGCCGTGACCTTGATAAGGGCGCAACGAATTCGGTAGCATGGCAGGTGAAGTTTACCGCTGGCAATGAGAATGGCAACAATCTTTATCCGGTGGAAATTTGCTGGTCCAGTGCCTGTGCGCGCGCTGCGCTGAGCACAACGAATCTGAGCGGATCACATCTGTTCCTTCGTAATCCACAGAACTCGAGCAAGTTCTCGATTGACATGTCAACCGGCCTCGGACCAATTGATCCGACGCTGTATACGCTGACGACCGGATCGGACACGATGTGTCTCTCGATTCGCGATGTCAATCTATCGAACGCGCTCATTGTGCTCCAGCCTTCGAGCTCGGGCGTGTCGGATAACGATAACGTGGCACCAAGCTTCGCGCTTGAGCCGAACCATCCGAATCCGTTCACATCCGCAACCACGATCGACTTCAAGGTCGCGCAGCGCTCGAGTGTTCGGATCGATATCTTCGATCTGAAGGGCACGTTGGTTCGCACGCTTGTTAGCGAGACACTTGATCCTGGTAGCTACCCAGTAACCTGGGATGGTACCGACGCCACCGGCCACATGATGGCAAGTGGTACGTACATCGCAACGATGACGGCTGGAAGCTTTACCTCTTCCGTCAAGATGTCACACGAAGCGGCAGAATAATTATTTCGCCAGAGACTGCTCCGATTGCATAGTCTGATCGGAGCAGTCATGGCGGTAACAATAGCGAAACAGGCGAATTTTCAGAGTGTAAATACCTCAACTTTCTAGGAGTATCAGACCCATGAAACGATATTACTGGTTACTGGCCGCGATCACCGGAATCGCAGTGGGCGCGCTCAGCGTCCCGCTCAACGCTGTGGCACAGCAGGCCGGTGTCTCAGCGCTTTGGGCGAACTACAATGTGGAACCCCACAACGAGTTCTACCCGGCGTCGATGCCAAACCCGACGACGATTACTGTCGACCAATTTTTGAATGTTGTCGGACTTCCCGACCATGACGATGGTGTCGCCGACGCGATTCCTGTCGGTTTCACATTCGATTTCAATGGCAATAGCTACAGTGCGGTGAATGTTGGAATCAATGGTTTTGTGACCTTTGGCCCCACACATACTCACTCATACGAAGTTGGTGGCGGTGGTGGAATTCCACCCGCCGGCAACAGTTACCTTTTTAGCTCTGTCGAGCCGAACAATACGATCGCTCCATATTGGGGTGATCATTACTACCGTACACTCGAGCCGGGTTACACCCCGAGCACGATCCGTTATACCACAACCGTGGGTTCAAACGGAATTCGTACGTTCTGGCTGGAATGGCAGAATCTTAACATTAACGATAAGACCAATCCGAATTCGATCGCGACGTTCATGTTGCAGATTCGTCAGAATCCGCTCGCGAATGATCCTGCGGTTCCTGATCAACGCGCCACGTTTGTGTTCGAATACGGCCCGATCGGTAATGTCGGAACGGTTCAGACTGTCGGCGCTGCCGTTGGAGCGGATGACTCCGTTGGCTTCACCCATTTGAACGCCCTCTACGCCAGCTTAGCTGCGCCGGATTCAGTCCGTCTCAATACGTCCACACGTACCACGTGCTGGCCTCCTGTTGCTGGTTCGACGGGTTTGAGTGGACAGACCTGCCTTCCAGGGCGCGACATATGGATCGTGCCACAGGGCCGGGGTTCCTATGCCCAATGGGGCGATGGTGATGTGAACCTGGATCAGATTTACAATACGAACCCTAAGGTTCGTGCTAATCAGAGCCTCTTTGTCACGCTGACGGACGCGGATCTTATTCTCCAGTCGATTGTGAACAACATTCCGCTTGACTCAATCGAGGGACATGCTGCCTTCCACGGTGATGCGAACCATGTTGGTCCAATCAACGTGAATAACGGGCAGAGCCGAGTGTTCAACCCGAACTACGGCGCTTACTTCTATCATGCCGACGAGTATGATGCCGCCTACATCATGATGTACCTCGCTGGCAAGCTTGCGGTACTTCCGTGGCCTGCGCCGCTTCCTGTTCCAGGGTACAAAGAGTCAGATGTTCACACGACGGACGTAGCCGCGGTGATCGCCGATGCTTCGAACGCACGCATGTCGGGCAATACTGTGCTCGTACCACTCACGCTTCGCGGACGAGTCAATGGTGCCCTTGGAATGGCCTTCGATATTGCTGGCATGAACAGCTCCGGCGTGCAGTTTGCCGGAACACGTGCTGTTGATGGTGAAATCGTTCGTGCAAATGCAGCAAATGGTAAAGTTGCACTCGCCCTCAGCGGCAATCTTCAAGATGGTGCGACTGTCGGCTATCTAGAATTCCACGTTACCGACAAGCAGAACGCTGACTTTGATCTCACGAATGTGATGGTCAATGACGTGCCGCTTGCGGCTTCGCACGTTGCGTTGAAGCTTTCCGGCGCCGGTGCCGTGAACAGCGGCAACGTCCTTGGACAGAATGTACCGAATCCGTTTATGCTCGCTTCCGCGGGTTATACGACAATTGGATTTGATCTGCTGAACAGCGAGAACGTCTCGCTTCGCCTCTATGACATGTTGGGACACGAGGTTCGTAGTCTCCTTTCAGATGAGAATCGCGCTGCTGGACACAATTCAATTGAATGGGACGGACGTGACGCAAATGGCAACACTGTTGCCAGCGGCTTGTATTACTATCAGTTGGTGACCCCTGACTTCACGCAGACCGTGAAGATGCAGGTCGTCCGCTGATCTGACAAAATTTAGATGCTCGATTTTGGTTCGCGTGCATTGCGCACCGAGAGAAAGCATCCGGTGACTGGTTCTTTGAAATTCTATGGCATAACGGCTGGGTGTCTGCTCCTGGGAGCGGCACTCAGTCTGATCGGGATATCCAAAGTCCATGCGCAGAATGTGTTCCGGGTCAGAATTGACACGATCACAGCCAAGGCGGGCGATACGGTGACGGTGAATGTGAACTATCAATTCACAGCCACTCACTCGCACATGCTAAATGGATACGTCGCACGCTTTCTGTATGATACGAACCTGATATGGATCGCTTCATACGTGACTGACAGTACGGCGACAGCTGGCTTCATTTCAGAAGTGAGCCATCGTGGTATCAGCATTTGGCCGGACTCACATGAAATCGATCTGACGAACCCAGTTTTGTTTCGAATGCGCGTCGTTCTCCGAGCGACCCTTTCGGACACTGCTTGGATCCGTTGGGATTCGAGTTTCGCGTTGTTCGACCCGAGTACTGGTGTAGACTCTACAATTCAACAGGATGGGTGGGTTCGTACCAGTACGGATGAAGGACATACGATTCTAACATCTCCGGGTGCGAGCATCGCCGGTTATTCGAACGGTTATGTGGCAGACTCTGTAAAATTTGATTTGCCGGTAACGGTTACAGATCTTAGTCGCGCCAACGTTCAGAAGGCACGCTTCGGATTCGTTTATGATCCGAGCCGTTTGATCTTTGAGAGTGCGAGCAGTAACACGAACAGTGACCAGATTCTTGCGACGACCCAATCCTGGGATACCGTATCGATACTAATCGGCGGTCGCAATGGTAATCCGGTGCTGGGTGGCGATACGCTGGCAGTGCTTCATTTCGTGGCCCTAGTCGGGATCGACACGGAATGCATGATGCTAGGTAATCTTAGCTGGCATCCGGTTAACGCGGACGCTCACATAGGTACATGTGTATTTGACTTCGACTCGATTTGCCTCTTCGGCCACTACTTAGTATCCGGCGTGACAGAGAAACCGTCGCTGATGGCGCTACAGGTTTATCCAAGCCTTGCTCGTGATTTCGTAAACGTGACGGGCTTCGAGAATTTGATGATTCGCGTTTACGATCCTTTGGGCAGATGCACGGATGAGGAGAGAATTGTAGATGGAATGTGGCGGATTCCTTCGTTTCTACCGAACGGTATCTATGTGATAGTCGTACGGGAGACGGGAGGCATAGAGGAATCGGCAAGGATCGTTGTAGAGCGTTGAACGATCCATGGCGATGCCATAGAATGTTTTCGAAGAAAACTGCACCGCAAGGTGTAACAAAGTGTAAGAAAAACAATTAGTTGTCAGGTATGATGAACCCTAACAATTTTACAATCAAGGAGAATCAAGCCATGCGCAAGCGTTACGGCTCATGGGCGGCAGCTATCGTGCTTGCTGTCCTTGCGGTGTTCAGCGATATCACGCCGGTTCAGGCCCAGAAGCCGCCCGTTTTCTATCCGACTATTTCGCTCCGTAACTGGGGTGGCCGGTCAACTTGGGACGGTGTTCAGCGGGTGCCAGCTCCGAATTATCCGGGCAACCGCTACTTCCTCGTTCCGGTCTATGTCTATAACGAGGTAGATACGACGTTCAACCCGAATATTGGTCCAGCCGTTGGTGGCTCGCCACAAGTCGGCCAGCATCTCGAGCCGATTCGGAGCTTCTCATTCCAGTTGTATTACTCGTCGCAGGGTTTTATCCTTGATTCGACACAAGGTAATCCAATTGTAATGGTAGGACCTGGTCCGCTCGATACAGGTCGTGCGAAGACCTTTTTCACGCGATACTCTGATCAGCAGGTCAATAGTCCGCTGAATCAGAATCCGTACTTGCGCGTGATTCGCGTTGCTGGCGCCGGATCCGTTCCACTGTGGAATTCCCCGCCTACCACGAATCCGAATCCTTCGGATACGACGGTGCTGCTCTGGCTTCGCTTCCGCGTATTGCCGAATGCGGTACAGGGAAGTATCATCTTCCTCGATTCCGCTCGCTTCAATGATAAGCTCGGCGATAATCTCGGTGGCGCACCGGGCTTTGGAGCCAAGTATCAATTCCCATATCCCCCGCCGTCGGTCCAGACTGTGACCTATGATTACACGCACGGTAATCTTGGTGGTGGTAATTCGCAGACCGCTGGTTCACCGCCATGGCCTGGTCAGGGTGATGTTGAAATTTCCGCTCAGCCAGCTATGATTCTTCAGCCGGGCAATCAGTTGCTTCCGTTGGATAACAACTTGTACCCCCTGAACTTGCAGCTTGCAACTGACCTGACATACGATCCGGCGAATCCCCAAACAGTGCAGCGTGGCCTTCAGCTTCGTGACGCTATCGGGTTGACTGAACTTGACAATGTCAATATCTCCTCTGACCAAAAGTGGCTTACGATTTCGCTTTCGGCCGGTGGTTCTGCTCTGCAGACGCAGTACATCAAGCAGATCAACTATGGCTCATTGCCATCATCGCAGGTCCAGCAGTTCTTCTTGAACGTGAGCAATCCGCAGCAATACCCGCCAGGTATTTACTACGCGACGGTGACCTTTACCGCGGATGGTGCGGTAAATGCACCGATGAAGCTTTACGTCAAGTTCATCCGTCTTGCAAATCCAAACGAGCCACAGGCCGGCAACGGTACCGGTATTCGTCTTAATATTACGAATAGCTGTGTGCCGACATGCACAAGCACGCTCGCTTTTGGTACTGGCCCAGGTGCCAGTGAGGCGCTCGATCTGCTTTACGGCGAACAGCTTGTAAAAATCTCCGATACGATCAATGCTGATACACTCGGTCAGTGCTTCGCTTGGTTCCGCCCGCAGAATACGGCCGTGGATGCGAAGTATCAGACGCCGGACTTCATTGGAATTACGCGCGACATTCGCTCGCCGAATACCGATACAACGCTTATTTATGAAGTTGACTTTATGACCGGTGGCGCCTCGTGCTATCCTGTTAAGGTTTGCGTTAACCCATCGGATTTCCCAGCGGGCGGACGTATTCTGTTAGCGTTTACCCTCAATGGCGGACAACAGCCGATTGATCTGCGTAACGCAACACCGGATGGCAATGGTAACATGTGCGTCACGATCGTCGACCACACAATCAACCATTTCTACATTCTCTATACACCAGGTACGATCGCTTCACTCGCGACCTTCCTTGAGAAGTATAGCTGGAATTTGATCTCCTTACCTGTGATTCCACCGAATCCTGATCCGAAGATTATTTTCCCTCGCGCAGCCGGTGTGCCGTGGCAGTATAGCTCGTTTAGCAGCTGGTCTTCGGCGACATCGCTTGAATTCGGCCGCGGTTATATGATTCGCTACGGTGGCTTCATCGGTACAGATGGTGTTGTGGCTGGCACGCTTTCTCCTGCTGGCGTCGGTTCCACGTCTGTCGACAATGTGAAGATCGATGAAGGTTGGAATTCGGTCGGCGCTGCGAGTTATCCCAGCGATGAGACGAACATCGTCCTGAAGCCGATTCCGGGTTCGAACCAAGTTCCAAACCTCGTCAGCGATGTATGGGAGTTCGATCCACACAGCGGATACTTCACCAGCGCGTTTCTCGTGCCGGGCCGTGGCTACTTCATTAAGGTGGATGCCTCGGGTATCTATTCGCTCCAGAACGTGATTGCACCTCCGCCGCACAGCATGGCACATCAGACGAACGGCTCTGGCAAGATCACCGAATCATTGACAGGTCAACTTTCGAATGTACTCTTAAGTGATGCGAATGGCAATGGCCAGACGCTGTACTTCGGACATGCCTCGACATCGGTGCCAGAAAGCCACTTTGAGATGCCGTCACAATTCCAGGCATTTGATGCGCGCTTCGCAACAAATAGCGGAATGATGAGCTACAATCACTCTAGCTACACTGTGAATGTTCGCGCCAGCAACTATCCTGTCACCATGAAGTTCTCGAATCTGACCGGTACGGTCGAGGTTCGTGACGATGAGGGTGCGCTCCTTGGAACGGCAACGGGCAATGGCTTCGTGACCATTTCCGACGCGAGCGTCAAACAGGTTACAATTGCTGAAAAGCAGAGCAGTGCTCCTGTTGCCGGTGGCCTCAGCTACCGTCTCGACCAGAACACGCCAAACCCATTTGCTCCAGTGACGACGATTCGTTTCGCCACGCCGCAGGAACAGCCGGTTTCGCTTGTTGTCTACAATGAGATGGGCGAAGTAGTCCAAACTCTGGTTAGCGGAGTCTTGCCTGCTGGCGATCATATGGCGCTATTTGATGCTACGAATCTTCCTGCGGGTGCGTATTACTACACGCTCAAGGCTGGCAGCTTCGTTCAGACAGAACGCATGACAGTTGGAAAGTAAGAGATAAGCCTGTAACAAGGCACAATCTCCGGAGTTATTCGAAGCGGGAGTTGCTTATCATAAGCGGCTCCCGCTTCGACCATTCAGATACCAAAAGTTGCCATGAAGAGATTAGTCTCGATATCCATCATTACGATCATCGGTGCCGTAGCGGGCCTCACCATTCGGGCAGAGGCTCAATCGCCGGAATTCCATTTGGATTTCCTACTTCGTGACACACTGCAGTCGGGAAGTCATATCGAGTTTGGCGGACGATCGATTGGTTATGATCCCAGTGCGACGGATAGTGTCGATTTGCAATTCCATGAAGATCCGGAATATCCGGGGACATATCTCGAAGCGGGCAACGACTTGTTCTTTGAGTATCCTCGAAATATCGGAGAGACAAGAATTGACATTCGCAATAAGCCCGCTACAGGTTCTTTCGTCATCAATTACGTCATGGGTGTCTCGTTCGACTGGTACCCAACGGGTCGTCTTGTCTGGGATCCGGCAGTGATTCCACAAGCTGTGACTGCATTGTGGCTTCGCCCGTATAATAGGCAAGACACGGTTTTGCGCGACATGCGCGAGCAATCAAGCCTGTCACTCACTCCCACGGAGAATTCGCTGTGGAATGGGAAATATCTTATCACGCTATTCTACAATACGACGCCCCCATCCCTTGGAGTGGCGAAGTCGAGTCAGAATGTGGGGCTGATCGTTAGTGCAGCGGCCTATCCAAATCCCGTCATCACAAGTGGAAGACTTGCCGTAAACTTATCTGAGCCAGCGGGCCTCCGCGTCGCTGGCTGCGATGCCGCTGGGCGCGAATGCTTCCGATATTCTGCAGAGGCGAATGCAGGGCTTTCGATGCTCGATCTCAGTTCGCTCGAATCGGCACGTGGCGCTGTATTCTTACACATCGATGCTACCAGCGGAACTCGGCATGATTCACGGAATGTGATGGTGGTTAAGGAGTAGTCCGGTTGGAGAGCTGGCGTCTGACACGTCTGACGCCGTGAAACAAACTGACACACTTATCCCGCCTTGCCTGGATGTTGCGCAGTTACTTGGCCATAGGATTCGATGGTGACCGATTTCAGCTAGCTCGTGAAAGTTGTCATGAGCTAGCAACGAGCGTTCTCTTTATTGCTCCAGTATGAGTTTGCCGGTAGCGGTCTTTTTAGTGCCAGTCAATCGATAGAAGTATGTACCAGTAGGCAACGACGAGATATCGATCCTCTTTTGGTCGAGCACTTTCGTTAGCACGTTAATCCCCAGCACCGTTTCCAGTTCGAATCCTGTAACGCCTGACCAGTCTGCCGGCAGCACTACATGAAGGAAGTGACCATCACTAACAACAGTTGGTGACCCGACAGTATGGTCCGCATCGGGACCAACAGAGGCAGCAGGCACTACATTGGCGACCAGGAAATTCGACCGAATACCGGTCTCTCCCAAATGGATAATCCCTTTACTAAGAGCATACCAGGATGTTTGGTAACTTCCAGCAGTGTCTGCGAGCGTTGTCATGAACGTGAATTGCACGCTATCAATCTCATTCGGTGCCATCAGATAACTCGGCGGTGCCCAATACTTTTGAGGAATGATCGGCGCAAAATGGATCGTATCATCGACCCAGGTCGAGTCGATCACGATTGGTAACCCGCTCGAGCGATTGATGATCTGGGCAAAGCCACTGATCGATGTGCCCAATGGGGTTGTGCCAAAGGAATGACCCGTTATAGAAAAGTCACTCAGGCCGCCATCGCCTGTGAGAACGACCTCCTGGGTCACGCACACGTCACCAAATAGAATCGTATCGTAAACTGTGGACTTCGTGAGGGCTTTGAAGCAAATCTTAATCGCTCGTCTTTCGCCGGGGCTCAGAGGAGTCATGACAGCGCTATCGATCGAGAACCCCTGATCGCCATGTGCCAGATGCAAGAGGCTGAACGGGAATTGAGCCTGGCCAGTATTGACGAGCGTATCGAATGCATACAGGCAAGTGGAATCGTTGCCGTTGGCGAAATATTGGATTGGCGGTCCGATCCTCGCCGTCTGTGGGACATAGGTGCTACTGATCGTCGTCCGGTTGCCGCCCATGTCAAACACTGACGCAACGAGACTGGCCGGTTGCGTCAAATTCGTAACCGTCATGTCATAGAACGAGGCGGTCTTCGCGACACCCTCGATCCAGGTCGGATCGAGTTGGTAGCCCATGTTGTATACCGAATCAATTCGAATGTAGTCGAGTCCAGGACTTGCGGAATCGCCATCCGCATCCGAGAGATTGATATGTGCAGAGTAACAGGCCCCCGATGCATTTGCGATTGGGGGCGTGGTGTCTCGGCTTCCAACCGTTGCCATGCCAAGCAGTCCTGACCACGCGTAGGACTCGTCGTGGCCGTAGCCGTAGATATAGACTCCGACCCCGGAATCCGAGGTCACGATGTGCGTACCGGGAGTGACGGCATCGGCCCGGTATCCCTCATAAATGCCGTCCATGTAAACTTGGTGAAAGCTCTTCACGGACTTGCCATCGAACCTGACACTGGTATCGCCGTATTTGGTGACTATGTTCACGTAGCTCGTATATGGTCCTTGAGACCCTATATCGCTTGGTGTGCAGAACACCGCGGTCTTGGTGAATTCCTCGGCCGAATTAATCACGACTTCGGAAGGGTCACCATTGCCATTGATCCGATCCGGGTAGCTCGCGCTATTGATGTATTGCACGAGCAGAAATGGTGCCTCTGAAAACCACCTGGTTCCCTGAGTGATATCGTTCAAAAAGCGGAAGTCATACTTTCGGAACGCAGTGAATACGGGCAATAGCCCACCAAGATTATCGAAACGACTGATGATCTGCCCCGGCTTCGACGAGACGACGAGGAAGGTCGAAGCCTGATGGCCGGAGGCCGATCCCGGTGGCTGGTAAAACGGGATCGAGTAATACGTACTACCCCAGGTCCGCGTTGGCGGAATATAATCGAGTACGTGATCGCAGTAAGGGAAATCACAAGGAATGTTAGTACATTGTGAGCCGCCCTCCACGCCGATCAGCTTGTCCGATGTGATGACGGTTCCGGTCAGGTCGAAGTTATCACAGTCCAAGGTGCAGGTGGTTTCATATTGCACTGACTCGCCCCGGTTCAAGATGACCTGGAAGGTCTGGCCTTTTGCCGCGAGCACGCAACTGCAGCAAGCGCCGCTGCTGGCTTCGACCCGGATGTCCGCGGTCGGCGTGATCGAGACATGCGTGTTGTCCTGATTCGCGACGATCCCGAACTCACTGGGGAGATCGACGGTAGTACTGCCCGATCCCTCGTTAAGCGCGGCATAGGCGGCCACGACATATTCTTTGCCCCACCCGATCGCCGGAATGACGTACATACCATCGGATGTCGCGGGGCTGTGGGACATGACGTAGGCGCAAATATCGGCATCGTTCGACCAGACGTGAACTCCGAAATCACCGACGACACCGCTCGAATGCATTTCCCACGCGAGCGGCATGTTGAATGTCGTCGTCTGGTATGGCTTCACCACAATCGCAGTTCGCGCCCCGCCCGTGAGCTGGACGTAGACGGTTGTCGTGCTCGGCGATGTCACATAAAGCGCGAAGTACTTGCCGGCCAGGTTCACCGGGCCGTAATTCGTCAGGAGCAAGAACCAGCAGTCGCGGCCGAGCTCGGGGGCGTCATGCCGGGCATGAGTGATCTGGTGCGTGATCCGTTGAGGTTGTGCCTTAATCGGCGGGCAGACCGCAATTGAAAGGAGGATCAGGAAAGCGGAAATCGAACGAATGAGATTCATTGTAGGAAAGCTCCATATTGGGAGACCCGCCAACTTGCGAAAGGTTACACCCTATATTAAAACGCTTGAGATCGCCGGGGTTACAAAAAAATCTTCAAATTCCTTGGGAAACGTATAGAACGTGCTTTCAGAAGTCAGGCTTGCCCTTCACTTAGCTCCCAGAGGCCTCAAACTGGCGCCTGAAGCGCTCCGCTGACCAAAGACAAACATCCCATAGGTTTGCCACCGGCTGGCCCGTAGCGGGCTCCGTATGCATGTAGCTCGGCGGGCCATATTCCGGGACGAAGGTCAACTCAGCCTCACCACGCAGCCTGTGGGCCACAATCGCAAGATTCCACCAGGCTTCGTGGCGAGTAACACATCGCTCCCATTCCGGGACTCGTGGATCGGGGACCTGCGGGCCATTCTCGTAGCCGACGCGCCCATGAACGTGAATAGAGCGCTCTGCAGCGATCGCAATGGCTTGCTCGTGATCTTCGAGCAAAGATTCCGTGACCACGCACCAGTGACTGAAATCCACGTTGACGCGCAACTCTGGTAACTCTCGAAGAATGGCCAGCGCATTCATTGGCGAGAAGAGCGGTCGCCGCCGGTGCGTCTCGTGCGCGATGGGGATGCCAATTTCTTCTTCGATTCGCAAGCAGGATTCCAGAAATCGGACTTGCTTTACATAGCTCATCGTGTCACGTCCTGCATGCGCGACGATCTTCTTTGGATTGAACTCTAACGCATTATTTGCGAGCCGCTTGAAATCTTCCGCGTGGTCCGGACCTTCGGTATAGACGAGTGAGATGTACTCGAACTCGTGATCGCGTAGGAGTTGCTGGAACAGGGGAGCGTTCTGAATTTCCTGGGTTGCGCTCTCGATTCCATCATAACCAGCGGCCTTAGTGCGCTCGAATTGCGCTTCGAGCGGCCCAGTCATGCCCCAAAGGGACTTGTATATCTTGAGTTGCATGGCTTGATCGCCTATCATTTTCGCGTGTCGGCTATTTCTTTTTTGCCATCATGGAAGCAATGATGGGTATTGCCATGCCGAGTAGCAACATCCCCAAAGCCACGGTTGAAAGCCACCTGTAATCTTCTGTAGTCCAACTGAGCAATATCAATCCCATCGCAATGGACCAGATGAGGAAGCTCAGTAGGGTTACACGCAGGACAGGTCGCTTCATGCGACAAAGATACGATGGTAGTAGAACTCGGACAAAATATCGCTAGCGAAAGGACTTGAGGAAGAGAGCAGAACCGAAGCTCGGAACCCACTGTCTATCATATAAGTTATAACTTATATAATAATAATCATGAGCAGACCGTTTGCCGAGTGGGATGTCTATAAAGCGATCGCCGATCCAAATCGGCGGATCGTCCTCGATTTTTTGGTGCGCGGCGAGCAGCCCGTAAGCGCCATCCAGGCGCGCGTGGTGCTGTCGCAGCCGGCGCTATCGCAGCACTTGAAGGTGCTCCGCGATGTGGGGCTTGTTCGGCAGCGCCGTGAAGGACGCGAGCGAATTTATGCGCTGAATCCAAAGCCGCTCAAGGAAATTTCTGACTGGATTGCGCACTACGAGAATTTCTGGCACGAAAGACTTGCGGCCTTGGGCGAACACTTGGAGCGGAAGCATAGGGCTGGAAAGAAGAAGTGAGTTCGCGCGTCATATTTAACACTGTCATCGATATGCAAAAATCAATTATCATCGAACAACACTATCCCTGCAGCCCGGATGAAGTCTGGGATGCGCTTACGGATCAATCACAGATCAGCGAATGGTTGTCTGATAGCACCTTCGAGCCACGACTCGGAGCCGAGTTTGAATTCCGTTGGTCAAAGGATGGTCAATCGGGTGTCACGCACTGCAAGATACTTGAATTGGTCAGACCACAGAAGCTCTCCTATACTTGGGAGAAGCCCTCGTGGAGCACGAACGTCACGGTCGTCACCTACTATCTCGAAGCCAGCAATGGTGGCACCATACTCCGCCTTGAACACGTCGGCTTCGTCGAAGGCAAGGACGATCAGGTCTATCAAGGAGCCACCAACGGCTGGGACGAAAAACTCGCAGCGCTCAGCCAACACCTCAATCGTATTAGCCGCCCAATGGAGGCTAGCTCACAAATTTGAGCTCACCATTTTCACTTAGCTCATTCGAACCATGAACAAATCGATCATCATTGAAGAACAGTATCCCTACAGCCCTGACGAAGTCTGGGAGGCGCTCACCGATCAGTCGCAGCTCGACGAGTGGCTGATGCATGGGACCTTTCAGCCTCGTGTTGGGGCAGAATTCGAACTCTATTGGTCGGGCAATGATAGCTCCAAAGGAATGACCCGCGGCAAGGTCATGGAAATGGTCAGGCCGCATAAGCTTTCCTACTCTTGGGATTGGGGGGCGGATTCAACGCTCGTGACATTCTTTCTCGAGCCAAACGCCAGCGGCACCAAGCTGCGGCTCGAGCATACCGGTTTCGTCGAGGGCAAGGATGAGAATGTCTATCAAGGGACAGTCTCCGGCTGGATGGGGAAGCTCAAAACATCGCTGCCTGCTTCAATCTCCAAACGGCAGAACGCGATGGCAAAATAGGCGTTCGACCCGCTGCTATCTTGAGATTGTTACCGGTGCGGTTTCCGCGCCGGTACAAAAAAAAGACCTCGGAGATCCGAGGTCTTCTAATTACAATCCATTGGAATAGCTTATTCCGATGCCGGTGCTTTCTTCTTCCGCGTAGCACGAGGCTTCTTCGGCGCTGCCTCAGGAGCGGCAGTTTCTTCATGGTCGGCCAGTTTGGCTTCAGCAGTCTTTGCCTTGTTGCGTGTTGGACGCGGCTTCGCCATCTTGGCTTTTGGCGCCTCAGTCGTCTCACCTCCAGTGAAATCGACCAGCTCGAGCATTGCCATCTCGGCGTTATCGCCGTGGCGATATCCGAGTTTGATTACGCGGGTATAACCACCAGCACGCTCAGCAACTTTCGGCGCGACTTCGGTAAAGAGCGCCTTGATCGCTGCCTCATCATGGATCACGCGACCAATTTCGCGGCGAGCGTGAATGCGTGCCGGCGCGCTGGAATCGGCATTGAGTGCGATCGCACGCTTTGCACGAGTGATGATCGGCTCGACGTATCGGCGCATTTCTTTTGCCTTCGCTTCAGTCGTGCGGATCTTCTTGTGCAGCAGGAGCGATGTCGCAAGCCCGCTCAGCAGCGCGGCGCGATGGCTCGACGTGCGCTTTAACTTTCTTCCTTTTACTCCGTGTCTCATTGTTGTCCTTGAGCGTAAGACCAACCAGCCCGATCGGACCGATCCGTCTAATAAAAGATTTAGTGGGCCTCTGCCGGTTGTTCCAAGTAGCGATCGACATCCATTCCGAAGGAGAGGCCGAGTGAATCGACGATCTTACCAAGCTCGTCGAGCGATTTGCGGCCAAAGTTGCGGAACGTGAGCAGATCGCGCTCATCGCGGCGAACAAGTTCGCCAATCGTCTTGATGTTCGCGGCGCGCAAGCAATTCTGCGAGCGGACCGAAAGGTGCAGGGTGTCGACCTGCGTCAAAAGAATCTGGCGAATGCGCTCGGTCTCGGTATCGGCAATCTGGCGCACTGGTTCTTCCTCTTCGGGGCCGCCAAAGCGGACGAATAGGTTGACGTGGTCGCGGAGGATGCGTCCGCCGATGGTGACGGCCTCTTCCGGGGTGATCGAGCCATCAGTCTCAACTTCCAGGATCAGACGCTCGTAGTCGGTCTTTTGTCCAACACGCGTTGGTTCGACAACGAAGCGGACATTGACGATTGGGGTATAAATCGAATCGATCGCAATCGTGCCGATTGGGGCGTCGATTGTCTTGTTCTCATCGGAGGGCACGTATCCACGACCGTGACCGACACGCAATTCCATCTGGACGCGCGTGGTTGCGGACATCGTAAAAAGATGATGATCCGGATTGAGGATCTCGACTTCCGGCGTGAACTCCTGCAAATCGCCAGCCTTAAACTCGCGCGGTCCTTGCACATCGATCAGGATGCGCGTGCTCGAAGTCTGCTCGGCGCGCAGTCGGACTCCTTTCAAATTCAGGATGATCTCGGCAACATCCTCGACAACACCCTTCATCGTCGAGAACTCGTGCAGCACACCTTCGATTCGAATATTGGTGAATGCTGTTCCGGGAATAGAGGAGAGCAGCACGCGGCGCATAGCATTGCCGAGTGTTGTGCCGTACCCCTCTTCGAGCGGCGAGGCGATGAACCGTCCGAATGTCGGCGTTTGCGACAATTCTTCCAGTTCGATCCGTTCGGGCATGTGTAGGTTGGTCATAAGCTCTCTTCCTGTGGTTAGTACTAAATTCGTGTTAAGGCGCCGATAGAAGAAATAGAAACCATAATTCCGCTGGCTTACTTCGAGTAAAGCTCGACGATTAGCTGCTCGTTCGCATTGAGCGGAATGTCCGCGCGCTCAGGCACGGCAAGAAATACGCCGGACAAGTTTGCCTTATCGAGCGCGAGCCAGTTCGGGACCGCGGCATCGCCACGGGTCCGCTGAAGTGACTCGTGAACGACAGAAAGCCTGCGGCTCGATTCCTTCACCTGGATCGTATCGCCCGGGGAAACGAGATACGACGGAATGTTGACGTTCTTCCCATTGACAGTAATATGGCGATGCAATACCAACTGTCGAGCGGCTTTGCGCGAGGGTGCAAGGTTCAGGCGGTACACCACGTTATCGAGGCGGCGCTCGAGAAGCTTCACCAGGTTCTCACCGGTGATACCGCGAAGACGCTGGGCCCTGGCAAACGTGTTGCGAAACTGGGTTTCGAGCATTCCATATTGCTTCCGCACCTTCTGCTTTTCGCGGAGCTGGACGCCGTATTCAGATACTTTTTGGCGACGATTCAGGCCATGTTGTCCGGGCGGATATGACCGCTTCTCGACCGGACATTTTTCGGAGTAGCACTTGGCGCCTTTGAGGAAGAGCTTCTGACGCTCTCGGCGGCAAAGCTTACAGGATGCATCGGTATAACGAGCCATGAAATCAGTTAAGAATTAAGAGTTAAGGATTAAGAATAATCCCTCACTCATGTCGGCCTTCGTCCTTCATCATGCTCAGACTGAAGTTTACGACCTAAAAAAAACTACTACTACCTCGTTAAGAATCAAGGGAGAAGATTACTCTTCGCTCCTCATTCTTAACTCAAAACTAAACGCGTCGCTTCTTTGGTGGACGGCAGCCGTTGTGCGGCATGGGCGTGATGTCCTTAATCGTCAGGACTTCAATGCCTGCAGTCTGCAATGCGCGGACGGCGGCCTCACGGCCCGAACCCGGTCCCTTGATCAGCACATCGACCTTCCGAAGGCCCATATCGAAGGCTTCCTTCGCGGCGCTCTCCGCCGAGACCTGCGCGGCGAACGGTGTGTTCTTGCGCGAGCCCTTGAAGCCCATTTTGCCGGCAGTCGCCCACGAAAGGGTGTTGCCCTGCGGGTCTGTCAACGTAATCATCACGTTGTTAAACGTCGCCTTGACATGCGCAACGCCCTTGGACTCCGCTGTCTTCTTCTTCTTCGATCCGCTTGCTGTTTTTGCCATTCGATCAGTGCTGAATGCTGAGTGCTACGAATTCGATTCCGAGTGTAGCACTCAGCATTAAAACTTACTTGGTTGCTTTCTTCTTTCCTGCGACGGTCTTGCGACGACCCTTACGGGTGCGGGCATTGGTCCGCGTACGCTGTCCGCGGACTGGAAGGCCCTTGCGGTGCCGGAGTCCACGATACGAGCCAATATCCATGAGTCGCTTGATCGCGAGTTGCATCTCGCTGCGGGCGACACCCTCGACCTTAAAGTCAGTGGTCAGAATCTGACGCACATTCGTGACTTCATCTTCGGTCAGATCGGCGACTTTCTTATCGTCCGGGATGCCGGCGGCCGCCAAAATCTTGTGGGCCGACGTCTTGCCGATGCCGTAAATGTAGGTCAGCCCGACGACGGACCGCTTGTTCTTCGGAAGATCGATACCTGCTATTCGAGCCATTCTCTAATAAGTGCTGAGTGCTAAGTGTTGAGTGCCTAAGTCCATGCCGGACTGCGAATACTAAGCACTTAGCACTTAGCACTCAGCACTGTGAACCTATCCCTGACGCTGCTTGTGCTTCGGATTCGTCTTGCAGATTACGCGCACGACGCCCTTACGGGTAATTACCTTGCAGTTTTCGCAGCGTTTCTTCACTGATGCCTGGACTTTCATGGTCGTGCCTTGAAAAACTTATTTATACCGATACGTGATGCGTCCTTTGTTCAAATCGTATGGCGAAAGCTCGACGGTCACACGGTCACCCTGCAGGATCTTGATGAAGTTCATCCGCATCTTGCCGGCCACATGGGCCAGAATCTTATGGCCGTTCTCGAGCTTCACGCGAAAACTCGCGTTCGGCAGTACTTCATCGATCACGCCATCGACCTTGATCGCCCCTTGTTTCGCCATTCAGTCGTTTTAGACGCACCCTGCGGTCCGGGCTTCAATTGGGCTATTTCCAAAAGAATAGAAAGCCCATAACCCATTGGATTTCAATCGGTTTAAGCTTTTTCCGCTTCTATACCTCGATTACGAGAGAAACGCCGTCCCGCCGAAAGTGCGGCCAAGTAACCGCAATCGGTTGGTGAATGTTCCTGAGATCTCGAACTAGCGTGCCAAAGCACGAGATTGCTCCAACCGACTGCCAAAAGTCTCTGATTTGTGAGTCCGATGTCATTCATCGGAACCTCTCCGCAGATTCGCTCCTTAGCAACCCAAGCACGTCCCTTTCGTGTGAGGTTCCGGCGCCCGTAGCGTTATTATGGAAAGGATTCGGGGTCTTAGAGTTATGCGCGTGACGCTTCGTAGTGTTTTTTGCCATTCATTTGCCGTCTTGCTATTAGCAGGTTTCTCCGTGCGGGACGTTGATGCTACGTGGCGTCTCTTATATTCAAATCCAAAAAATACCATTGCTTTCCATGCTGGGTTCTTCTTTGATGAGCACAGTGGCTTCATAGGTGGCGATGGCCTTCAAGGGGTTTTTAAGACGGTCGATGGTGGGCTCACTTGGACCACGGTCCCTCTCATTCCCATCCCAATTTCCTCTGGCGGTAATAACCCAACCATTGAGGACATCTGGATGCTCGACCGAATGCATGGTTGGCTAACGATCGAGTGGGTTGCCGGGCCGGGAGTGTATGAAACGACGGATGGTGGTGCTAGTTGGCACGGGACCACCTTCATCGGAGATGCAGGCTGCGTGCGGAAGACTCCCGCAGCATTGGTTGTGACGAGTCGGAGTTCGGTTAATACGGGAGGTTTCTCAACCGATGGGGGACTGACCTTTACCCGGCTTCCTGTGCTCGACTTCACGAATGGAGTTGACTTTGTCGATGATTTTCACGGCGTGGCTACCAGCTATTGGGATACCATTTGGAGCAGAACGACCGATGGAGGAATCACATGGATTAAACTCCCGGCGGCGTATCACTCGGAGACATGGAGTGTATATGGAGTTCCGGGGACATCCGTTTTTTACACCGCTGGAGAGGGTCTTCAGAATGTCAACAGTTCAGTGAACAAATCCACTGACTACGGTGCGACCTGGCCAATCAACCTAAAATCGAATCTGCCATTTCGAACGACTGGACACATCGGTGGAGTTGCAGATACCGCCCTCTACGTGCAAGTGTCACTCGTTGACGCATCCTCGGTGCCACGACAGATGTTCCGTTCAACCGACCATGGAAAAACGTGGGTGCCTGTCGGTGGTCCAGCAAATGAACGGGATACGCGATTCATAGTGCTCGGCTGTCGTGGCGAGGTCGTGATTGCATTTGACGATTTGGGCAATGTGTATAAGACCACCGATGGTGGCGATGGCGCATTTGCGCAGTCCAGCTTGTCATCGTCGAGCACCCTGCTGGTCGATTCGATCAATGTCTGCTCGCCGCGGGATACGATTATCACAATAGAGAACCTGGGGTGTGACACTATATACATCACGAATGCCAACGTGCCGGCCATGCCGCGGCTTGATGTGCTCGATCCCTCTGGAGGTCCGCCGCAATACCCTTACGTGATATTGCCGAACCAAAGGCGATCGCTCCGGCTCCGGCTGTATTCCGGATTTGCGGGAGCCTATCAAACAAGGCTTATTGTGGAGCTTCTGCGCGAGGGGGTCTATAGCTACGACACGGTCCATATCCTCTCGGCGATGCGGTTTACGAATCCGGTTTACGCGGATAGGAAATCGGTCGCGTTCGATTCGACCGCGCTCTGTGACTCGCGCGATACCACGATCACGCTCGCGAACGATAGTTGCTTTACCGTGCAGATTCTGAATTCATCGATCAAGACGGGTACGAATTTTTCGCTTGTGACGGTGATCAAGAACGATTCAATCCCGTCGGGTGGCCGGAAGACGTTTACGATTCGTTTCAATCCGACCGAACTCAACGCCAGCCACGATTCTCTGATCGTCAATCTTATCATCCTGGGTCAGCCGGCGCGCCTGGCCTATGCTCTTAGTGGTATCGGCAAGCCGGATAATCCGAAGTTCATTATGCTACTCGGCAATGCTCGAACGCTCGCCACTTCGATTGACTTTGGGACAAAGACGACGTGTGACAACGATACGATCATCCCGTTCCTCATTACAAATCCTGGTTGTACCTACCTCAACGTGAAGGTGGCATTGCTCGATTCGACGAAGACGGCAGCGCCGCCCGCTACGTTGTTCAAGTGGTTTGTACCCGGCGGCTTGCGGAAGATCCATAATGGTGACACGCTGATCGGCGGCCTGAAGGCATCGATACTCCAACGTGGTACCTATCGCGGATATCTGCGCGTGATCGATTCGATCGATGGGAGACCTGCCGTGACAACCGACTTACCATATACTATTACCATTACGAACGGACCGAAGGTACTTGCACTCGACGATACCCATCGCGATCTGGACACGATTGCATTCTGCGAAACTAAGGACGTTCTTATTCCATTTGCAAACAATAGTTGCGACACGATCTTTTTCGATAGTCTGAGCCTCGCTGGCGCAGGCTTTTCGCTTGTCAATCCGCCGTCAGTGCCCTTTATGCTACTGCCTTATAAGAGCAGCGCATTGATGGTTCATTTTGCCCCGGTTGTATCGGGTGGCACTTCTGCAACCCTGGCTCTGCGATCTGATGCCGACTCTGCCAAACTTCGAACAATCCACTTTACCGCGGCTGCAACACCGACCGACACCGTCAAACTGAGTGCAATCATTGGTCGACTTTCGGTCCGAGCGGGCGATACCTCGGTGGTCTCGATCGTACCGCAGAGTACGTTTCACAACAAGGGTATTAATTCGATCAATGTTACGCTCGAATACAATGGTGATGTGATGGAAGCGATTGGCGATCCTCAGCCAGGCAGTCTGCTGGAGACCACCACGAGCGATCCTCTGATCATCCCGCCAGTCGGCAAGCTCGTGCAGCTACCGCTTCACGCAAAGGGCCCGAACCTCTCCCTCGATGCCGAGACGCCGTTCATCAGCCAGAAGTTTCGGTTCTTCGTTTCGGATTCGTCGCAGACGGGATTCAGAATTACGCACGTCGATTTCAATGGCGGAGATTACATTTTCAGCAAGTGCGCGCTCGGAGATGTCATCGATTCCGGTACAATCTCCATCAATTTTGCTTGTGGTGATTCGATACTCTATCGGTTCATGCGGGATGGCGCCGGTTTTTCTGTCAATGACGGGATCGCTCGCTCCACCAATATGCCTCGACCGAATCCGGTCACGTCAGGCGAAGTGGAAATTCCATTCCTGGCATTGCGGTCTGTCGATGCGCAACTCTCGCTTATCAACGAGACCGGACAAGAAGTCCGATCTGAGAATGTATCGGTCCTGCAGTCGGGGATGGCCTCGTTCTCTGTTAGTACGACACGGCTTGCAAGTGGGGTGTACCACTACATGATCCGTCCACTCGATGGTGGACGCGGGGTCGCCTCGGGTGAGTTTGTAGTGATGAAATAGGCAATTCGTTTCGGTCACCGCAGTTTGTCGATCGCATCGACGAACGTTGCCTCGGGTTGCTCGCCGACAAAATACTTGGCGATTGTTCCGGACGGCCGGAGAAGGAATGTATATGGAATATCGAAATTCTGGCCATAGCCATCGACCGCCCAGAGCTGATAGATGTGATAATCGGAGTCGATGACCATCTGGTACGTGTCGCCGTTCTGTTGGCAATAGCTGGATACTTTCCCGAACGCATATCCATTATTATCAACGGAAACACCGATGACAATAACGGAGTCGGGAGAGTATTTCTTGGCGATCGCCTGGAGGCCGGGGATTTCGGCCTTGCACGGACCGCACCAGGTCGCCCAGAAATTTAGAAGCACAATCTTGCCAGCCTGACCACTAAGGGAGTCGAGGGCGCCTGAACTCGATCGCCAATAAAAATCCGGTGCTGCCGGATCGTTCGCGCTGTCCCGAGCTGGGCCATGCGTACCATAAAATGCGGAGACATTGCCGGCATACTCTTCCTTAAAGATCAGCGGATCAGGCGCCGACGGAGTCGAACATCCGGAAAAGAATGAAACGTAGCCAAAGCCGCTAATGCAGAGTATTGCTGCATGAAGTATTGAAAGTCGATGGTTTTGTATGCGACTCATGGTTATAGGCATAAATTCCATCAAGAATAACACTCTCGGAGCGTTTCTGTTACACCGCCTCAAAGTTTTGTCCTGGCAATCCCACGCATCGAATTCCCGGCATGGAATTGGACGATAAAAGCTGGTACATCGGAAACAATTTGTACCCCCATGAGAAAGCTCCTTCTCCCATTGGCTGCTTGCAGTGGAATTCTTGTCGGATGTGCCTCCGGCCATCTTACGACTCCGTCAGGCCATCCTGAGATTGCAGTCCGTAACGCCGACTGGAAGCGTGCTTCCATCGCAATCGCGGAATACAATCTTTCGAAAGGCCGTGAATTCGACCATGTGAATCCAAATGAACTCGTGCTGTATGAGGCCGTACACGGCTCGGACGGAACAGATGAAATCCATAGCAAAACCGTCTATACGATTCTCCCTCGGAACGACAGTCTGGTGATTGAAAGCCATCGGTTCTTCACCTCAGATCTTGACGATGAGGCAGTCAGCGAGGCACTCGATCAGGCAACGCTCGATCTCGAGCAGCAGGAGCTTGCGGAAATCGCACGAATGATGGAATCGAATAGTCAAGGAGAGATCGCGTCACCGGGGCGAGCCCAGTAATTCGAAGAAATAGGTTGGCAGCATCTGGACTCCGTGAGCATTCCTGCAATTCTCCCGTGTCGCGGATTGTTGCCATCGCGTGATTCGAAAAACATGCATTGCACTTCTTTTCTTCGTCGTCTCTCTGCCCGCGCTCGCTCAGCGTGGGACCAAGGTGCTTATCGTCGACGCGCATCCCGATGATGAGACGGCATACGCCGCGACTATCTATAAGTTGACACATGAGCTCGGAGGCTCGGTCGATCTTTGTGTCATTACCAATGGGGAGGCGGGATACAAGTACTCGACTTTGGCCGAACCATATTATCAACTAAAACTAACGAACGAAGACACGGGTCGAAAGTATCTTCCCCGAATTCGTCATCAGGAGCTGGAAAACGCCGGGACGATCATCGGGCTTGGCAAAATCTATTTTCTCGACCAGCGTGATAATCGATATACGTTGAATCCGCACGAAGTACTGGATAGCAACTGGAATATTCCATTCGTAAAATCCCGGCTCCAGCAGATCCTCGGCGATGGCCATTATGATTTCGTGTTTACGCTGCTTCCAACCGATTCGACTCACGGGCATCATAAAGCGGCCTCAATCCTTGCGCTCGAAGCGGTAAAGGATTTCCGAGGCCCGCATCCGATTATACTTGCTGGTAGCAATTCGAAGAAGGGCGTGACGCCACGGATGGCGTATGGTCTTGCGGAATTCCCGATCACACACATTGCGAGCGGTCAGCCGGAATTCTCGTTCGATCGGACGCAGAGCTTTGGATTTCATCACGCGCTAAATTATAAGATCGTTGTCAACTGGGAGATCGCCGAGCATAAATCGCAAGGCACTATGCAACTCGGCATGAATGAAGGGGACATCGAGGATTATTATTATTACGATATCAATCCACCGGAAGGACGAATGAAGGCCAAAGCCCTGTTCGACGCACTCGCGAAAAATTACTATCCGGAAGTCACGTATCCCGGTATTAAGTGATGTCTTCTCTCCATATGTGGAATTGCATGATGCCGAATCATGGCAGATAGCCCCAAGCTTCTTCGCTCACTCACACTCCGACAGGCGACCGCGATCAACATGATCGACATGGTCGGAATCGGCCCATTCGTAACGATGGCGCTGGTGATTGACATTATGGCTGGCCCGCAATGCATTGTCGCATGGTTGCTGGGCGCATTGCTCGCGGTGCTGGACGCCATGGTCTGGTCTGAACTTGGTGCGCGCTGGCCCGAGGCGGGTGGAAGCTTCATATTCCTGCGCAAACTGTATGGGGAGAATTCGTGGGGCCGATTTTTCTCGTTCTTGTTTATATGGCAAACGGTTTTTCAGGCTCCACTGGTCGTTGCCTCCGGCTCCATCGGATTTGCCGAGCATGTCGCGTACCTTATTCCACTCTCATCGCTTGAGCGGCGGATGGTATCTGGTGCGCTTGTCATCTTGATTACCTTCGCGCTCTATCGCCGGATAACAACTGCCGGACGAATATCCGTGGTATTGTGGGGTGTGCTCATACTCACAATCGGATGGATTCTTTTTGCAGGTGCAACGCACTTCGATCCAAAGCTCGCATTCACCTATCCATCGAATGCCTTCTCACTCACGCCAATCTTTTTCATTGTACTAGGACAAGCAATGGGGAAGAGTGTCTATAGCTTCCTCGGCTACTACAACGTTTGTCATCTCGGTGCGGAGATCCAGCAACCGGAGAAGAATATTCCGCGAAGTATGTTTATCTCCGTCCTGGGCATCGCGGCGATCTATATCGCAATGCAACTATCGGTCTTGGGCACATTACCATGGCAGGAGGCTCGGCATTCGTCTTTCGTATTCAGTCTGATGTTCGAACGGATCTATGGCGAGACAGGGGCGCAGATCGTAACCGTTTTGATTCTTGTGATCGCCTCTGCATCGCTTTTTTCCGCGTTGCTTGGCTATTCGCGAATTCCGTATGCGGCTGCAAAAGAAGGAGCCTTTTTTCCGATCTTTGCTCGCGTCCATCCCACGAAGAATTTCCCCCACGTTTCTTTGCTGGTTATGGGAGCGCTGGGCTTTATTTTTGGGGTATTCTTTAACCGCATGAGTGATGTCATCAGCGCGATCCTGGCGATGCGGATTCTGGTGCAATTTACTGGACAGACGTTAGGTCTCGTCCTCTGGCACCGCTCGCCCGAGCGTGTCCGCGACCTGCCGTACCGGATGCCGTTCTTTCCGGTGCCGGCCATCCTGTCCATTCTGATTTGGCTGTTTGTGTTTTATTTTACAGGACTGCCTTTCATCAGTGGGGCGCTCGGAGTAATCGCGGTAGGGGTGGTTGTATTCCTGGTCAGGTCGAAAGTCACGAAAGAGTGGCCGTATGCGGTTCCAGTAATCCCATAGGGTGCCTCGCGGCAATGATGGGTGTGAGGCTTCCACAATATACAAACAATTCATTGAGTTTTCTCGGAATTCTTCGCACTAAAAGCAGGTTTGCTGTCCCGCGCGAAAAAGAGGGAGTGAATTAACAATAGACATCCGCTCTTAAGCGCAGCAGAGGTATCTGGGGCACGCAAAAACTGCCCGTACTGCCAAAAAACCGTCTGTTTGTCTGCATTTCGCTGTATTGTTGAGCAAGTATGCTCTGACAATCTGAGAAGTTCAGCGGCAGGCACAACCGAAATGACATTGAACCGACACACCGCCTTTCTGGCCGGCGCCACGCGCCCGCGTGCCTGCCGCTTTGCATGCGTCGTCCATACCACGCTCTTCCTCTCAATGGTCACACTTTGCGGGCAACCTCCGACATGGGGCGCATCCAATAGTAGATTTCGAAGATCCTTGTAGTTTGCGGTTTCCGCGGCCTTCCACAGGCCTCGCGCTTACCCGCGCTCAGTCGTGAGCGGGTGGAATCCCCGCCGCCACAAATTGAATGTGCATCGAGTAGCTACGAGCAGAGATAGATTTTTCAGTTTCCGATCAGAATAGACATGGCGAAAGCAACCAAAACATCGAACGGCGTCGCGCTTTTGAATGGCACGCACGTCGCGGATAATGGCCGCATCTCTTTTTCGAAGATCCCGCGTGACTATGAGTTGCCCGATCTTCTCGACGTGCAGCTCAAGTCGTTTCAGGAATTTCTTCAGGAGGGCATCCCCATCGCCGACCGAATCGCGATGGGTCTCGAATCGGTCTTCCAGTTGAATTTCCCGATTATCGATTCGCGCGAGACCTTCACGCTCGAGTATCTCGATTATCGATTGGAAAAGCCCCGGTATAGCGTGCAGGAGTGCCAGGAGCGCGGGCTGACATATAGCGTGCCGCTGAAGGCTCGTTTGCGTCTCAGTTCGAAGAATCAGGACGAGAAGTCCGAAGATTTTGTCGAGACGGTCGAGCAGGAAGTGTTTCTGGGCAACCTTCCGCAGATGACCGAGCGCGGAACATTCATCATCAATGGCGCCGAGCGCGTCGTTGTCTCCCAGTTGCATCGTTCGCCGGGTGTCTTCTTTGGCGAGAGCCTTCACCCGAATGGAACCCCGATCTATTCCGGTCGTGTCATCCCGTTCCGCGGAAGCTGGGTCGAATTCACGACCGATATTAATAATGTCCTCTGGGCCTACATCGATCGGAAAAAGAAATTTCCGGTGACGATGCTGCTCCGTGCACTTGGATGGTCGAGCGATGAGGATATTCTCCAACTCTTCGGGCTTGTCCATGAAGTTGATGTCAAGTCGGCAGATCTTCCCGGATACATCGGTAAGCTGGTTGCGAGCGATGTCATCGATATGAATACCGGTGAGATTTTTCTTTCGAAGGATTCAACCTTCACGGAAGAATCGGTCGAACGTCTGAAATCCAGTGGCGTCCGCAAAATCAAGTTCATGGATTTGGAGGACACCGGAGGTTCGGTGATTCTGAATACAATCGCGAAGGACCCTTCGCGTTCGACCGATGATGCCTACGAGGCGATCTATCGAGTGATGCGTTCGAGCGAGGCCCCGGATATGGAAGCCGCTCGCGGGTTGCTCGAAAAATTGTTCTTTAACCAGAAGCGCTACGATCTTGGATTGGTCGGACGCATCCGGTTGAACCAAAAACTGCACGAGGCGACGGCGCTTGGCATCCCGAACGAGATCACGACGCTGACCAAAGAGGACATCGTTGAAATTCTCAAGTACATCATCCGGCTTCAGCTTGGTAAAGCCGCCGTCGATGACATCGATCATCTTGGCAATCGCCGCGTGCGCACTGTCGGCGAACAGCTCGCGCAGCAGTTTAATATCGGATTGGCCCGCATGGCGCGCACGATCCGCGAGCGCATGTCAATCCATGACGAGAAGGTCGGCCCGGCCGATCTTGTGAATGCGCGAACCGTAACGAGCGTAATCAATACGTTCTTCGGCACCAATCAGCTTTCGCAGTTCATGGATCAGACGAATCCGCTGGCCGAAATGACGCACAAGCGCCGCATGTCTGCCCTCGGACCTGGTGGTCTTACTCGTGAGCGTGCCGGCTTCGAAGTCCGTGACGTTCACTATACTCATTACGGTCGCCTCTGCCCGATCGAAACGCCGGAAGGACCGAACATCGGTCTTATCTCGTCGCTGTCGGTTTATGCTCGCGTCAATGAGTTCGGATTCCTCGAGACGCCGTATCGAATGGTGAAGAACGGCAAGGTCTCGAGTGATATCACCTATCTCACGGCCGATGACGAGGAAGATAAGATCATTGCGCAGGCGAATCATCCGCTCGATGAGAAAGGACATTTCGTCGGCGATCGCATTAGTGCTCGCCAGTTCGGTGATTTTATTGTCGTTGCCCCGGACGTCATTCAATATATGGATGTCGCGCCATCGCAGATCGTCTCGGCAGCCGCGGCGTTGGTGCCGTTTCTCGAGCATGACGATGCAAACCGCGCGCTCATGGGTTCGAATATGCAACGCCAGGCGGTGCCATTGCTTCGTCCCGAAGCGCCTCTTGTGGGTACAGGGTTCGAAGGCAAGATCGCTCGCGATTCACGTGCATTGATTCTCGCCGAACGTGATGGAATTGTTGAGGCTGTCGATGCCGAACGCATTCTCATGGTCTATGACGATGAAGGCACACCGAATGAGATACTTGCTTCATTCGATGACCGTCGCCGTCGTGAGTACAAGCTCGTAAAGTTCTTCCGCACCAATCAGGACACATCGATTACGCAGCGTCCTTCGGTCAAGCAGGGGCAACGGGTGGCGAAGGGTGATGTGCTCGCGGATTCGTCTTCGACGGAGCTCGGCGAACTTGCACTGGGACGCAACGTCCTTGTTGCCTTCATGCCGTGGCGCGGATATAACTTCGAGGATGCCATCGTCATCAGCGAGCGCGTCGTCTCCGAAGATATTTACACGTCGATCCACATCGAAGAATTTGAGCTTCACGTCCGAGACACGAAGCGCGGCGAGGAAGAACTCACGCGTGAAATTCCGAACGTCTCCGAAGAGGCGACCAAAGATTTGGACGAGAGCGGCGTCATTCGCACTGGTGCGGAAGTTAAAGAAGGCGACATTCTGATTGGAAAGATTACGCCGAAAGGCGAGACCGATCCAACGCCGGAAGAGAAGCTGTTGCGCGCGATCTTCGGCGATAAGGCCGGCGACGTGAAGGACGCTTCGATGAAAGCGCCTCCCGGCATCAAGGGTGTCGTTGTTGATACGAAGTTGTTCTCGCGTAAAGGTCTCAAGAAAGAGGGCGAGGAAAAACGCGAAGAGAAGCGCCGGATCGATCTCATTGAGAAGACCTACAAAGATCAACTCGATGACACGAATCGGAAACTTGCCGAGAAGCTTCTGAAAGTCTTGGATGGTGAAACATCCATTGGCGTTCGCGATCTCGATGGTGGCGCAGTGATCCGTTCGGGAGTCCAATTCAAGCACGATACATTCTTTTCGCGCCTGGATGAGATCGAGCGTCTTTCGGTCGGTACCGATTGGATCGACGATCGTCGCAAGATGAATCAGGTCCGTCGCATTTTCGAAGGATACTGGATCAAACGCGAGGACATCGATTCGGACGTCCGCCGTGAACGCTCGAAAGTTGGACTGGGCGATGAACTCCAGCCTGGCATTATGCAGATGGCCAAGGTGTACGTTGCCAAGAAGCGCAAGCTTTCCGTGGGTGACAAGATGGCTGGACGCCATGGTAATAAGGGTGTCGTTGCCAAGATCGTCCCAATTCAGGACATGCCATTTCTCGCGGATGGAACGCCGGTCGATCTCGTGCTCAACCCGCTCGGCGTACCAAGTCGTATGAACATTGGCCAGCTTTACGAGACAGCCCTTGGCTTTGCGGCAAAGAAGCTCGGCGTTCGTTTCGAGACTCCGATCTTCGATGGCGCTCACTGGTCTGATGTCCAAAGCTACCTGGAGGAGTCGGGGCTCGATGTCGATGCCCGGACAGAACTCTACGACGGACGAACGGGCGACAAATTCGATCAGCGCGTTACCGTCGGTGAGATCTATATGATGAAGTTGTCGCATTTGGTCGATGATAAGATTCATGCTCGGTCGATCGGACCATACTCCCTGATCACACAGCAGCCGCTCGGTGGAAAAGCGCAGTTCGGCGGGCAGCGGTTTGGAGAGATGGAAGTCTGGGCGCTCGAAGCCTACGGTGCAGCGCATGCCTTGCAGGAGATTCTGACTGTGAAGTCGGATGACGTGCCGGGCCGCTCGAAAGTCTACGAGGCCATCGTCAAGGGCGAGAATATGCCCGAGCCGAGTGTGCCCGAGTCATTCAGCGTACTTGTGCGCGAGCTTCAGGGCTTAGGCTTGGAAGTTCGGATCGATTAAGTGACTTAAGAGACCGATAGGACCAACCAGTCCTATCGGTCCAGTTCGACAAAAGTTAGAAGAGTTTTAGAAGAAGGATTAGGAGACACTATGGCATACATGCTTCCACAAGAAGTACCGCTTCGCAGTTTCACGTCAATCTCGGTCGGACTGTCGAGTCCGGACTCGATTCTTAACCGCAGTCACGGCGAAGTGACGAAGCCGGAGACGATCAACTATCGCTCATACCGTCCGGAAAAAGACGGATTGTTTTGCGAGAAGATCTTCGGACCGACACGCGATTGGGAATGCTACTGTGGCAAGTACAAGCGTATTCGCTATAAAGGCATCATCTGCGATCGTTGCGGTGTCGAAGTCACGACGAAATCGGTGCGCCGCGAGCGCTTCGGTCACATCCAGTTGGCTGTGCCAGTCGTGCACATCTGGTATTTCCGTTCGTTGCCGAACAAAATTGGTCACATTCTGGGCCTTCCGACGAAGGACCTCGAGAAGATCGTTTATTATGAATCGTATGCTGTCGTCAGCCCCGGTAACACCGGACTTCCGGCGAAACACCTACTGACAGAAGAGGAGTACTTCAAGATCCTCGACAATCTTCCTCCAGGCAATCAGGACCTTCAGAATGACGACCCGAACAAGTTCATCGCACTGATCGGTGGTCATGCCGTCCGTGAACTGTTGCGCCGGATTGATATTGAAGCACTGTCGCTCGATCTCCGCCGCGCAGCGCGTGAGGAAACCTCCCAGCTCAAGCGCCAGGATGCACTCAAGCGTCTGCGTTCGATCGAGGCATTCCGCGAAGAAGAGGGAAAGCCGCAGAATAAGCCCGAGTGGATGGTCATGAATATCATTCCGGTCATTCCTCCGGAATTGCGTCCGCTCGTTCCGCTCGAAGGTGGTCGTTTTGCCACCAGCGATCTTAACGATCTGTATCGTCGCGTTATTATCCGTAACAATCGCCTGAAGCGATTGATGGATATTAAGGCTCCGGAAGTTATTTTGCGCAATGAGAAGCGCATGCTGCAGGAGGCCGTTGATTCGCTGCTCGATAATTCGCGCCGCGTTTCTGCGGTGCGTTCGGATACCAGCCGCGCGCTCAAGTCGCTTTCGGATACACTTAAGGGCAAACAGGGCCGCTTCCGCCAGAACTTGCTGGGCAAGCGCGTTGACTATTCTGGCCGTTCGGTCATCGTGGTCGGACCCGAACTCAAATTGCACGAGTGCGGTCTGCCGAAAGAGATGGCGGTCGAGCTCTTCAAGCCGTTCGTCATTCGGAAGCTCATTGAGCGCGGAATTACGAAGACGGTCAAATCGGCCAAGAAGGTTGTCGAACGTAAGACAACCGAAGTGTGGGATATTCTCGAATCGATCATCGATGGGCATCCCATCATGCTCAATCGCGCTCCAACGCTGCACAGGCTTGGCATCCAAGCATTCCAGCCGCGCCTTGTCGAAGGACGCGCACTGCAGATCCATCCACTCGTCTGTACCGCATTCAACGCCGATTTCGACGGCGATCAGATGGCCGTACATGTGCCATTGAGCTACGAAGCCCAGCTCGAGTGCTCGATCCTGATGCTCTCCTCGCACAACATCATCTCCCCGCAGAATGGCGAGCCGATTGCTGTGCCTTCGCAGGACATGGTTTTGGGTGCGTACTATCTGACAAAGCATCGCGATGGTGTCAAGGGCGAGAACATGCGCTTCTCCGGCCCAGCGGAAGTAATCATCGCTTACAATCTTGGACGGCTCGATCTTCACGCGAAGCTCAAGGTCCGTGTCAAGGGTAAGATGATCGAAACCACGACGGGTCGTGTCATCTTCAACGAGATCGTACCGGCAGAACTCGGATATCTCAACGAGCTCCTGACGAAGAAGCGTCTCCGTCAGATCATTTCGACGACGTTCCGCACCGTCGGCAATCTCCAGACTGTCGAATTCCTGGATAAACTCAAGGATCTCGGATTCGGATTTGCCACGAAGGGCGGCCTCTCTGTTGCGCTCAGCGATATCATCGTACCGAAAGAGAAGGACGAGATCATTGCAAAGGCGCAAAAACAAGTCGATGATGTTCAGGATAAGTACCTGAATGGATTCATGACCTCTGGCGAGCGGTACAACAAGGTCATTGACATTTGGACGCGCGCGACCAACCGTGTGGCGGACAAGTTGTTCGACACGTTGATGCACGATCGCGAAGGTTTTAATCCCCTCTATATGATGGTGGATTCTGGTGCTCGCGGATCGAAGGAGCAGGTCCGTCAGCTCGCTGGAATGCGCGGTCTCATGGCCAAGCCGCAGAAATCGCTCTCCGGCCAAACGGGCGAGTTGATCGAGAATCCGATTATCTCGAACTTCCACGAAGGACTTTCGATCCTCGAATACTTTATTTCGACGCACGGTGCTCGTAAGGGACTTGCTGATACCGCCCTCAAAACAGCGGACGCCGGTTACCTGACGCGCCGTCTCATCGATGCCGCGCAGGACGCGATTATCGCCGATCATGATTGTGGTACCATTCGTGGTATTCCGGTCAGTGCCTTGAAAGAGGGTGAGGACGTGAAGGAGCCGCTCTCCGAGCGCATCCTCGGTCGCGTAACGCTCGATCACGTCATCGATCCACTGACTCAGGATGTCATTCTCGAGGCTGGTGGTATGATCGATGAAGAGATCGCGGCCCGAATTGGTGCGACCTCGATCGAAACCGTCCTGATTCGTTCGGTCCTGACCTGCGAAGCTCGTCGTGGTGTGTGTGCACTGTGCTACGGTCGCAATCTCACGACGCATAAGCTCGTCGAGACTGGCGAAGCTGTTGGTATCGTTGCCGCACAGTCGATTGGCGAGCCTGGTACGCAGTTGACGCTTCGTACATTCCATACGGGTGGTGCGGCTTCGCTCATTGCTTCACAGTCGCAGGTGACGAGCAAGTTCGATGGTACCGTGCAGTACGAAGGCATGAAGGTCATCACCAATCCGGATGGCGAATTCATCGTCATGAGCCGCTCGGGTGTGCTGAATGTTCTCGACGCCGATAATCGCGTGGTCGGAAAGTTCGATGCGCCGTATGGCTCTCGCATTCTTGTCAAGGATACTCAGAAAGTAACCAAAGGCGAGATGCTCTATGAATGGGATCCGTATAACGCGGTCATCATTTCTGAGCATGCGGGTACGATTCGCTTTAAGGAGTTTATCGAGAACGTCACGTTCCGCCACGAGACGGACGAGCTTTCCGGCAATCTCCAGACACGCACGATTGACTCGCGTGACCGGACTAAATCGCCGACGATCGATATCGTTTCGCCGGACGGTCATGTCATCATCAATTATATCATTCCGTCCAACGCGATTTTACAGATCACGAATGGCAGTGTGATCGAGGCTGGTACCGTGCTCGTCAAGATTGCACGCGAGTCTGGCAAACAGCGCGATATTACGGGCGGTCTGCCGCGCGTTACCGAACTGTTCGAAGCTCGCAGCCCAAGCGATCCTGCGACGGTCAGCGAAATCGATGGGACAGTCCATTTCGAGAAGCCCCGTCGTGGTTCGCGAGTGGTTGTCGTTACCTCACACGATCGCACCGATCGTCGCGAATACACCATTCCGTTTGGCCGGCACATTCTTGTGCAGGAAGGCGATACCGTCCGTTCGGGCGAGCGACTTTCCGAAGGCGCGATTGATCCGCACGATATTCTTGCGATCAAGGGCGTGGCCGAAGTGCAGCAGTATCTCGTCAACGAGATTCAGGAAGTCTATCGCATGCAGGGTGTGAAGATTTCGGATAAGCACATCGAGGTCATCGTTCGACAGATGCTCGGCAAGGTCCGCATCACATCGAGTGGCGATTCGCTGCTCCTCGTGAATGACGAAGTGGATAAGGCCAAGGTCGCCAACGAGAACGACATTCTGATGAACTCCGTCTTTATCACGAAACGTGGCGATTCCAAACTGAAACTCGGACAAATGTTCGAGAAGAAGCGGTTCAAGGAAGTCGTTACAGATCTGAAGAAGAAGGATCGCACGCCGCCCGAAGGCCGTCCGGCCGAGCCAGTCTATGGCGAGCCGGTCCTGCTCGGAATCACGCAGGCTGCTCTGACCACCGAGAGCTTCATCTCTGCCGCCTCCTTCCAGGAGACGACGAAGGTGCTCACGGACGCTTCCATTCAGGCCAAGCTCGATACACTCGAGGGACTCAAGGAAAACGTCATCGTCGGTCATCTCATACCGGCCGGTACCGGACTTCCGAAGTTCCGCGAGCTCATCGTCGTGCCGAAGGAGCAGTTCAAGACCTCCGTGGAGGGCGATGGCTGGCTCGGCGCCGAGGAAGCCGTCGCGGTCGATCGCACCATCCGCAGAGAGCGCGTCGCTGCGTAAGTTCATCGTCTCCCTACCGATTCGGTAGAGTATTGGGTGAGGGTTCTTTTTTCAGCCCCGGCCATCACATGGCCGGGGCTTTTTTTCTGGCCAGTCCCAAGTTGTGCCCTCGCGCAGTTTTGCGCTTGAGGCAGCCCAGTTCACCGAGCCAGCTAAAATCCAGTGGGATTCAGTAACGAAGAGAACCCCTTCCACCCTATATAACGCGATTGGGGTGTCGATCTGCTTCAAGTACATCATAAAAATATATACTTTGGCGCGGAATTCATGCAATATTCATACAGGTACTAAATCTACCGTGTATTCCTTTTTCTTAATGCAAAGAACTGAAGGACGACGAAGGGGTTCAGGGCAGAAATCAAGCCCTATGGAATGATGCCATTATCCGGGTGTTTCGAGGAGCGAAATGGCTTCCTTCCGATTCGCGATCGTCTTTCTACTTCTCCTGTATTTCGTGCCACAGTGCGAAAGCCAGAAGCGAAAGTGTTCACTGATTTTTCGATTTAACGGAATGTCGCAGAGCGTTGGTTTTCGCACTACTCTCACCAACCTCGTCTACAAGTCACCAGGGGACACAATCGCCTGTAGTTTCAAGCCAGCATTCGAGATCGATACAGTTATCGAATACCGGGACACAATGAGTTTGGTCGATAGTCTGGATGGACGATCATATTCCATGTCGTTCGTCTACGATTCTTCAACCCAAGTTGTGAAAAATCTGCGGGTGCGAATGGACTCGAATTGGCATGATCACTCCCCTTACCATTATCCGGAGGTATCTGGCACAGGCGCTTATTTGGCTTGGTCATTTAGAGAAGACTTCGATTCCTTATTGAACGGGAAAGGCACGTCCTTCCTATCAATAATGACTCGTCCGTTGCAAGGTCTTTACGCTTGGTCGTTCTCATTTTTCGGTGGTACTTTCGATCCAGTAAGGTACTATGAAGAGGGCAATCAAAACGAAACGGGAATCGAGACCGATACCGTTACACTAAGGGTTTCCTTCCCATCGAATCGTGTTGTTCAACTTTCTGCAGACCCACCATTCACTCTTGCCAATTCTCAATCTGGTTATGTCGCAAGTTTCCGGACTAGTAAAATAGTGCGCTCACTTCAACTCTTCAACTTGTTGGGTCAGCCGGTTGCTTCGATGCAGATCGCCACAGGTGCCGGTAGCATCAACATTCCAATTCTTCCTCCCGGCTGCTACTTCGCCCGGCTGGGCACCGAGGTCGCGAAGTTTTGCGTGGCGGAGTAGAGGGCGCACGATTCTCCGTGAGGTCACAAATCAAGCCCTGTGGAATGATGCTGCACGCCGCATGTTCCGATGTGAGATGACATTCTACCGATTCACGATCGTCTTCGTGGTTCTGTTGCTCGCTGGACGAGCGTCGGGGCAAATTGACTCGAACTCACTTGTCACGATCAAAACCTCTGATGCGTCGGCAGGCTGCACAATGACGATATTCGATACCGGGCGTCCTGCTGGAACGTACTCTCCTTATTTGAGCACTATTTGTGATCGTACTCTTCCTCTACGAGAAATGAAGTCGACGAACTATCCTTACGGCATTAGTTTCGACTTATCGCTCGACACTGCAAACAAGATGGTCAAGTACCTTCGTATCTATAACGCCCAGTGGTACCAGACGCACATCACTGTGTATGATCTCCCCGGAAATTCGTATTTCACTTTAAGATTTGAAGACTTGCCATACCAACAACTCAAAAGTGGGATTCTGCTTCAAGGTATCTTTGAGTGCACATACACCTTTCAGTCTGGAATAAATTGGATGGGAAGTCCTCGTGTATGGTTTCAAGGCTTTTGTAGCGACTCTGGCCATCTAACGGATACTCTCACATTGTCTATTGTTCCAGCCACATTTCGAGATGTTAGAGGCTCGTATCGTGAGAGGTCCGAGGACGAAGGAATGGTGGTGATCTGCGATCAACTCGGTAGGGCCATCCGTTCAGTACAAAGGAAAGTATATGAGAGCGGGGTACGAGGAATGATTGCCCATTTTTCTTTTCTTCCTCCCGGCTGCTACTTCGCTCGGCTGGGCACCGAAGTCTCGAAGTTTTGCGTGGTGGAGTAGCGGGGCACTACTATTTGGCCTGGCAAGTTCAAAAAAGCATGGACAGAGATTTTGAATCGATTGCGGCCGACGCGGAGCGCCTCGACACCCGCGAGCAAATTCTACTTGCGCAGCGGCTCATGCGAAACGCAGGTCCGAGCCATGAGCACCGCGAGGCGTGGCTCGCGGAATCACAGCGACGAGCGGAGGCATACGATCGCGGGGAAATGGAGGCCTTCGATGGTGACGATGTGATGCGAGAATTGCATCAATTGATTCGCAGCAAGTGAATTTCCGGATTATCTCGCCGGCAAAAGAAGAGCTGGCCGAATCCGCACTGTTTTATCTGCACGAGAGTCCTCAGGCAGCGTTCGATTTTGAGGTCGAAGTCGATGCAGCCTTGACGGCGATCAGGGAAGCTCCAACCCGGTACCGAATCCACGCTCGCGATATTCGGGTTAAAGAACTCGACCGGTTTCCGTTTTCACTTTACTATCGCACTAAAGGAGAAGAGATACTGATCCTTTCCGTTGCGCACAACACGCGCATGCCCGATTTTTGGATCGATCGAGTCTGAGGTTGATTGTTCCTCCCGGTTGCTACTTCGCCCGGCTGGGCACCGAAGTCGCGAAGTTTTGCGTGGTGGAGTAGCGGGGCATGCGATTCGCGGTGAGGTCACAAATCAAGCCCTCTGGAATGATGCCCTTATCGGCGTGTTTCGACTTGCGAAATGTCTTCCTACCGATTAGCGATCATCTTTGCGCTTCTTCTGCTCGCCGGGCGGGCGGCCGGGCAGACAGACACCTGTCTACTCAACTATGAGATCCTGGGCGGGACTTTCAACTGGACGGTCCAGACGACATTCATGCCCTGTCCCAAACCCAGCAACACCTATACTGGTATCATTCCTCTCAATCTATCTTACTTTGGACATGCAGTCCTGCATGGTGATACAATCAGTCTCCCGCAACAAAGCGCAGTTCGCTTCGTCGTGGACACTATGCAACACAGAATTACTCACTTTACGATCAGTGGTCTCGGCACTCCTACGCAAGGTTTCTCGCAATTCTCGAGCTCTTGCACACTCGCATTTGATCCCATAGTTTATGACATGGATTCGACATCGAGCCTTCGTGTCGCATCTGGAAGCTATCATGCGACGGCACATACGGACGTTTCATTTCTGAACCTCCCTACGCCCGATTCCGGTTGCAGAGGTGAATCGGAGACCGGACACTTTGATTCGACGTGGGCGTCGGATTATGGTTTGGTACTCTGGATTTCCCCTATTCCTAAGTCTGGCGTTCAGGACGCTGCAATCCATGATCGCACACCTCTCCACATTGCTGTGTCCGGCAAGAACCTGGAAGTTACCTCATCGTCTTCGGGCCGATTGATCGTTATGGATTTATTGGGTCGAACAGAGATGTCGCAAGAGATTCCGATTGCGAGATCAGGACTTCAAATCTCAATAAGATCACTCCCTCCCGGTTGCTACTTCGCCCGGCTGGGCACCGAAGTCGCGAAGTTCTGCGTGGTGGAGTAGCGTGGGCACTACTATTTCACGGCCTAAGTTCAATTTTGTATGGATAGAGACGTCGATTCGATTCTTCATGACGTGCGCGAGTTGGACCGCGAAAGCCAGATTCAGCTTGCCGAGAAAATCATCGCAGGTGTTTTGCCGTCGTCTGAAATAGAAGCTGCCCAACGGAAAGAGGTCCGAACCCGAGTCGAGGCATATCGGCGCGGTGAACTGAAAGCAGACGATGCGAGACCGATGCTCGAGCGCGCTCGAAAAATGATCGCGGATGCCAGGAAGCAACGATGACCGTCCGCCGCCTTTCACCGGCTGAGGAGGAATACATAGCGTCGGTGGCCTTTTATGTTGCTGAAAGCCCTCAAGCTGCGGATGGATTTGCGGATGAAGTTGAAAGCGCGATTGATGAAATCGCGCAGAGTCCGACACGATATCCGATATATGAGGAGAACGTCCGTCGTAAGGTCTTAGACGTTTTTCCATTTTCAATCTATTACGTTACCGAGAATGATGAAGTCATGATCGTTGCAATCATGCACAATTCACGAAGACCGAAGTATTGGCGTGAAAGATTGTAAACAGTTTGCCTGCTACTTCGCCCGGCTGGGCACCGAAGTCGCGAAGTTTTGCATGGTGGAGTAGCGGGGCATGCGATTCGCGGTGAGGTCACAAATCAAGCCCTCTGGAATGATGCCCTTATCGGCGTGTTTCGACTTGCGAAATGTCTTCCTACCGATTAGCGATCATCTTTGCGCTCCTTCTGCTCGCCAGGCGGGGGGCCGGGCAAGGTACAAATGTGCTTGATTTTGAATTGAAGGGCAGCCCAATACCATGGAGTGTTCAAACTTGGCCGGATGGTGCGAATCACAGAGGTGGATGCAGGACGCGATCGCCAAGCCCGTCAAAAGCAAGGGCGGAATACGATAATCCGACTGTGGCACGGTCTCTGATGAATCACCCGGTGCGGGTGATTCATTGAATTAAAAAGGAGACACACCATGAAGGCGACATTCGTATTCCTTATTCTTTTTCCGGCCGTGGCCTTTTCGCAGATGAAGAGGCCCAACTTCTATCAGGACAGCGCCGTGATCGTTCACGGCGACGGCCACCTGGACACGGTAAGTACGGCTTCGTTGGCGGCACAGGACTCGCTCGACCGGCTCGATGGCATCGTTCCGATGGAAGCGGCCACAAGACCGAAGCGTCCGACAGTGGCACCATCGCCGTTTGTCGATCCGCGCGAGCCGCGCCCAAACGACCCGCCGACGCGAAGGGAGTCGTAGTCATGCGAAGGCCTGCTGCTAACGCACTACTGTCGATTTTGCTGCTCGCGATGGCGCTCTCCGGCTGCATGGCCGACCGGATCAGCGAAAAGATGAAGAGCTGGGTCGGTCGTAGCGAGGCCGATCTCGTCCAAGCGTGGGGCCCACCGACAAGTGTTTACAAGCTGGACGACGGATCTAAGGTCCTCACGTATGCCTACGAAAACGACGATGCTTCGTCGCGGGTCGATGCCTTTGGCGTGCGCCGCTACTCTGAAGCGACGCAGCGGACTCGGAGCTTCACGATAGGCCCAAACGGCATCGTCGTCCGTTGGCGTTGGCAAGGATACTGACGCGCCAACGACTTCTTTCGGCATGGAATGTTACGGCTTTCAATGTGGTTTTGCCTCTACCTTGGGTTGTGGAGGGCCAGACCACACGCAGCAAGGACACTATAAGCTATGCGCCCTTTCCACCATTTAGTATAGGGTTTGAAATTGACACCGTTCAAAACAGTTTGAACAATGTCACTGCAAATTATTGGTACTTGGACCAAGAACCGAAAGAACGGCAAGAGTTTCAATACTCTCTTAAATTTGGTAACCTATCTTATTTCAAAGATACGGATGGTAGCATTCAAGTAGGTCCTGCGGCTGTAACTGCGTTATTGAGCGGGACTGGATCGATCGTCATCTTCGATGGTACTCAATATAACGAGTCTGGTAATTGGTATGGCAATGAGACGATTCAGGATACTCTCTACCTGAGACTCGGACAACCTAGGCAGGTTGAGACGGTTGCTCATCTGGCTGAAAAACCATCGCTCCGCATTCTTCAAACCACTCACTCCATCGGTTTCTCCTATGACTTAAAAGAGTCTTCGCTTCTTCTGATTTCGAATTCTCTCGGCCGGATCGTTTATGACCAATTAATCCACGCCCAAGAATCCATGATACAAATACCGTCATCCTTTCTCCCTCCCGGCTGCTACTTCGCCCGGCTGGGCACTGAAGTCGCGAAGTTCTGCGTGGTGGAGTAGTGAGGTACTACAGGTCTTCAGGTTTGAGGCCGGTGTGTTTCGCAATGCGAGCGAGCATTCGGGGCCCAATCTCTTCCGTGTCATGGAAAGAAAACACATAATCGGGCCACCCTTCGCGCATCAGGACTTGATGGGACCCACCGCGAAATCGCTTGACTTGCCAGCCAATACGAAGCAGCGCACTAAGGACGCGAGCAGCTCTTGTTGACGGCCAGGAACTCACGGCACGAGGAATGTGACATCTGTCAAATTTGCCTGCGCTTCACCATGCTCCAGCCGCTCAGCCAGGGCATGCAGCGCAATTGCTTTAGCGTGAGCCATTGCTTCGTCAGGGCTGCTCCCGTAAGCCAAAGCGCCAGGCAATTCGATCACTTCGGCAATCCAACGGCCATCCGCTTCTCGCTCGTATTCAATCGTGAACTTCATTATGTTATGGTAGCGTGTCGTGCGAGGCTTCCGTTCCCGGATGCCTTTCATGTACTGCTACTTCGCCCGGCTGGGCACCGAAGTCGCGAAGTTTTGCGTGGTGGAGTAACCCCGAATCAATTTCCCGTCCGGCCCGTTTTGAACCTGCTGGCGGGTGCGCCAGATGGCCCGCACATTCCCACTTTTTCCCCTGCTGATATGAGACTTCGAGGCATCCTGTTTTCATCCATTCTTATCCTTTCACTCGTTGCGTTAACTGGCTGCAAGAGCGATACGACGGCGCCAGCAAATACCAATTCCTTTCCCGGAGTCGGGAGCACGTTCACCGTGGCCAATTGGGAGGACAATACGGACTTGCAAGACACGACCACCTATCAGATTGCCAACGCGGATACCACGTTTGATGGAAAGCAGCATGCGGTTAAGATGATCCAACTCGTGCTGGCTGGTCTGCCGCAGCCGGACCCATTCTACTTAGCGTTCGAAGCAAATGGCGATGTTAGCGTCTGGCCGAAGCCTTCGTTGAGCCGGGCCGATTGGTTTACCATTCCCTATGCAACTCAGGCGCACGGCGCGACGAACTGGGACCCGGATGGGACTGATAGTTCGATGACCATTGCCGATGGCGATTCGCCATCTTCGGGATCGATCACAATTAACGGGACCGCATATCCAACGGAGCGGGTCAAAGTGACAATCATGCACGACATGAGTGTGGCGGTCCATCACTATGCGTATTCGCCCGCGCTTCGCTTCCGCGTTTCGGACGATGAGGATGCCTTGCCGGATGGAACGCAGTTCGCGCAGCACTGGAAATTGGTCTCGTTCGTGAAAAAGTAGACGGAAGATTGACCGTTTCTTCGGAAATAGTCTCTCTCATCTGACTGTTTCAAGCCCGCGCCGGATCCCGTTTTCATCGGGTGGGGCGTGTACATCGATCATTTCCTATTTCATGGACCTCCAAAAGAAACGCGTCCTCGTTCTGGGTGGCTTTGGCCTGGTGGGACAAGCTCTCATTCAACGGCTCATGGTTGAAGGGCCGTCCGGCAGACCCTCACACATTATTATCACATCGCTCCGCAAGGAGGAAGCCGAGTCCGCGGTCAAGCTATTCGAAGAACGGTATGCCCATAGCGGGACGACCTTCGAGCCATTCTGGGGAAACTTGTTCGTCCGTGAGAATTGGAAAGACCTGACCCGAGATGCCATACTGGCTGATCCGGAACTGCGGGACCAGTTGATCGAAGACACCCTCGGCGATCTGACCGAAGAAGTCTTATGTATGAACACACTCTACTCGGCAATCGAGTGGGCCCGGCCAGACGCGATCATTGATTCGATCAACACATCCACCGCAATCGCGTATCAGGATTTGTTCACGATGGGGCAGCGCGTGAAAGCAGCGATTCATGCGAACGCACAAAATTCCGGCGAATTAGTCGAGCGGCTTTTGGCCAGTCTTTACATTCCGCAACTCATTCGTCACGTGCAGATTCTGCATCGAGCGCTGATCGATTTCAAAGTGCATGCCTATATTAAGATCGGCACGAGCGGCACCGGCGGCATGGGATTGAACATTCCGTTTACTCATTCGGAGGAGCGTCCCTCCCGCATGCTGCTTTCGAAGTCTTCCATCGCTGGAGCGCACTCATTGCTGCTGTTCCTTATGGCGCGCACCCCGCGCGCGGCAACGATCGTGAAGGAAGTGAAGCCTACGGCCACCATCGCGTGGAAAGAAATCGGATACGGCCCGGTAAAGAAAGGCGCGAAGCCTATTGAATTATTCGATGTCACGATGAGTGATGCCGAAGTTCTGGGCAACACGCTGAACCTCCTGGATGAATCGCATGGGACCGCGACAGGACAAGTACTCGAGGCCGTCTATGTCGATACCGGTGAAAACGGCATCTTCTCGAAAGGCGAGTTCGAAACGATCAGCGCGCTCGGACAAATGGAGATGATCACGCCGGAAGAAATCGCTGAAGACGTGGTCCGCGAACTCACTGGAGTCTCCACCGGTAAAGACATCATTGCTGCGCTCGACGCCTCGACGATGGGACCAACATACCGCGCGGGCTACCTGCGTGAGTCCGCATTGCGAATGCTCACGGCGCTCGAAGTCGAGACCGGGACATCGAGCGTTGCATTCGAAATGCTCGGACCGCCAAGGCTGGCGAAGCTGCTCTTCGAAGCGCATTTGCTCAAACTTGCAGCAAATGATTTTGGTGGAATGCTCAGCCATACGCCAGAAGAGCTTTCGAAAAAAGTCGAGACGATCATCAGCGAGAATGCACGCCTCCGAAGCGAGATCGTATCGATCGGGATTCCGATCCTGCTCGCCGATGGCAAAAAACTTGTACGAGGCAAGCAGATCAAGATTCCACCGGCCAAGCACGGCAATTCCATCGAGCTCAACGATGAGAAACGCGATGCGTATGCGCGCGAGGGATGGATCGATCTCCGGCCGGAGAACATGGCCGTGTGGCAAGCGCGATTCGCGCGGATCCGTGACGAAGCGGAGTCCACGCGGGGCATAACTGGCTCGGCGGTGGATCGCTCTCCGGCTTACTGGGACAATTTCATGCAGATCTCTGAAGGCCGGCTAGCGGCGTGGATATTCTCGGTGGAGGAAGGCGGGGAGCGGATAAAGCGATGAACTAGGAATTTTTGGAAAGGAAGGGATTCTTTGGATAGGATAGGATTTTTGGGGGACGTGGAATTTTGGGATGATGACTGCCGATGGAATTCGCTCCCAAAAATCCGACGAAATCCCAAACATCCCAGTCAAATTGTCGTATATTTGTAATTGCTTATGAGAAGGCTCCTCTTTATTGGCATTTTCGCCGCGATTACCGCATTTGGCTTCGATGTTGCGGGTCTTGTCGATTCTTTTACTGCACGGCCTGATGGTGATGGAATAACGCTCGATTGGCGTTCCGAGGTTGAGAGCGGTGTCAAGAATTACACGATCGAACGGTGCGATGTTCGGAGTGCCAATGATTTTCAGGAAGCTGGCCAGGTTCAGCCATCCGGCAGCTACTCCTCGTATCGCTTTCACGATGGCCACTTGAGCATTGCGCCTATTGCCGGCCAAACCGGTAGCGCCAAGCCATTGGCCGATGCCTACAAGTATCGCATCCGAATCAATCTGACGGATGGCGAACTTAGCTATTCGCAGACCATCAATGTGACGAAGCCCTCCAGCGGAGTCCGCCGTACCTGGGGCATGATCAAAGAGATGTTCCACTGAAGCGCTGGCTGAGCGCCGACCCCCTAAGGTTGTTGGAACGGCCAGTCCCGGCCTGAAGTTTAGAATTACGGGTTGTACCATTCGTGCAATCACATTCTGATGGCCTCATGAGACGTTCACTCCTCCATATCCTGTTTCTGACCTTGATCCCGGTCGTGGGTGTTGCCGGGAATGGGTGGAATGAGCCGAAGCTCGCGACGAAGATCTTCCAGGATTCGACGATCTTCACGCTCCATCTCGATCCCAAACAGTCGCACAAAGCTGGTTCGACATTCGAAGTGACCATCCATGTAAAGCCCGGCGCAGGCTGGCATGTCTGGAGTGCCGACATGTCCTCCGAAGGTGGACTCACGCCGCTCAAGGTTACTCTGCCCGGCGATCTCTCCAAGTATTTCGAACTCGTCAGCTTCCACGAGACCGGGGACGTGAAAGTTGGTTATGACTCAGCATTCGATGTTGCAACGCGTGCGCATTACGGCGAGTACGATGTGATCGCAAAGGTTTCCGTCCGCGAAGCAGCGCCAACACCGTTGCCGTTCTTCTTGTATGTCAATTACCAGACCTGCAACGAGGTCGTTTGTGAGCCGCCGCGCTGGTACCAGGTGCCGATGACCGCGCTCGGCGCGAAGCCCATCGAATTTACCTTCGCCGATGCCGATAGAAGCCAACCCGCTAAAATGGGAACAGCAGGAGGGGAGCGATGAGACGAATGCAAGTCATTGGGCTTGTTCTTATCACCTCCTTGACTCTCGCGGTGGTGAAGGGGTATGCGAACGATCCGAAGCGGATCGAGCGTCGAATCCATCTTGACTCGACGATCCTTAGCCTTTCAATGCATCCATTGAAGATACTTCACAATGGAGATTTGGTGAAGGCTCGCATCCATGTCGATGTCCATGATGGTTGGCAAATCGGCGCTCTATCTGATTCGCAGAAGAATAATTGCGAATGCCAAATGGCGTTCCGTGTACATCTTCCTGATTCTCTTGCGAGTAACTATGAGATAGTGTCGCTGAGAGAAACAGGAAAAGTAACTACGGTTTTTGATTCCGATTTCCTCGAGTTGAGATCCTACCATACGGAACCCTTCGATGTGATTGCAACTCTAAAGGCACGCAGGAAAGTTAAGACTTTGGCTGACTTCCGATTATTCGCCGGTTACCAGGCGGTCAACATGATTAGGAAGCAATGTCTGCCACCCAGCTGGTATGAAGTATCGCTTAAAAAACCAGACATCGTAGCGAATTAAGTGCAGAGCGGATTCATGAAATTGCAATTCAAGAGAGAAATTAATTCATAAAGTGAGAAGCATCCTCCGATATATTGCTCCCTTTGCACTGCTCTGCGCGGTCCTCGCAGCAGCACTGACCAGTCGTGCGACCGATCCGAAGCGGATTGAGCCAAAGCTTCACATGGATTCGGCAATCTTCAAGATGAAGCTCGAGCCAAAGGCTCATCCGCAGGCTGGCAAGACGTTTCAGGTCCGAATTCATGTCGATCTCCGGCATCCATACCATATTTGGAGTTCATACATGTCGGATGAAGGCGGACTGATCCCTCTTAGTCTGCAGGTACCGGACGCAATTTCGAAGTACTTCGAAATCGTTGGAAAACTCACAGAGACCGGCAAAATCATTCCAAAGTATGACTCAGGCTTTGAGATGGTCACGAAGGCCCATCACACTCCTTTTGATGTAATCGCTACAATAAAGGTTAAGGCGAATTCCAAGGACCCCGTCCCGTTTTCGCTTTTCCTGAAGTATCAGACCTGTAACGAAACTCAATGTTTGCCACCGGCCGTCTATGTGGTACCGATGGATATCCTTGGTGAGAAGCCATTGATGCTAACCATCGCCGAGGGTACTCCTGATACGACATCGGAGAACATGGCAAGTGCGCCGCGCATTGATAGCGCGGACAAGGCGATGCTGCGGAACAAAGATTCATCAGTGAAGATGAGTCAAAGTTCTCCGGGGGCATCGAGTCAGCCGCCGTCGAGTCCGGGTGGCGGAGAATCTGCCGCAAAAGGTGATGTGGTCGCAATCGCGCAGGATTCGATTTGGAGCTTCATCTTCGCTGCGATGGGATTTGGCTTCCTCGCATTGCTCACGCCGTGCGTCTTCCCGATGGTGCCGATCACGGTGAGCTTCTTTACCAAGCGTAATGCCGGCAGCCGCAAGGAAGCAACGAAGGACGCACTGCTCTATGCGACGGGTATTGTCGTTACGTTTGTTCTGCTCGGGTTTTTCCTATCGTTGATTGCTGGTCCTGCCGGCATCAATCAGTTTGCGGCGAACCCGTGGGCGAACCTTGCCATTGCGGCGATTTTCATTGCCTTCGCGCTGAATCTGTTCGGCTTGTTCGAGATTGGTATTCCCTCATCGGTCTTGTCCAAGCTCAACATGACGGCGCAGAAATCGAAGAACAAAGTATTCTCGGTCGTGCTGATGGGCTTCGTATTTTCTCTGACGAGCTTTACCTGCACGGTGCCGTTCGTCGGCACGCTGATGGTCACGTTCTCACGCGGCTCGTGGTTCGTGCCACTCATCGGGATGGTGGCGTTCGCGACGATCTTCGCGCTGCCGTTCTTCCTGTTGGCCCTCTTCCCGAACCTGATGAAGCAGCTTCCGCGCTCGGGTACGTGGATGAACAATGTGAAAGTCGTGATGGGGTTTTTGGAAATCGCGGCCGCGCTTAAGTTTTTCTCGAACGTCGATCTCATTTGGTCGTGGCATTTCTTCAACCGCGATTTGGTGCTTGCGGCCTGGGTCGCTATTGCGATCATGACTACGATCTATTTGCTCGGTCGCTTCCAGTTGTCGCATGACACTCCGGTCGAGCATATTGGGGCACTACGGCTTTGCATCGCGGTGATGTTTTTGTCGGCGGGCATTTATTTGTATACCGGCTTCCACAATCAGCCATTGGGCGATCTCGATGCATTCCTGCCACCGGCTTCCGAAGTTGGCGAAGTCGGCGCGAACATGGCTTCGATGGTGCCATCTCAAAAAACCGCGACTCAAAGTAACCAGCCGCAGAGTTGGATACCAAGTTATCCGGCCGCACTTGCAGAGGCGAAGAAGACAGGTAAGAATATCTTTATCGACTTTACCGGATATACCTGCACGAATTGCCGCGCAATGGAAGCGTCTGTGTTTAGCCGACCAGATGTGAAGGAGATGTTCGGCAGCTTTGTACTTGCGCGACTCTATACGGATAATGGCACATCGCTCAACGATTCGAATCGCGATTTGGAAGAATCACGGTTCAACACGATCGCGTTGCCATATTACGTCATCGTCTCTCCCGACGATAAACCGCTGGCCACGGTCCCCGGCTTCACGCGGGATGTCGAGTCGTTCAAGGCCTTCCTGAAAGTGGAGAAGCCTGCCAGCGCGACAAGCGTGGCAATGCTGGGACGATAAGAGGCGTGGACGTAGTTTGCGAGTCTAATCGATTGTCACTGCGGAAGTATACGCAGGACGATGTTCCGCTGCTGCATGTGATCACTTCCGATGCTGCGACGATGAGCTTTTATCCTGCTCCGTTTACGATCGAGCAAACCGCAGCATGGATCGAACGCAGCATGAAGAGTTATGACGAGCATGGTTTTGGCCGCTACGCGACATTTCTGAAGAGGACTGGCGAGTATATTGGTTGCGTCGGTTACTTCCGGACCATGGTTAACGATGTGATGGAAAACGACCTCGGATACATCATTGCTCGTGACCATTCGAACAAGGGCTACGCGACGGAGGCTGCAAAAGCATGTTTGGACCTGGCGGAAAGAGAGAAGTGGTTCTGCGGCGTGGTGATCCAGATGGCGCACGACCATATCGCGTCACGACGCGTTGCCGAGCACCTGGGCGCAACGCTGGAGGCTACCTTCATCAATCGAAGGAATCGAGATATTCTGACGAATTTGTTCTTGATAAACTTGGAGTGATTCCGAATGGAAATCACCGCTCGAACAACGATACGATCGTCATTCCCTGAACACGAAAGATTGGGGAGGTCGGCTTTTCGCCGGTGATAAATTCGTCGGCGTTGAGAATTCGCGCTGCGGTCAGGTGAAGAGCATCGAGTCCACCGAGTCCGTATTGTTTAGCTAAATCTAGTGCCGATTCAATGGCGTAAGATGTTGGCTGAAGCCAGTCCACAACGGAATCGAAGTACGCGGAATAAAAATCAACTTCGACTTGTCGCCGGTGGTACGTTGCTTTCGGTAAAACTTCGAGCCGCAGGAAAATGCTCGATACAAACTCACGATTCGAATCGGTAATCAGACGCAGTGCGATTGCCGACTCCGGCAGGACAGCACGGGCTGCTGCTATTAGAACATTGGCATCAACGAACGTTCGAATCATGAAACATCGAAAGCTTCTCGCTGTTGTTCGGCATGTTCTCTTCTAATCTCTTCCAGCGTCAGCAATGGAATGCCCGATTCCTCGATTCTTTTCCGAATTGCCAGCAATTTGCGGCCAAGCTCCGAGGTATTTTCGGGTGGATTTGCGCTATTGCGCACGGCCTTGCGCGTGTGTTTGACCCTCGATGCAGTTGTCTTCTTGGTTTTTGCTTTTACGGCCATGATGAGTAAACGCCGCGAAATCGTTATTCGGTTCGATAGGCTCATTGCGGGACAAACCCCGCTTTTCAAGCGTTCGGCATCCGTCAAATGCCAGAAATCGTCCATCCAAGTATTCCTGTTTCCTCTCCCCTTCAGGGGATAGGGCAGGGTGAGGGGTCCGACCGCTTTTCCCAGCGGCTTCGGGAGTCTGTTGTCAGGCCGATCCTTACCGATGGATCGATCGTCGCAACACTTGCCGCGCAGGGGCTAACGGACCCGCTGCCAGAGCGGTATAATCTCACGCAGCCCATCGCTGTCGAGCACGTTCATCGCGCCTTTGCCGAAGCAGGAGCGGAGCTTCTCGTCTCGAACACCGAGCGTGCTAACGCCATCACATTAGCCCGGCATCATCTTGCTGAGAAGGCATACGAGATCAACCGAAAAGGCGTGTGGCTTGCGCGGACGGCTGCGAGCGATCACGAACTACTGGTCGCCGCTGCCATGGGCCCGGTTGGCAAATTCTTGTCGCCGATTGGTCCACTGAAGCGAGAGGACGTTCGCCAGGCATTTCACGAGCAAGCCCTCGCACTTCTCGATGGCGGCCCGGATGTTTTTATGCTCCGCAGCTTCATCGACATGGATGAACTCGAGATTGCAATCGAAGAAGTCCAGCGAGTCGCACCGCATATTCCAATCATCGCGCAAAAGACCTTCCCAGAGGATGGCGCTTTGTTAGCGACAGATTTCGCCCACAAGGTTGCACGGCGATTGATCGCGCATGGCGTCGCCGCGATCGGCTCGAACGGTACCGTCGGCCCGAACCGGATGCTTTCCATCATTCAGGCACTTGCCGTGCCGGGCATTGCGATCAGCGCACAGCCGGACATTGGAATTCCTACGCTGGCCGATGGACGCCCAGTCTATCATGCGACGCCGGAATACATCGGCGAAAGCGCGCGCCGGTTGGTCGAGGCGGGCGCCTCGATCGTTGGTGCCGCCGGTGGCGCAAGACCGGAGCATATTCGCGCGATACACGATGCCATTCACGGCCTCAGCGCCGGCGAGATTAAGGTGCATGAGGCGCACGTCAACGCCGAACAGCACAACGGCAAGGCCGATCAGACGAAGTTCTCGCAGTTCAAGCAAAACCTCGGCAAGAAGTTTCTCGCAACCGTCGAGCTCGATGTGCCGAGAGGATTGGATATGTCCAGCGTGTTTGAAGGTGCGTCGTTTCTGGCAAAAGCTGGAATGGATGCGGTCAATATCTCCGACGGCGCTCGGGCACGTCTGCGCATGAGTTCGTTTACGATCGGGCACATGGTGCAGACGCAATGCGGCATCGAGGCCATGACGCATCTGGCCTGCCGAGATCGCAACATGGTAGGTTTGCAATCCGAGTTGCTTGGTGCTGAGGCGCTCGGCGTGCGAAATATCTTGTGCGTCACCGGCGATCCGGCGCAAATTGGTGATTACCCGTACGCGACAAGCGTCTATGACATCGACGCGATCGGTCTAATCCGCGCGGTTCACTCGATGAACGAGGGATGCGATTTGCTCGGCAACTCGATCTCTGGCGGTGCGGCAAATTGCACGCATTTCCTGATCGCTTGCGGATGCAATCCTGTTGCCGACGACATGGACCGTGAACTGGCGCGTCTCGAGCGCAAAATTGCGGAAGGCTGTGAAGTCATCTTCACGCAGCCGCTCTTCGAGATGAAGGCGCTCGCGCCATTTCTGGACGCGATCAAGACCTTTCCGGGGAAAGCGAAAATCATGCTCGGAATCATGCCGCTCCGGAGTATTAGGCACGCGGAGTTTCTGCACTATGAAGTACCGGGTATGTCGGTGCCGCAGTGGATTCGGGATCGGATCGCAGCAAGGTCAACTGTCGATGCCCAAAGTAAGGAAGGCGTTGAGATCTGCGTTGAATTCCTGAAGGAAGCGCGCGCACATGTGGATGGAGTTTACATGATGCCGCCGTTCCGGCGATATCAGATGGCGGTCGACATATTAGAGCGGCTGGGATGAGACCCACAGTGGAGAGTGGAGAACGGAGAGTGGAGAACGGTAAGCCGAGGGTCGGCATTGTGCTCGTGAACTTCAACGGCTACACTGATACCGCCCGGTGCCTCAAGTCTCTTGCGGATATTTCCTATCCTGATGTCGAGATTATCGTTGTCGATAACGGCTCGCACGATGGAAGTGGCGTCCGGCTTCGCCAGGAGTTTCCAAATGTGACGCACATCCGGTCGGAGGAGAACACGGGCTTCACCGGCGGCAACAACATTGGCATCGAGCACGCAATGTCAAATGGCTGCGATCATGTGCTGCTGCTTAACAACGACACGATCGTGACACCGGGATTTCTCGAGCCATTAGTGGCGCGTCTCGAATCCGATCCGAAGATTGCCGCTGTGAGCGGTAAGATTTACTATGCGCCCGAGAAGCGCGGTGGACAGTCGGACATCATCTGGTATGCAGGATGCTACCAGAAGTGGCACATGGGTTATCATCACGTTGGAATCGAGGAGAAGGACACAGGTCTGTATGATACTCCACGAGACATACCGTATGCCTGCGGTTGCCTGATGCTGATGCGTGGCTCTGTCATTCGCGAACTCGGAATGCTTTCGCCAGACTATTTCATTTATTGGGAAGAGGCGGACTGGTGCCATCGCGCGCGGAACGCCGGATATACGTGCATGTATGAGCCAAAGAGTGTGATCTATCACAATCTGGCCGGCGCGCCGATCGGCGACGAAACGCCGTTTTACATGTATCTTCAGCACCGCAACGCGTTTATCTACGCGCGCAAGTTTTATCATGGCCTGACTGCAATTCGGTACTGGGCGTTTTATCCGTTGTTCTTAGCATATCGCTTCGCTTATGATTGGCGAATCCACAAACGTCAAGCTGCCAGAGCCATGCTGGCCGGTATCAGAGATTACTTCCGAGGCTATCGAGGTACGCAAGGACTCGAAGAGCGCGGCTTCATTCATAGAAAGTTAGCCAATTGAGATCTTTAGTCACCGGCGCTGCCGGATTTATTGGATCGCACGTCGTCGATGAACTCATCGCTCGTGGGCATGATGTCGTCGCGCTGGACGATCTTTCCGGCGGGTTTGTCGATAACGTTAATCATCGAGCGATCTTCATTGAAGCGAGCTGTACCGACCATGTGCGACTCGAACGATTGTTCAAAGAGTATTCTTTCGATTACGTTTTCCATCTTGCGGCATACGCCGCTGAAGGACTCTCGCATTTCATCAAGCGGTTCAATTATACGAATAACGTGATCGGCTCGGTGAATCTGATTAACGAATCGGTCAAACACAATGTCAAACGTTTCATCTTTACAAGTTCAATCGCAGTCTATGGCAAGAATCAATTGCCAATGCGTGAAGACTTGACTCCCGCGCCAGAGGATTCCTATGGTATCGGTAAGTACGCTGTCGAGCTTGACCTCAAAGCCTCTCACGAAATGTTTGGTCTGGACTATGTGATCTTCCGTCCGCACAATGTGTATGGCGAGCGACAGAATACGGGCGACAAATACCGCAACGTGATTGGCATCTTTATGAACCAGTCACTTCGCAATGAACCTTACACGGTTTTCGGTGATGGCGATCAGAAGCGCGCGTTTTCTTACATCGGCGATATTGCTCCCGTTATTGCCGAGAGTGCGACGCATGATGGCGCACGGAACGAAGTCTTCAACATTGGCGCGGACAGCATATATTCTGTCAACACCCTCGCCGCTGAAGTCATGAATGCGATGGGAGTTCAGACCGAGCTAAAGCATCTCCCTGCACGCAATGAGGTCGTCGATGCGTGGAGCGACCACTCAAAAGTGCAGCGCACGTTCGGTTCGCGCAAAGAGACCTCACTTACCGACGGTCTTCACCGCATGGCCGAATGGGTCCGACAAGTCGGACCCCGTGCATCGAAGCCGTTCGAGGGAATCGAGATCGAGAAGAATTTGCCAGCAAGCTGGCGGACTCCTTCTCCTAAGGCTGCCTCTTAGGCTGCCTCGAATCGCGCCTGGAAGAACCGAAGGTATTTCGGCTCATAGACCATCCGTAGACCTCGGATTTGTTCGCGACGGTCGTGGACGGCCTCGACTGCTTCGGTCACAACATCGCAGTGTGCCTGCGTGTAGACACGGCGAGGGAATGTTAGTCTTACAAGTTCGAGCTTCGGTCTCACATGCTCGCCCGTCGTTTTGTCTCGGCCCGCCGAGACGATTCCACGCTCCATGGTCCGGATGCCGCTTTCAAGGTAGAGTTCAGCTGCGAGCGTCTGTGCTGGGAAGGAAAGCTGATCGACTTGTGGCAAAAAGCGTTTCGCGTCCAGGAAGATCGCGTGTCCGCCGATGGGGACAACGATCGGGATGCCGATGGACTTCAGACGCTCACCAACGTATTCGACCTGCCCGATACGCGCGCGGATATGATCTTCCTGAACGGCCTCTTCGATTCCACGCGCCATTGCTTCAAGATCGCGACCGGCTAAGCCGCCGTATGTGTGGAGCCCCTCATAGACAACCACGAGATTACGAGCCTCTTCAAAGACATCCGGATCGTTGAGCGCAAGGAAGCCGCCAATGTTCACAAGCAAGTCTTTTTTGCCGCTCATGGTGCAGGCGTCAGTGTACGAGCACATCTCATAGAGGATTTCCGCGACTGACCGCGTGGCGTAATCCGCTTCGCGCTGTTTGATGAACCAGGCGTTTTCGATAGCGCGTGTCGCATCTAGCACGATGCGAATGCCATGCTTGGAAGTCAGGGCGCGCAACTCGCGCAGATTTTGCATCGAGATCGGCTGGCCGCCCGCCATATTGACAGTGGCCGCTGCGGTGACATAGGGAATATGATCCGCTCCAACCCGTTTGATCAGCGATTCGAGCTTTCCGAGATCAATATTGCCCTTGAATGGATGAAGGCTTTCGGGATCGTGCGCCTCGTCGATGATGACATCCACGAACGTGCCGCCCGCAAGCTCCTGATGGAGCCGCGTCGTTGTGAAGTACATATTGCCAGGCACAAAATCGCCCGGCTTGATCAGAATGCTCGAAATCAAGTGTTCCGCACCACGGCCCTGATGCGTTGGAACGAGATACTTATAACCGTAATACTGCCTGACCTTGTCTTCAAGGTGATAGTAATTCTCACTACCCGCGTAAGCCTCATCGCCGAGCATCAGGCCCGCCCATTGATTATCACTCATCGCGTTCGTCCCGCTATCGGTCAGAAGATCGATATAGACATCGCGTGATCTCAGGAGGAAGGTATTATATCCGGCTTCAGTAAGCGCACGCTCTCGATACTCGCGCGTGGTCATGCGCAGTGGCTCGACAACCTTAATTTTAAACGGTTCGGCCCATGCGCGCTTCTCTAATTTATGCATTACGTAAGTATATGTTACAGGGTGATTGCCGCGGCGCATCTCGACTGAGACATCATAGCCGCGCGTGGCAAATTCTCGACGATGGTATTAGGTCCGTGCAAAAGAACGCGCGCGTCAAGCGCGAGACAGCCCTTGCTGCTGGCAAGCAGGGGGTTGATATCAACCTCCGCGATCCAGGGTTGCTCGATTATGAGCTGACTAAATCGTACGAGCAGCGATTCGAGCGCTATAACATCGATCGGCTGCTTCCCGCGAGTGCCTTTCAACGCGCCCCAGATGCGCGTCCGCTCGATCAGCCGTCTGGCTATCGCTTGGTTCAATGGAGGAAGTTCCAACGCGGTGTCTTTCATGACTTCTGCGAATACTCCACCTGCGCCAAACAGGATTACCGGCCCGAACTGGGGATCGATGCTGCTGCCGAGAATCAACTCGTACCCATCGCGGTCCACCATTGGCTGGATTGAGATGCCATCGAAATCGGTGGCGGAATGGCCCGCTATGACACCTGCTCTAATGTCTTCAAATGCCTGACGGACCTGATCCTCCGTTTCGAGGTCCAGCTTGACTCCGCCGACATCGGACTTATGAGTGATAGTCTTTGAGAGTAATTTGGCAACAACAGGAAATCCGATTTGTCGAGCAGCCATAACTGCTTCTTCCGGTGTGACAGCGGCAATCGTTTGCGTCACGGGGATATCATACTCAGCGAGGAGTTGCTTGGACTCGACCTCATTCAGGATAGTCCGGCCTTCACTTCGCACGCGGTCGATGATAGACGATTGCCTAGCTACTCTCTGATTTTCGGTGATCTCGGAGCTTTCCAGCGTTTTGAGGTTTTCACCGAACTTCCACATGTAGTTGAACACGCGCGCGGCGTCATCCGGAAATGCGAACGTGGGGATGCCGCCTCGGCTCATGAAACCATCCGCATCGGATACATCGCTGCCACCCATGAATGACGCGATGAGTGGTTTGCCAAGCGTAGAAAGTTTTGAGATACTCTTGGCCAAGTTAATAGGTCTTGCCGCAACAAGCGGTGCCGTCATGGCTAATACTCCATCGGTGCCGGGATCATTGAGTGCCAACTCGACTGCTCGCTCGAACGTGGCTTCCGATGAGTCGGCAAGAATATCAATCGGATTTCCGTGACTCCAGGCAGGCGGCAACATTTCGTCGAGCTTCCTCATGGTCTCGCTCGAAAGCTGAGCAAGTTCTCCGCCACCTTCCATGAGCGCATCGGCTGCGAGCACGCCTGGCCCGCCGGCATTTGTCACAATGGCTAGGCGTCGTCCTGTTGGTCGTGGCTGTTTTGCAAGCACTTCGGCAATGTGAAAGACGTCGCCAATCCAGTCGATTCGCAGCACGCCCGCGCGCCGGAATGCTGCGTCAAGAACATCATCACTTCCGGTCATTGCACCAGTATGCGAGGCTGCAGCCTTGGCCGCGGCCGCGGTGCGACCAGCCTTAATTACAATAATCGGTTTGCGTAGCGCGACCTTGCGAGCGGCTTCAAGAAAGCTCGGAGCATCCCCAATGGATTCCATGTAAATCACGATTGACTCTGTGGCCGGATCGTCGCCCAGATAATCGATGAGATCGCCCCAGCCAACATCGAGCATGGAGCCAACGGAAACGAATGCACTGAATCCAAGCGCTTCACTGAGGCTCCAATCGAGAATCGCTGTACAAAGCGCGCCGCTCTGGCTGATAAAGGCAACACTGCCCGGCAGTGCTGCTTTCCGCGCAAATGTCGCATTTAAGCCACTGACGGGATTCATAACGCCGATGCAATTCGGTCCAATAACGCGCAGATGTGTGTCGCGAATGCGATTAAGGATCTCTAGTTCGAGCGCCTTGCCGGCCGCTCCTGATTCACGGAATCCCGCAGAGATAACGATTGCTCCACGGACACCGGCCTTGACACACTCACTGATGAGATCAGCTACCGTCGCAGCGGGCGTCACTATGATAGCCAGATCGACGGAAGCTGGCACCTCTGCAATATGCGCATATGCCGGATGACCGCCGACCATCTTGTGTACAGGATTAACAGCGAAGACTTCATAGCCCGAGCCGGCGCGGGCAAACAGGTTCGTCGTGATCGCCTCGCCGGGGCTTCCCGTGCGTTCGGAAGCGCCGATGATTGCGATTGTCCTTGGATGGAAAAATACGTCGAGAGGATGCAGCAGGAGAGGGGATGGAGGGGTTAAGCCAGATGTCTGTGCGTCAATCGTGGCGATCCCCTCAAGAATAGCCCCTGGCGTCGGTTCTGTCGTCATTGTGCCACCCACCCCCCGTCAACCGGCAATGCGATACCCGTCACGAACGACGCGGCATCGGAGCAGAGCCAAACCACTCCGTTGGCGATTTCCTCAGGTTTACCAATGCGACCAATCGGTTCGCCTGCGGTAAGTAGTGCTTCCATTCCAGGATTGTTGCGGATAGATCGCTCTACCATAGGCGTATCGATAACGCCGGGGCAAATAGCATTCACGCGAATGCCCTGTTTGACATAGTCGAGCGCCGCCGCTTTCGTCAAGCCGAGTAACCCATGCTTGCTTGCAGTGTACGCTGGTGCTCCGGCGAATCCGACAAGACCACCAATCGAAGAGCAGTTTACGATCACGCCTTTGCCTTGCTTCAGCATATAAGGCAACTCATATTTCATGCAGAGCCAGACGCCCTTGAGATTAATGTCAAGCACGCGGTCCCAATTGTCCTCGGTGCAATCGGCGGTTGGACTAGACTCGCCTTCAATGCCTGCGTTATTGAACGCATAATCGATCGATCCGAAGGCGCTGAAGACAGCATCGATGGCTTTCTTTACACTTGCACCATCGGAGACATCACAATGGAAATACTTGGCATGGCCACCCTCAGCAAGGAGCATTTCTACCGTTTTTTGACCCTCCGCGTCCGATACGTCGAGAACGGCCACATTTGAGCCTTCTCGAGCGAATCCACTCGCGGCCGCTCGGCCAATGCCCGAGGCAGCTCCCGTAATGATTGCACTCTTTCCTTTAAACAGGTTCATGCAAGCTTTTACGCTGAGCGGGCTTGGTGTTTCCGCTCTTCACGTTTCTTCATCTGTTCTTTCACCCAGTCCGGCGCAGCGCGGCACGCGCAGTGCTTCGCATGACCGATATGCCACCGGAGTCGTTCTGCATCACTCGGATTTTTCGGCATTCGGTGCGATTCGTGCCAGATGCGGTTGATCGTCATCCCGCTATTCTTCCGCGTCGAAATCGAACAAATGGCTCGCATGTGCGAGCATGGCTGCTTCGGAGGCCTTCTCGAAGTGTGTCGGATACTTCGCTTCAGCCGCATTGATATTCTCGATGCCACGCAACAGTGCATCGGGGTTAAATGAAATGCTATCAATGTGATGCGAGACGAGAAACTCGGCGAAGGCCGGATAATCGCTCGGTGCCTGACCACAAAGTCCAATTTTCCGATCGGCAACCCGTGCGGCTTCGATCATTGCTGCAATCATTGCTTTGGGCGCCTCATTCTGTTCATCAAACAGATCGTGGATGATCGCGGAATCGCGATCGATACCGAGTGTGAGTTGTGTCAGGTCATTAGAGCCGATCGAGAAGCCGTCGAAGATTTCCGCGAAACCCTTGGCTAGAAGCACGTTGCTTGGAATTTCCGCCATGACATAGACCTCAAGACCATCTTCACCGCGATGCAGACCTTGTTGTTCCATGATCTTGATGACCCGCTCACCTTCAGCGATCGTTCGACAGAAGGGGATCATCAGCTTCACATTAGTAAGACCAATTTCATTTCGGACCCAGTGCATGGCCTGGCACTCCAGTTCGAATCCCGGTTGATACCGCGAGTTGTAATAACGCGAAGCACCACGGAAGCCAATCATCGGATTCTCTTCCTTGGGCTCGAACTCCGCGCCTCCGATCAAATTTGCATATTCATTCGTTTTGAAATCGCTCATGCGGACAACAACATCTTTCGGATAAAATGCTGCGGCGATCGTTGCGACGCCCTGAGCCAACATCTCGACAAAGTACTGAGACTTATCGGAATATCCGGCCGTCAAGTGCTCGATCTGCTTCTTAGCCTGTTCGTCCTTGATATTGGGAAAATTGACCAGCGCCATCGGATGAATCTTCACGAGATTATTGATGATGAACTCTAGTCGGAGCAGGCCGACCCCCATGTTGGGGTAGAAAGAGAGACGAAACGCTTGCTCAGGATCACCGAGGATCAGCATCGGATGCGTTTTCGGCATAACGATCGAGCCGATCTCTCGCTCAAGTTTCGTAAAGCGAAGTTCACCTCGATAGATCTCGCCGCGTGAGGAAGTGTTACAGACAATAGTGACTGTCTCGCCGTCCTTGATCGTACTCGTACCGTTAATCGTACCAATGATTGCTGGTGTGCCGAGCTCTCGTGCCACAATCGCCGCATGACTCGTGCGGCCGCCGTTGTTCGTTACAATCGCCCCAGCGCGCTTCAAGATCGGGTCCCAATCCGGACTGGTGATGTCCGTGACGAGAATATCGCCGGCTTGAAGAAGATTGCCTTGTTTCGGCGAAGCCAGGACGCGCGCGCGGCCTGATACAATCTTATTTCCAAGTCCCAGACCGTGTGCGAGCAAGATTCCCTCCTCAGCAAGCTCATACTCGGTGATCGTTAGGTGTTTCTCGCGTGATCGGACCGTTTCAGGGCGTGCCTGAAGAATCCAGAGTTCGCCCGTGATACCATCGAGTGCCCACTCGACGTCCATTGGCCGATCGTAATGATCTTCGATCGCAAGCAGCCATTCACCAAGATGCTCAAGTTGAAGGTCGTTTAGCACGAAAGCATTGCGCAGTGATTCCGGCGTATCAATGTTCCAGACACCAGCATCGTGATCGCTTGGGCTGAATGCCAGTCCATTGGCCAACTTCGATTCGCCAAAGATCATCATTTTTTCTTTGGACCCAAGCTTTTTTGAGATCACCGGACGACGGCCCGAGAGCAAGGATGGTTTGAATAACAGAAACTCGTCCGGGATGACCACGCCACCGACCACATTCTCACCCAGGCCCCACGATCCGGTAATCAGCATCGCATTATCAAAGCCAGTGTCGGGATCGATTGTAAATGCCACGCCGGAGGCGCCCTTGTCGGCACGGACCATGCACTGCACACCGACCGAGAGGCCGACCTTCATATGATCGAAGCTATTGTCTTCCCGGTACTTGATTGCTCGGTCCGTATAGAGCGATGCATAGCATTTATGAACTGCACGCACGACATTCTCTTCACCCGATACGTTAAGATAGGTTTCCTGCTGACCGGCAAAGCTTGCGTTCGGGAGATCCTCGGCCGTTGCGCTGCTGCGCACCGCTACCGTGGCCATTGTACCGCTCTCCGAAAGAGTCATATAGCCATCGATGATTGCCCGTTGTATCTCTTTCGGCAGTGTGCCTAGCATGATTTGTGCACGGATGGCCTCGCCAATTTCATGCAGATTCGAGTAATCTTTCCGATCGAGAGAAGCGAGTTTTTCCAGGATGAATTGTTTCAGGTTGTTTGCAGTAATAAAATCCCAAAAGGCTTCGGTCGAGAGTGCGAAGCCTTTGGGTATGCGGATCCCCAGTTGCGAGAGACGGGATGTCATCTCGCCGAGTGACGCATTCTTACCGCCGACGCGTGGGAGGTCCGACATTCCGATACGCGCAAAGGGCAGTACATACTGTAGTCGGCCGTTGGTGCTTGTTTCGAGCAAGAGTTGAGGGTTCATGGCTAGGATTGGTTAACCGTAACCGCGGGTCGCAGCAGCGCGGCGACTCCGGTGGGTGAATGAAAATTCGTTCTGGACATCACAGTGCCGTGATGTCGCAATGTCAAGATGAGGGCAGCGTTGACGTGATCTGGATTGGATGGATCGGAGCTGATGGCTGCGAGTTCGGGCTCGTTGACCATCAGGGTCATAATGCCACCCGTGGCGGATAGCGATAAGATGGTGTCGATGTCTTCTGTCACACGACCTTGCGCGCGCAGAGCTTCGAGCTGACTCCCTTCAGTTTCGGATACGTCCGCGCGGCTGGAGTCAAGCAGGGCACAGGTTTGCCAGAGATGACCGTCGAGTGTAAGCGGATTTCCTTCCGGAACGGCTAGCCGATTCGGACTCACGAGGACGTTATGATACGGAAGGTGCTTGCGAAAATGGGCGATGACTTCTTCGGTCCCGGTAATGACCAGCGGCACATGCTCATTTCGAAGCGCGCTATTGACAGCCTGCGCAAGTGCCTGGATCAGGTGTTCTCGCTTGCGAAAATCACCATCCTGGGAGCCGCCATGGGGGACCATCCCACCGTGGTGAGCTTCTCCGCTTGCCGGCGCTGACGTGTGGAATGCCCGGTCATGCACGATATCCTCACTGTCGAATGATTCCTCGAGCGCCCATACATCTTCCAGTGAAATGGGGATCGCGAATTGTGGATGAATGCGGGCCATGCGCGGCTTGCCACGCGAGACATCCAGAAGATAGAAGTGCTCAGGCAGCGATAGAAGCGGAATCAGCGGCGTCAAACGAAAGTCGTTACCGATCCAAACATTCTCAGCTACACGAAGTGGGAGTGCATAGTACCGAAGAATTGATGGGCTGGCAAAGATTGCGTAACTCTCACTTCGTTGACTCCAAAGTTTGGGCTCTTGGAGGAGCGAGCGAAGTGTTTCAAGAACTGCATGACTCGCTTCATCCGAAAAGCTGCTACTCTTTAAGAGCGTTGCCGCAGTGTGAATGTGCCCCTTGAGTTCTGCACGACCAATGATTCCGAAGTCCGAGGACTGCGGTACCGAGAAATAAATCGTGACTTTCGGACCTGCGGTCTTCGATTCCTGCTCGAACATCTCGAGCAAGCTTTGAAGATCAATTATGGATTGTTGTTTCACGAGCGTTATGAGCGTTATGAGTGTGGCGACCCGGGATTCCGGTCTCGGGTCGGCGGATCGTCAATTCAGAGAGAGTCCCAGCTTCAGGTTGTGCAGCCGTTGCCGCCACGGTTGCATCGTCCGTAATGACGGTCCGTGGCGCACGGAGCCCATACCAGTTGAGAACATGGCGTTCGAGCTCAGCCATATGTTCCGGTAATAGTTCTTTGATGCCATGCTGCTCCAGCAGCAAGTGCATAGCCCTGGCGAGCGAATCCGATGCAAGCTCCAAATCGGCTTCGGCCAGTTCATATTTCATCAATGCGGTTCGGGCCTGTTGAAGGAGGTCGGCTCGTGCCACATGCGATGCCGGAGGTGAATTATAGAGCTGCGCAAGCGCGGCAACATCGATTGTGGCCGGAAGGGCCGTAAGACATTCAGATGAAGAAACGGTTGTGGCCTTTGGCCGCCTCGGAACACGAATGATGGGTTCGTCTGGTCGTGCACTTCCCGATTTAGGTAGTGTGGGCGGTGGCGCTGTCAGCTTCTTCATATCATGCTCCATCGAACGTCTACGGTATCATAATTCCATTGGTTGCGTCGCCGCCACAGTCCGCTTGGTGCGCACAATGGCGGGATCATCATGAATAAAAGGCGCTGGGGAGTCAGGGTTCTGCAGCGGACTGCCAGGATTGGGTCGTGGCTCGATATCGGGGAGAAATCCTGGAGTCACAGCCGATGCACTCATGGCGAATACACCAATGGCTTTGGAGTAAGCTTCATCTTCCTCGTCATGGTCCGCATCGAGCTTCGTGGCATGGACTCGTCCATCAAGATGATTTGGTGGAGTGTAAATCGTGTAGATCTTTAATGCTGTCGACCCAGTATTTTCAATATTGTGTTCAGTGCCCGGCGCAACGACCAGCACGTCCCCAGGCTTGATCGACTGACGCTCCCCATCGAGCACGGCAGTGCCGGTGCCGCTTAGGAAGAACAAGGTTTGTTCGACACTGTCATGCGTCTCCGTTCCAATCTCGCCACCGGGTGGAATGGACATGATCACAAGTTGCGAATGCTCGCCAGTATGAAGAACCGTTCGAAAATTCTGATTCTCCGATGTATCATAGACAATGTTCGTGAGGTAGTTCATCATCTTGTTCTCCTTTCATGATAATCTGCTTGACGCCTTCTGACGATCTCCACGGTAGTTTCCGCTCGCTGCACAATATCCAGAGCGGCCACGTTCACTGCATGTTGATGGCTATTCTCAAGTGAATCATCCGCTGCAATGAAGATTGCATCGATCTCCTGCTGGCGGGCATAACGGAGAATCTGCTCCGCAATGTCGCCGTAGCGGATCTGCGATTCGATGTGTGGAAAGTTTTTGCGAATGTGCTCGGCAAAATAATCGAGCATATGATGGACTCGCTCAATGTTCCACTCGAGTTCATTTACAACGCTGATCAAATGGACACATGTATTTCTTGGGAATGGTCGTGCCGCAAATTCTTCCATCATGAGCAGCGATTCCGGAGATCCATCAATGAACAGAAGCAATTGCAGCGGTGCATCCGGATGCTGGTGCTGCGGATATACAATCCTCACAGAGCATGGCGCAACATCCGCAATGTGCGCTGAAATGGATTCTGACTTCGCCGTGAGAAAGAACGACCGGCGTCGTTCGGAGCCGATCACAATGAGATCGGCATTCCATGCATGCGCACGATCCGAGATCGATTCTGCGGCATTCATTGAGGAACGGTCATTGACCTCGGTTTCAATCAGCCAATCCGGGAAGGCCCGTGAAAGGGTGCATTTTGACCGCTGTGCTTCGCTCAGTACCTGCTCGTCCAGACTGTCTTCCAATGTGTATTCATGATTGGATGCCACAAAGGCCCGGCTTGGAATGGCCACATGGTGGGCATGGGGTGTGAGCAACAGTGCGTGGGCATGTTTTGGCAGTCCAGCATAGTGCAGGTCTTTGACAAGCAAATCCGGATTTGGGGCACCTTCCCATGGAATAAGAATTCTCATAATTCGCTCTAAAGTGTAGATAGTGAGGACCGTTGGCGGGTGTGACGCATGCATCAATCATGCGTCACACCCCGGTTTTTCGGCTACGCGCTACGCGATGGCGCTGAGGCTTGGCCGCTTAGGCGTCAATGCGTCTTTTTCGTGCGCCCCGCTGTGCCGTGGCGTTCTGCAACTCTGGTTTCGAGTTGCCGTGGCCGTTCTGCATGACCCGCGTCTCGGTGTGCAGCGGGATTTCACGCGTAGCCGGTGAGATGGCCGCAATTTTCGGCAAGGTGAGTTCGAGCAGTCCGTCCCTGAATGTCCCCCTGATGGCGTCCGCCTTCACATTCTTGGGCAATGAAAGCGAACGGGCAAACTGGCCGAATGAACGTTCGGTCCGTTGATAATCCCATTCGTGTTTCTCGTCCTTCCGTTCTTTCTTGCCGCTGATCGTTACCATATCAGTGTCAGCGGTTACTTTTACATTGTGCTCGCTCAAGCCCGGTAGCTCGGCAAGGATGTAGAAGTTCTTTTTGTCTTCCGAGATATCGAGATTCGGCACATACACGTCGCGATCGCTTCCCCCCCGTTGGGTCGACCCGTAATCAAGGTCGCCGAGCATACGAAGGAACATATGTTCCATCATAGCGGTCGGTGAGTCGTCGTTCCAGTGAATCCGTGCCATAACAGTGCAGTATCAGGTGAGATAATGTGATCGAATATGCCCGTTCGGAGGACTATTTCCGTGCCGAACAATTGAAAAGCTGAAATTCGATTAGTTCCTGTACCATGGCGATTGGACGCCGTCGGTTGGGGGGAAGATTTCTTTCATGGCACGGGAAGATTCTTGCCTGTTCATCTTTCCGTAATGCGGATGGATATGCCCACTATGGCTCGGATTCCAAATCTGCGTTCGAGTGGCTCGGCATTCGCTATTATCAGGGCAGCCGCACAGTCTCACCACACAAATCACAAGCGGGAATGCGAGCGGCAGGGTTATTTTAAGGGGATACACACACTATGAAGACAAACGAACAACTCCAGCGGGATGTAATGGAAGCGTTGAAATGGGAGCCAGTCCTCAATGCCACAGATATTGGCGTTGCAGCACGGGACGGCGTCATCACACTCACGGGGACAGTTGATAGTTACCCGAAGAAGCTCGCTGCCGAACGAGCCGCAAAGAACGTCGCCGGCGTCAAAGCGGTGGCCGAAGAAGTCGTGGTGCATATCGATGGCAATAATCGGCGAACCGATACCGAGATCGCCGAAGCAGCCGTGAATGCCCTACGCTGGTGCAATACCGTTCCGGATGAAAAAATTAAGGTCTCTGTCGAGAATGGCTGGGTCAAGCTCGAAGGCGAAGTTGAATGGGATTATCAAAAGACTGAAGCACGCCGCGAAGTCGAAGATCTCACCGGCGTCAAAGGTGTTACAAATCTCATCTCGCTCTCACCACAACTGAAGCCGTCCGAGATCAAGAATAAGATTCGGCGCGCGTTCGAGCGTTCGGCGACAGTCGATTCCGGAAATATCGCGATCGATGTCAATGGGAGTATTGTGACACTGCGTGGTCCGGTTCGCTCTTGGGCAGAACGTGAGGACGCAGAGAATGCTGCGTGGGCTGCTCCAGGCGTCTCACAAGTCAAGGACGAGCTTCGGGTCGAATCGCTCGAAACAATCTACTAGATCGGCTCTGTGATGGTCACTTCGACCATGAAATTGAAAGGATAATTCCAGGATGATCACAACCTCATTACCATGGACGCCGAAAATGTCTGCTCGACCGGAGCAGGTTCGTCGAGCCGGGATCGGCCTTGCCATGGCTGCTGCAGGAGCTGCTGCAGCATACGGTATTGGCCGCATATTCCTTAAGCGGAATTCGGCCGCCCGGCAATATAGACATCAGTTGGAGGAGTGGCTCGATCGACGATTGGAGACGCTCTCACAGGTGCTTGGGACCACTGCGGAGATTGCGAACCAACTCCGAGATGAGGTCCGCTCCGCAGCTCGTGCTGCCCTGAGTATGGCGCAGAAAAGTCGAACGATAAAACCGGAGAAACGAAACCTCATCGAGATCGAGCTCGATCGGCGACTCCTGAAAATGAAAATGAAGATCCACAAGATCCTCGACATTTCCGAAGCCGCGCAGACTGAAGCCTTACATCGATTCTATGAGGAATTGCGCAGTTGGATCGTTTCGGCTGGCGAACACCAGAACACGCGCGAATTCGCGCAGTTTATGGAGGCACCCATTGAAGCACGCGTGGCCTGACAGACGGTCCACGGCATGCGTGCTCCTTGTCTTCGGATCTCTGCTTTTCGCACGGCCGCTGCTGGCACAACAGCATGCGGCCATGCGAGGGCCGGTCGGTCTTCGCGATCCCATTGCGATCGGTCTAACGGTTGGCACTTCAAATGGATTGTCCGCCGATCTTCAGGTTGGTCGAATGGATAATGTGGCAGGTGCCATCGAAGGGTATGTTGGTGCAAGCGTTGCATCATGGGGAATTAGCTTGGGATGGAGTGCTGCACTCCGAGCGGATGTCGTAGCTTCTGACGATGGCAAAAACGACGCGATGATTCTTGGTCCGACCCTGGGATATGGCGAGATGCTTACAATCGGAGGGCCACGCTCATATATCGATTTTTCGCCATTTCATGATGTTCAGGCGATCTTCTTGCTACTTGGAGTTGCATGGGTCCACGAGTTTAGCAGTGGTTGGTCCACAGAGATTTCCCTTCGACCTGGTGAAGCACTTGCACTCAACGGGGAGGATAAGAATCGCTCGCTGGCGAAAGGAGAATACTCCTTTCAATTGAGTCTGGTTGGCTTGATTCGATTCTAATCGCTGCGCGTCCCATATCTGCTCGTTGAGCTGATCTATCCTATCTCATACGTGCCTGGTTGCAAATAGCTTCTGCAGTTCTGGCCTAAATGATGGACGACTGCTTGAGAGATTATTCGATACTGAACGGTGGATACTGATCGGTCGTGAGCAAGAACGCGTAAGCTGAGACGCGAAGCGACCAGCGGAACACTCCCGTTACAAAGTTGAAGAGCGACTTTGGGTAGCGTCCCGTAAAGAGAATGGCAAACCATGCGATGATGACGCACACGACTGCCGCAATTCCCAATGCCCACAAAACTATGTAGTGCGGAATGGCGAGAAACCACTTGATTAACGGCATGCCTGGGCTAAGGTCAAGTTCCACATTTGGATAGGAGATCGCAATATGGACTTCTTGCTCCTGATCCGTTGAAGGATACTCGTCACTTAGGAGCGCAAGGTACGCAGCGCATCTGGTGCTGAAGTTTACGAGCGCGAGATTCCAATCGTACCACCAGCGTGGGTACTTCTTGCGGAAGAGCAGCATAAGGACAGTTGGCACAAAGAGCACGCCGCCGGCGCCGAGTGCGGTTGGCCATGGGCTGTGTGTGAGCGGACCGGCGATGAGTGCGAGGAGGATCACGATTGGAATCGCAAGCAGGGGCCGGAAGAATGTCGAAAGGCGATCGAGAGGCCGGTCGGGGTAATCAATCGTAAGCGTGGCTGGGAATGCAGTTGTGCTCATGATGTGTCGGTTCTATTTTGGATATGATATTATCGCACGATTTCGACAGTCGCTTCAGCGTTGGCTGCAATACTATGAGCCACACTACCCAGCAATAGTCTCTCAAATCGTGAGAGTCCCCGAGAGCCAATAAAAATCGTATCTGCCGCGACACGTTTTGCTTCCAACAGTAGCTCGCGCGGAGGGTGTCCGACCGGCATTGCGGTTGTAACACTAAACCGCTTTTGCATCTCGCGCTCGAGGGAGTGCAAAGCATGTTGGATATTGGATTCCTTCATTTCCTGGTACTGTCCCAAATCGTCACCGACCAGCCAGATGTACTCCGGAGTAGATAAAATGCTCACATCGATGACAGTCACAATGTGGAGCTTCGTGCCGGCTGGCCATGTGCGGTGGAGGAGCTGGTGCACTGTATTACGCGCACCGCGAGAACCATCGAATGCAAGCAAAATAACGGGCGTAGCCTTCCCATCGAGATGCAACTTGCTTCTGGTAATGCGAACGGATGTCTTTGCTTCTGTCAAAACGCGCAAGGAGACACTCCCCAAAAACAATCTCTTGAAACCGGAACGGCCGTGCGAGCCCATCACAATAAGATCCGGCTTAGAAGTCTCGGCCACTTCCAGAATACTCGAGGCCGGTGAGTTAAGACGCGCACATGGTTTCACTGTCCACTGGGGGAACAATCGTGCAAGGTCTTCTGCCCCTTCCGCCGCATCCTTTTCTGTTGCTTCCCGGGCGTAGGAAAGAGCGTCCTGGGTGTTCTCGAGCGCGTAGGTAACAATCGGCAAGGTCGGCTCGAGATTGAACGCCGGTTCGGCTGGCATCCGAACTTCTCCAACGGAAAGTACGGTAGCTTCCACGCCGCTCACAGGAAGTCCGGCATATCGCAAATCCTGAATCGCATCTTTCGACGATTGTGAGCCATCGTACGCAATAAGAAGTTTCATCTTGCTCCTCCTGAAACCGAATTAACGTGAGAGCGCTATGCCAGGCCTGGCCCAGCCATGTTTTGAAGGATTCGGCATGTAAGGTTATTGTACAGAATGTAAAATCGTTGTCACGATGGTAAAAGAATCTTACTTCGCAATTCCGTAAGAATCATGGGAATGGTATCCGGTTGAATTAGCCGGAAGTCAGATTGTCTGGCATATTTATGCAAGGCATATGGTCATGCACCTACGATCACTTCTCTCCATCTCAGCTCAAATTGCTTTTTCACTCTGCAGTATGATTTGTTGTTTGCCGCTGGGCGCCAGGGCTCAGAGCACCGCGCCCGCCAAACAAGCTCCGAGTTCACAGTCAAGCGCCACTGCAATGCATGCCATTGGCCGGCTGAACGAGCTTAACTATTGGACGGCGAGGGACTATTCACTGACGAATGATGCAAATCGTCAGGCAATTATCGCGTTCCAGAAACTCTCCGGGCTGCCGCGAACCGGTAAATTGACCGATTCGACCATGGCGCGGATCAGTCGGGCAGCCACTCCGATTGCGCGTGATTCAATGCACTCGCATCACATCGAAATCGATTTGAATCATCAGGTACTTCTCGTCATCGATTCCAACGATCATGTGGCTCGCATTCTCTCGGTCTCGACGGGGAATGGTCAGCTCTTCGATTATCCTGGCATCGGTCCGCGGTATGCTCGTACGCCTCGTGGGAATTTCAAGGTCTTCTACAAAATCACTGGATGGCGAAAGAGCCCTCTCGGACTCATGTTCGACCCGATGTATATTACGGGAGGTATCGCTGTGCATGGTTCGAAGAGCGTACCTGCGAAACCGGCGAGTCATGGCTGTATTCGCATTCCGATGTTTGCCGCGGACGAGTTGTTTGCCGCGACGCCAATCGGCACGCCGGCCATTGTTTTTGGTGAGAATCCGAAGCCCGCGAATTGAACGTCTCAGTCGTGAAACAATACCCGTTGGAGCGTGTAGAGGATTAATGTCCAGAGCGCAGAGGCCAGGACGATCGAAAGAAGAAGACGTGCTATCGCGACTTTTCCATCCGGCTTGCGAAACCGTGCGGCAAGTTTCGCAATCAGGGGTGAATGCGCCTCCCAGCGTTCGGTGGCTCTGCGGATGGCGGGTACGGCTTGACCGAGCATCAGGAGGCCCGCCAGCAGAAGCGCAATGCCCTGGAGGCCGGGCAGAACAAGACCGACGAGCCCCAGTAGGAGCAATACGATAGAGATCGCAATAAGAAGCGGGCGAGATTGCATGGCAGAGGACAAACAAACTTCTCAACCAATCAGTGTGCCAGAAGTAGCAAGGCAAGGCCTCAGCAACGCTGAGGCCGCGGAGCGTCTTCTTCGCTTTGGTCATAATGAGCTCCCGGAAGGAGATGGTGTTCGCTGGCTCAAGCCCATCCTCAAAACGCTTGGCGAGCCAATGATTCTGTTATTGTTGGCAACGGCAGGGATCTACATGCTGCTTGGAGACCGAGTTGAGGCCGCTCTGCTTAGTGCGTCAGCATTATTTGTTGTTGGGATCTCGTTGACTGAGGAGATTCGCTCCGATCGCGCTCTTCGTGCATTGCGCGATATGGCGAGCCCTCGAGCGCTCGTGCTTCGAGACGGCAAGGCCGTTCGTGTGGCTGCACGAGAGATCGTACCGGACGATCTGCTCATCCTTGCCGAAGGCGATCGCATTGCAGCTGATGCCGACCTAATCTCGGCATCGGGTTTTGCGGTGGACGAATCCCTTCTCAGTGGAGAATCCGTTGCGGCCGAAAAATCTCTGAAGTCCTTCGCCGAAAGCAAAGTGTTTAGTGGAACACTTGCCGTGCGCGGCAGTGCTTTGGCGCGAGTGTTCGCGACAGGTGCCCGGACTGAGTTTGGCCGGATCGGCAGCGTTCTGGCTGAGGTCGTTGAATCCCGGACACCGCTCCAAAAGGAAACTGGACGACTTGTTCGTCTTGCTGCGATTGTAGGGGTAGGAGTGTGCTTAGTTGTTGTGGTCATTGGTGGGTTGATGAGAGGGAATTGGATCGAAGCGACTCTGGCAGGACTTGCGTTGGCGATCTCACTTCTTCCAGAGGAATTTCCCGTCATACTCTCGGTCTTTCTTGCACTTGGCGCACGACGTTTGGCAGCAACCGGCATGCTCGTTCATCGCATGCCGGCGGTAGAGGGATTGGGAACAGTGACAGCCTTATGCGTGGACAAAACCGGCACGCTTACCAAGAATATCATGACCCTTGCAGCAGTCCAAGCTGGAGAGCATGTCAGCTGGCTGGGCAAGGCTCCACTCTCGCCAGAAGCGAAGCGCGTGCTCTGGACAGCCGAGCTTGCGACCAAAGTGCCGGCGTGGGATCCGATGGACCGTGCAGTTCAGGAGGCCGCGGACGGGCAACACGGTTCGGGTTCTCGGCCGGTGCCTGCGCTCGAGGTTCCCATCACTTCTGAGCTTGCGATCATGTTCAATGGTTACTCGAACCTGAATGGCGGATTCATTTCCGCAAAGGGGATGCCCGAAGCTGTCGCGTCACTTTGTCGCATGCCCGAGAGAGAATTAGAAGCACTTCACAAGGCGATTCGGGATTTTGCCGTACGGGGCATGCGGGTGCTTGGTGTTGCGGAGAGTAACACCTTTGTTCCGTCGATACCTCTTGCAGAGCATTCGTTCGTATTTCTCGGTCTGGTTGCTTTTCATGATCCGTTGCGTGATGGCGTTCCTGATTCCGTGCAGCAGTGTTATACCGCCGGCATTCGCGTCATAATGATTACCGGGGACTATCCTGCGACCGCCGCGGCGATTGCTCGCGAAGCTGGCATCCAGAATGCGGACACCGTCTTGACCGGCACGGAGCTTTCGTTGTTCGATGCGGCGGAGTTTCGAGAACGCCTTCGCTCTGTCAATGTCTTTGCGCGAATCAAGCCGATGCAGAAATTGCAGATCGTGCAGGCGCTACGGGATGCTGGTGAGATCGTTGTCATGACTGGAGATGGCATCAACGACGCGCCAGCGCTCAAAGCGGCGCATATCGGAGTTGCGATGGGTGCTCGCGGTACGGATGTCGCTCGAGAGGCCGCAGCGATGGTACTAACGCAGGACGATTTTTCATCCCTTGTCGGTGCTGTTCGTCTCGGTCGCCGAACATATGATAATATAAAGAAGGCGATGTACTACGTGATTGCGATGCATATTCCAATCGCCGGTCTTTCCATCCTTCCGCTTGTTTTGGGAATGCCACTCATTCTCTTTCCCATTCATATCGTTTTACTCGAACTCATCATCGATCCAATGTCATCGATTGTGTTCGAATCCGAAGGGGAGGAGGCCGATATTATGCGTCGCCCCCCGAGGGATCCCAAATCGCCGATGTTTCGCTCTTCGAGTATCATGATTGCATTGCTACAAGGACTGAGTATCTTCGCGGTCGTTTCGATTATTTTTTTGATTTCCTATGGGCGAACGCATTCCGAATACGAGTCACGGACGCTGGCATTCGCGACATTGATTCTCTCGAATCTGATACTCGCATTGGTCGATCGCTCATGGGCTCGGACTTTTATTGCAATGCTTGTCGATCCAGGCACTGGGACCAAAAACCGAGCATTATGGTGGTGCGTCGGAGGTGGGTTGGCGATGCTGTTTCTCATCACTACCGTCCCATCCGTGTCCGTTCTCTTTCACTTCGGACCATTCCACTTTCATGATTGGATCCTGACCGCGGTTGCTGCTGGTGCAAGTCTTGCGTGGTTCGAAATATTCAAACTATTACGGAAGCGGACCGTAACATCATGAAGCCCTCCGACAGAGGGCTTCATGATCCATGTTACAGTATTAGTATCCTGACTTACCGAGCTTCCTTAGCCGAGCTTCAATCAGGAAGTCCGAATGAATGGACGATGGGGAGTGGTTAAATGTGCGGCCCGCTCGACAACCCTGTCCATTTCCGCAATGCCGTATGCTTTGGAGAGCACCGTCGAGGCACCCGCGAGAATCGCTCGTTCTTCAACTTCCACAGTCTGCGGACCACCAACGAGGACGATATGACTATTTGGCTGTGCACTGTGCAAACGCTCAATCGCATGCAGAGCCGTCTCACCACTCAAATCATAGTCGATGATAATTACATGAGGAGATTCCTCCCACGCAATTGCGAGTGCATCGCGAAGTGTGCAGGAAGAGAATACTTCATAGCCTCGCTCTGTGAAGTGGCGGGAGAGAAAGGCCCGAATCTCATCGAAGTCCTCCAGAATCAGCATTACACAACTTGGTGATGCCGCGGGAGCAACTGCAGCCATCGCACGAAGGCTTCGACCGGTCGATTTCGGAGGGGGAATGGAAACCATCCCTGTTCCGCTCTGAGTGTCCGGCATACCTAGATAATAGCCTTCTAATTCCTGATGTAGATGCATGTCATAAGCTAAAGATACTTCATAATGTGCGAAAGCGGCGTGCCATCTAATTCAAATGGCGATGCTTCAACGAATTTCAATAGGAGAGAGCGGTCTTCTTGAGATTGCAGTAGAAATGAAGGAAAGAATCTTGCCTTGCATGGCAAAGACTTAACGGTTTCATGTTCGAAATCCTGTCTGTAGAGCGACGATCGAGTCATGCTTGATTTCCGCAAAAAAGACTGTGAAATGCGAGGAATTGATGTCGTCAAGAGTCTCATAGATTAGATGTGAAAATCAAGTGCGAAGCTTGACCGATCATCTTGACTAGGACCTGCCAATAATCGCGGCGACTTGTCGATGGTTGGTGAGAATTACAGGAACACAATCCCATTAAGTGATCTGCATGTATCGCAAACAAAGAGGCGGTTGATCGCCTGCTGATTCCAACCTAGACTAGGCCGCCAGCGGCTTTCCAAAAGATTGTTGTAAAACCTTACGCTTTCAAAAGAATTGACGGCAAGAATTAATACAATGTTCAATATATCGTAAGCTTCTTACGATTCAATGTTATGTCCTCCAGAATTTCTTACAAAAGTGGCTTGATGATCGTAAGAATCTTCCACCCCATGTAAGAAATCCTTACGATTTCGACTTGTGCAAAACTTGATAAAGAGCCAATTTAGAACTATGGATGATTGGAACAGTGGTTGTGCCGGTGCGCCCCAAGAAACCTATTGAAGTTGGTTGACTCCCAGTTTCGAAGCCAACGTGAGGTTGTGAATATCTAATCAAATGGAAGAGGAAAAGAAGTCCAATCGAAGGAAGTTTTTGCAGCTTACCGTCGTGAGCGGAGCCGCAATCGCAACAGGTGCTGGATTGCGAAATGCCTTCTCCGAACCCAATTCAGAGTTGGCGAAATCACAGAATGCGGGTGAAAGCGTGCATGCATTAACGGCCAGTGGAGATCTGGTCCAAGTGGATACAGCACACGCACGCGCCGTCGTGCATCACCCTGTCACCAATGACGAGGCGCGTACTGGAATCGCTGGCAAACGCTTCGTCATGGTCATCGATTTGGCGAAGTGCGATGGTTGCAAGAAGTGTACGGTAGCATGTCAAAAGATGCACTTCACCCCGAAGGACCGCGAGTGGATGAAGGTCTTTGAGATGCAGGACTCCGAAACGACGCCATCGTATTGGATGCCGAAACCATGCTTCCACTGTGATAATCCTCCTTGTACGAAAGTCTGCCCTGTCAATGCTACGTTCAAACGTCAGGACGGTATTGTCCTGATCGATAATGAACGATGCATCGGTTGCCGATTTTGCATGGCTGCATGCCCATATAGCTCGCGTTTCTTCAATTGGGAGCGCCCCGTGGAGACCCCCGAAATGGCACTAACCCCTTACTCCCCGGAACAAGGTTACCCACGCCGGGTCGGTACCGTTGAGAAGTGCGATTTTTGCCCGGATATGATTCGACAGGGCAAGATGCCAGGATGCATCTCGGCCTGTGCAATGAAGGCTCTATACTTCGGCGACGAGAACGAAGATGCTGTCACGAACTCGGACGGTGAAACGGTCCGGTTGAGTACTCTTCTCGAGCAGAACGCGGGGTACCGCTACATGGAAGATCTCGGTACGAAGCCGCGTGTGTATTATTTGCCACCAAAGAACCGACGGTATCCCAAGCCCGATCTCGATCACGCAGCAAGCGGACATGCTGCTGTGAAGAGCTGACGCAAGTTCTGACGATCAATCTAATATCCCTAATGGAAATTACACCTGTCGAGAAAATTCGTGCTGATTTTCTGAGGCCGATCACGCCTGGAAATTTCGGCAAAACCAGCCGTTACTGGGTTATTGGCCTCACCCTCCTGCTCTGCTGGGGCATATTTGCATACATCTATCAACTCCGCACCGGCCTTGAGGCGACCGCGATGCGCAACTACGTGTCGTGGGGTCTTTACATCTCCACGTTCGTCTTCTTTATCGGGATCAGCCACTCGGGAACGCTGGTGTCGGCGATTCTTCGAATCACCAATCAGGAGTGGCGCCGTCCAATCACGCGCTCCGCGGAGTTGCTGACTGCCGTCGCCCTGATGTTCGGTGGCATCATGCCCATCATTGACATGGGCCGCCCCGACCGCGTGGCGAACATGGTCATTTTTGGCCGAGTGCAATCGCCGCTCCTCTGGGATATTATGTGCATTACCACCTACCTGACCGGCAGTCTGCTGTTTCTGTATTTGCCGATGATACCCGATATCGCACTGTGCAAAGAACGATTTGCGAAGACCGGGTCAACATTTCGATTGTGGGTCTATGACAAACTCGCAATGGGGTGGAAGGATACTCCCGAAAACTGGCGGAGGCTTGAGCGTGCAATGCGCGTCATGACTGTGATGATTATTCCAATCGCAGTGTCAGTCCACACAGTCGTCTCATACATTTTTGCGATGACCTTGCGCGCTGGATGGAATAGTACCATCTTTGGTCCATATTTCGTGATCGGCGCACTCTATTCCGGATCGGCCGGGGTAATCCTGACGATGTCTGCATTCCGCCGAATCTATCACCTTGAGGAGTACATAACTCCGCGCCATTTCGATCTGATGAGCAAGATCGTGCTCTCGCTCACAATGATTTATGCATACTTTAATTTGAACGAGTACTGGGTACCAGCATACAAAATGGAGTCGCACGATGGCATTCTATTGAGCGATCTGTTCTCAGGCGGATGGTCCACGGTCTTCTGGATTCTGCAATTTGGTACCGTGCTGCTGCCAATTGTCATTCTTGCGATTCCACGAGGTCGTAAGCCAGTGGGAGCGACAATCGCATGTATTATTATCGTCGCGGGTGCGTGGGTCAAGCGGTATGTCATCGTTATTCCGACACTGTTGCATCCTTTCCTTCCGATTCAGAATGTACCCGCCTCCTGGTCATCATACTTCCCGAATTGGGTCGAGTTCTCAGTCACCGGCGGCGCGCTGGCCGGGATATTCTTAGTCATCACACTCTTCTCAAAGTTCTTCCCGATCGCGTCGATCTGGGAGGTCGAAGAAGGGGTGCACCTGGCAAAGAAGGGCTTGGTCATTCCTGGTATCAATACTCAAAACGGTGCGGATGATAGATCATCCGCTGACCATTCGAATCACAAACCTATACCGGCAGTCCAGGAGGCATTCGCAAAATGAGAAAAATCCGACGCTCCCTTGTATTGTCCGTTGCGTGCCTGATCGCGTGTTCCATCATCGCCGTCCATCCGGCAACCGGACAAATGTGCCCGATGGATTCTACTCCTTCGAATGCTGGAGGGATCGACACGAGCAATCCACATCAGGCGAAGCTTACACTGAACGTGCGAGATGGTGATTCCACCTGGATCGTAACCGCTACACTCATCGCGCTTGATTCGACCGGAAAGATGGGTCCGATCGGTAGCACTCCTGTGAATATTCTGGCCAAGCGATTATTCGGTCTGATGCCCGTCTCGGATGAGAGCCCGGGAACCACGGATGCCGCCGGCAACGTGGATATTGCATTCCCGAAAGATATTCCCGGCAATGCACAAGGAGTGCTTACACTCATTGCACGTGTCGATGATAACGATCGGACGGGTGCCATTGAGTCGCGGATTGTTGGTCCCTGGGGCAGGCCGGTCGCGCAAGTTGCGGATCCCTTCCCTCGAGCACTTTGGGAGCCGCGAGCGCCGATCGCGATGATTATCACATTTTGCATTCTCTTCGGCGGCGTGTGGACGACCTATGGATTTATCTTGACTCAACTTGTCAACATCAAAAAAGGAAAACACGATGAAGCCTAATTTTAGCTGGACACGGCTCTCGGCAGTGCTTGCCGTCAGCGCGACTTTTGCAATTACAGCCGGACTTGGTAATGCATTTACACCGGGCGGCAGCGGTCCGAAGTGGATGGCTCCCACAGCGGCCAGCGGAAAGAAGAATCCTGTTGCCAGTAATGCCGCGTCGATCAGTACTGGAAAAAAGATTTTCGGTAAAGAATGCGAGTCATGTCATGGCAAGACGGGAATCGGCAACGGACCGAAAGCAGCTGAGTTATCCAAAGTCCCCGGAAACCTGACGACCCATGAGTTCCAAAGCCAGAGCGATGGAGCGATCTTTTGGAAGATTACCAAAGGCAATAAGCCAATGCCGACATTCGCGACCGCATACTCTGAGGAGGAGCGTTGGAGTGTCGTGAATTATTTGCGGACGCTCGGCAAATGATCTGATTGTAGTTCATTCGTCAAACTAACTAACAACTACTATGATATCTTCGAAGAAGCGTCTCTGGATGCTTGGTCATCCATTGATACTCGCTAGCGTGCTTGGCGCTGCCTTGCTTTCCCCATCGCAGTCCTATGGTATTCCCGCCTTTGCTCGGAAATATCAAATGGAATGTACCATGTGTCACGAGCCTGTTCCTCGATTAAACGAATTCGGCTACAAGTTTCGCGCGGCAGGTTTCCGATTGCCATCAGAGATCGGCAAAGGAGAAGCCTCGGACGATTACAGCAATTATATTGCCGCGCGAGTCGTGGTTTCGGGGACCTATCAAAGCACGGTCGGTAGTGATAATAACACCGGCGTCAATACGACCGCCCTCAATAATATTAACTTCGGCCCCGCAGCGATCTATCCCTTGTGCGGTGCCTTCGGTGGACACATTTCGGCATTCTCCGAATTCGAATTCACGCCAGGTGAAGGTATCGACATTGATAATGCATTCTTGAGGTTTACCTTCGGTGACACGGCGAGTTTCTGGTCCTTCCGGGTGGGAATATTCCATCCGATCGAAGGCTACGGGGCATCGGATGCGGACGCAATGCTCGGCGCTTCGAGTCAACTGTTTCCAAATTCCCCCGCAACAACGCTTGTCGGCGGAAGTCCCACCTCATCCCTCTACTCGATCACGGCCGCGGAGACCGGAATCGAAGCTGGATGGAATGCTGATCGGCTTTCCGTGCGTGCCGGAATATTCAATGGCGGTTATGCGGATGGCTCACCGTTGGAATTCCAGTCAGCCGTTGGTGGCAGCTTGAGCAAACCAATGGGTACACCGTCATACAATGCCAAGGAATATCGTCTGTTTGCGAATTACATGCTTGACGAACATGGTGGCAGCATCGCGGCGTATGGGTTCACTGGAAGTATTGATCTGCCGAACCCGGCGACTTCGGTTGCGAGCGATCCGGCAGCCATGTTTCCCGACCGATATAATCGTTATGGTGTGTTCGCCACATCACCCACGTTCTCTGGGCTCAAGCTTCTGATGGGGCTGGGCTTGGGGACAGACCAAGAGTGGATTTCGGATCCGGCAATCCTTCCATTCAGTGGCAAGGTTGCGGATTCGACTTCATCGAGCATGGGCTATTTCGGAGAACTCGATTATCGGCTCGATAAGGATTGGTCCTTTGGTGGCCGATACGATTTCTTTGATCCCATGACCGGGACCAACTATCAGAACAATGAGGTCAATGCCATTTCTGTATTTGCGAACTTTTGCGCGAACAATGGATTGGTCGTTGCAGCTGAGTTGATGCGTCAAACCACGCTAGAGGGAGTTGATTCCAAGAATGACCCCCTCAAACAAAATGATTATAGCGCAACGATAAGAGCGTTCTTCATTTGGTAGAAGATTAGCAAGTCCCCAGCTGAATGCTTGGAAGGCCCGAATGCAATCGATGCATTCGGGCCTTTCATTTTGTATTACGCTCTACTTTTTGATTTTGCGCCGTGCAAGTTGGCGGCCGGATCAGTAACTCCGGATTCATGTGCTTACCGGCAGCGGTCCGTTCTCCGGAGATTAATCGGGGAGAGATCTTAACCAGACTCTGGAAGCGCCGGCCGCGATGGCCTGTTCTTCAACTTCCACTTCTGGCGGACATGCCGCGAGAACAATCTGGCTGAGCGGCTGAGCGTTGTGAAGCCGCTCGATCACGTGCATGGCATCTTCACCGCGCAGGGAATAATCAATGATGATCATTTGTGGAGCCTCTTCCCATGCAATTGCCAGCGCATCTCGAAGCGTCGATGACGAGAATACTTCATATCCGCGTTCGACAAAGTGCCTGGCAAGTAAGGCCCGCAACTCATCAAAATCTTCAAGGATTAGGAGAACGTGCCTTGGCTCAGTGGCTGCCTGTGCGATTGCCGAGGACCGGCGCATCCGTTGACTAGTCCAGTCCATGATTGCCATGTTTGCCAGACTGGAGGGTTGCAGGTCAGGCCCCAAAGGAGATGCTTCAGATTCCGAGTGTTGGCGCATAACCTGTTTCCCCGTATGAGAGTGAGTGAAGTAGAATCAACGTACCTGCAATATAGGAGCGTTGTAACCGAACAGTCCTGCTCTTCTCGCAAGATCTTGTATCGGACCAGAGCATAATCGAAGTGATCTTACGATCCAGAGTCGGAAGGGACGCCATGACCGGCGTCCCTTCGACTACTGGAAGGAGGGACGATTGCTCGTCATCCCTCCATGTTCGTTAGAACTTAAGTGCGAAACCTCCCCGGATCAAGTTGCCCGCGAAGTTATTGACCGCCCAGAAGTTTGCTTCGTGATCTTCCTTGTATGCGACATGTTGGAAGTCCACGTTCACCCCGATATTGGGAGTGACATCGTAGGCTGCCGCAACATGGATATTCTGCATGGAGTATGGACCTCCGAAGTGAGTGGAATCACCAACAATGCCGGGTGCCACTGCGACGAAGGTTGACGGCTCACCGGTCGATCGGGTCAGTGCAAGACCACCTTCAAGATGGAGGGCTGCGACTGGCTCCCATGTCAGCGAGCAATCAAGATACCGGTCAATGGTGTTCTGTGACACGAGCACCGTCATCGAGTCGATATAACCGGGGTAATTGGTCGGCACAATGTTGCCACGCGTCCAGGTTGTTGGGATTGAGTACTTGTTTTCCTTGTACTGTCCGCTGACCTGGAAGCCCAGCTTGATCTCCTTGAAGAAGTATCCGAACGATGCGGTGATCGACGAATTGTCGTTCGTGTAATCGAGTTCGGGAAGATTCACCGCGTGCGCGGCGGATGTCCATGGAATGCTAACCGCATTGAATGTAGACGTGCCATTGACGCCCGCATACCGCACGGCGAGATTCATTCTTTCGATGGGCTGGTAGCTAATACCGCCGCTGATGTTCAGAATCTTCTCCGGAGCGGTGCGGATTGGCATGTCAGTCGAGTTGCCGACGGAATCCTTTATACTCCGAGTTGTCTGGCTCAGCCGTGCATCGAGCCGAAGTTGGCTCATTGGGCGGAGATTGATGGCCACGTATGGAGTGATCGCCGAGATCTCTCGAGAGAGGACCTGGTCACGCGCGTCCTCCACCGTAATATCCGGTTTACGGTCCATGTATTTAACGCCGGCCTTAATTCCGAGCGATCCGAAGCCTTCGATCATGGGAGTGTAGCTTAGGAACCCATCGATCGTCTGCTGTGGGATCTTATAGGTATTCGAAAGCTCACCAGTACCTGTCGCCGTGATTGGCTTGAGTACCTTGGTCCCGGTATCGGCTGTGATCGTCACGTCATGGCTGGCATGAACATCCTCGTTGATGTTGGACATGCTGAAGGTCGCCGTAGCTGAAAGCGCCTCCATGAGTTTGCCAGATAAAGCCACGTTTGCGGTCAGGCTATTCCAGTCCATCTTATCTGCGAGCCCGCTGAAGGTCGCGCTGTACGCCGCTTTCACTTTGTCGAAGTTGGTCGGCGCGCCGGTTAGCGTGTCGTACGTGATGGTGGCGCCTGTTCTGGCGATACCATTCATATCGTAAGTCACCGTTGGCTTTGAGGTCGAGCTTTCATAGCGGAGGTCCGCAGTGACGGTCATCTCGTCAACTGGCTTTGTCACACCCTGAAAGTATACGAACGGTCCACTGGACTCGCGGTGGTCAGTATAATTCAGGCCCAGCAGCGGCTCGAATGGAGTCTGCCGATAAGCGTAGTTCTTACCAACGACGGGCGAGCTGTAGCCGCGAATGCCAGAAAATGCGTTCGCGATATTCCCACCATAGGTCAGGGCCGTGTCGCTGACGATCGTCGGCGAGAATTCCTGTGTAAAGGAGCGGAGACCGCCGCCAAGGGCAATCGAACTCGCTGCTGGTAGCTTGTATGTCAGGCCAGCGGAGAACTCGGTCGTCTTGTCGTTCTTCGGCACATTGATCCAGTAGAAATCGCCGCGGTAGATTCCGCCGACATAACTTCCGATCAATGTCTCACCGTCTTCGATGAAGGGTGACATCGTTGTCGTCATGTCTCCACTTCTGGAAATGGAGTTGAGCTTCAGGTTGACTTTCAAGTCTTCGGTTGCATTGATATCGAGCGAGGCATCAAGAAGATCCCTCGTCATATCATACTTATGAAGACCCGTGAAAATGGAATCGTCACGATTCAGGAAGTACTTCGCTTGTCGAAAGTCAACCTTCAAGTCGTAGGAGTTGAAAGCCCGCATGCGGAGCGATCCCGTCGTGAACGGATCGTTGATGCCGGATGCGGTGACGAACATTTCGTCAAAGAATCCATCGGCGCCTTTGCGTTCGCCATAGAGATCGAATGAATTGAGGTTGATCCCCGAACGCTGGTTATACATTTCGTAGAACCGGTTGGTGGCCCAATCGCTCTTGTTGCCGTCGAAGTCGGTGACGTCGGTATTGCGATAACCGGCAGTCAATCCGAGGTTGAATACGTATGGCCCGGACTCGAAGCTCGGTGTGGTCTGGCCTTCCTGGGCATTCACCGGGAAGGTGACAGCCAGTGCAAAGAGCAGGGTGAGCGCGAGCGTGGCGATCATGGAATTGTGTTTTGTCATGTATTTCATACTCGCCTCCTATTGAATAAAGTACTGATTGCGGTTCGAGCCGTGAATCTCAGAGTGGCATCGAGTGCAGTCACCCGTGGTCTGCAAACTGAGTCCTGCGCGGCTATGCGGAGTCCCGGTCCCCAAGGTGGCCCCGTTCGCATTCATTTCGCGAGTGTGACAGCTCATGCATAGTTGCCGTGGGTCTCGGTTCTTCAGCATGTTGCGGGCGCCAGAGCCATGCTGTTCGTGGCAGGCGGTGCACCCATCGACAGAAGAAGCATTATGCTCATAGATGAATGGGCCCTTTTTGTCCTGATGGCACGAAACACACAGTGCTTTGCCTTCCGCGCGAAGCTGATGTTCATTGGTCGAGCCATGCGGATTATGGCAACTCGTGCAGTTCATCACGCCCTCTTTCATACGATGATGTGTGACTTTCGCAAAGTCGGCTTCGGTCGCCTTATGACAGGAGAAACAAAGCTCTGTTTGCGTGCCGCGGATCATCGCGCTCTTGCCTTCGCTGTTCATCAACGTCTTCTGTTCTTTGGACGGATGCACATCGTGGCAGGTCACGCAGGAGACACCGGCGCGAGCGTGTTCGCTAAGCCCAGCGTGTTCTTGTTCGCCTGTTTTCTCGTGACACTTGAGGCACGTCTCCGAAAGCTTCTGCGGAGTGAGCTTTGCGGTGCTGACGATCGTCCCTTCTGCACCCTTGGACTCCACATGCTTGGTGACATCGCCGTGGCACTGCTCGCATGCCATACCGTGCTGCCATGACTTGGAGTGCGTCGTTCGATTGAACGCTGCAACTTCATCATCATGACAATCGGCACACGCATCCGGACCGTACGTGGTGGTCGCAACGATCGGGGTCGTTCGGGAATTACTCCGTCCGGCCGCAGTCGCGGTGCGGTTACACGCGCCCGAGCTGGCGCTCGTCGGTGCACTCGCAGTGATTGCTGCGGCTGGGGCGGGTCGTCTTGGAGCATTGTCAAATGCACCGAAGAGAAACACCACCCCCGTCGCTGTTATGAGGTAATAGAGTAGTTTCTTCATGAGGTTAGGCCTGAAATAAGTGAATACACTTGGACCGTAAACTTTTCAAACTATCGTTAAAGAACTTGTCGGGAGAACTCGAAGTATCATCGAATCATGGGCTGGAGTTCATTGAGTAACTGAGCCATCACCAATTTTTACACGGCAAGCTTGTGCCATGAAGATCGCTTCATAAAATTGGGGCCTTTTGGTGGGCAGCCTGAAGTATTCAGGGACGACTAGCGTAAAATTCTTCTCGTTCAGTAAAAGAATCTTAGCTAATCTATCTTATCTTGTGGACGTAGATTCGGAAGAATCATTAGAATGCTCGATCTGAGCCGCGAATTATTTGATTTTATGGAAGCTATTTTGCCGTAAGGTTATCAAAATGTTCAACGACAAACTTTACGATGCCTCAAAGAAGCGTAATAATATTACGTCAGCCATTCGATGACGGCGAGCTTGGGCTGCGTTCCAATGAGAGGGTATTCCCAATCTTCTACTGAGTTGATCTCCATCGAAGCGGCAGAGATGCAGGCTTGATGATTTCCTGAACATTGATCGCAGTAGATTGGCGCATCCAATTGCGACATTCAAAAACAGGAAGGGACGCCATTGCTGGCGTCCCTTCATTGGATTATTGGTATCGAAGCTTAGTCCGAGGCCAACGAGTCGTTAAAACTTAAGAGAGAACCCACCTCGCAGGAGGCTGCCTTTGAAGTTGTTCAAGCCATAGTAGTCACCGACCTGATCTTCCTTATAATAGACCAGTTGGTAATCGGCCATAATGCCGACGTTTGGTGTGACATCATATGAGGCCTGCGCATGCGCCGTATAAGAGGAATACGGCCCCCCGTAGCGCGTCAGGTCCGGATATGCGCCCTTATTGTTCGGAGTTGCCTGGCCATTCCATGGCACCGCAACACCAGCATACATAAGAACTCCGCCAGTCGAGGACATCAACGAATAGCCAGCCTCGACATGTAACGCTTCGATCGGATTGGCTCGGAGCGTTAAATCAAGATACCGGTCAATCGTATTCTGGGAGATCGGTGTGGTGCCCGAATCACCGTAAAACGCCTGATCGGCAAGGGTGGTCGCCCCGGACTTCCCACGGCCCCAGGTAATCGGAATTTCGTACACATTGTCGCGGTATTCGCCACTTACGAATAGCGAGACTGTTTTGCCAAAGGAATAGCCAACGGATCCCGAAATCGATTTTCGGTCGTTGGTATAAGGACGGTCTGTCAGATTAATCAACCGCTGAACTTCACCGCCGATTGGAATGGTCATGGCGGGGAAGGTTGAGCTTCCGTTGGTTGCGCTGTATCGGAGACTTGTGCTCATGTGCGTGATCGGTTGCGCCTGGATACCAACCGAATAGTCATCAATCGACTTGGCGACTACTCGAATGGGCATATTGACATCAGCTCCGGATGCGTCGGTAGCCTTGTTTGTTGTGTGTCCATATCGCCCGTCAATACGAACCTCTTTCACCGGCCGCAAATTGAAATTGAAATACGGCGTCATCGAGGTTGTTTTCTCCGACAGGAATGCACTCAGTTCCTCATCCGGAATTGCAGTAAAGGGCTGCATGCTCAGTGTGACATCAGGAGTGATGGAGCTGAAGCGAACGCCTGCTTTCATCGAGAGCATCTCAATGGGAGCATAGTTGACGAATCCTTCATAATCCTGCCGTGTGGTAGAATAGCTGGTCGTCGTGACACGCCCTGCAGTATCCGGCAACACAGTAGTGTTTAGAATCATGGAATAACCGTAGTTCGCAGTTCCATCTTCCTTTGTCTGTGTCGTCTGATACCGTCCTGTAATGGACAGGTCATCATTGATGTGGCCGGTCACATTCAAGGATCCAGTCAGCGTCGAGCGCGACAAGTCTATGCCCTGAGTGTTGATTCCGAAGAAGTACGAGGAGTCAACCGGAAGTCCCTTGACGAGTGCTCCTGCGGTGGCTGTCTGTGCTTCAACGATCGATGGATTCTCCGTCGTCTTCTCGTAGCGGACATTCGCCGTCACATCGATCTCATCGATCGGCCGCGAGACGCCTTCGAAGAAGAAATAGGGCGTCTTACTGTCGCGGTTCTCAGAGTACGAATATCCCGTCATTGGCTGGAAGTTCGAAGAGTTCAGCGATAGAAGCGTTGTTTGTCCCTGGATTCCGGAAAAGCCATTCACAAGCCCACCTGGCCGGTAGAATGTCAATGATGTATCATTAACCCGAGAGCCATCGAGCGTCTGAGTGAATGACCGAATGCCGCCGCCGATCACCAGCGAAGTCATTGAAGGAAGTTTCAACGAAATCGATCCGAGGAAATCATTGGTCTTATCATTCCGGGGAACGCTTACCCAATAAAGGTTGGATTCATTGATGTTCTTATACCCATCGTTGAATGGATTATGCGTGAATGTGGCATCGCCATCGCGACCAGTCGAGTTGTACTGGACATTGACTTTGACATTCTCCGCTGCATCCACATCAAGTGAGGCATTGAAGAAATTACGCGTGAAGTCGAATTTATGCAAGCCCGAGAAGATCGAGTCATTGCGATTTAGATAGTACTTCGCGGACGTATAATCAACCTTTAGATCGTAGGAATTGAACGCTCGCATCCGGAGAGACCCTTTGGTGAATGGGTCATTAATTCCACTGGCGGTCACATATAGTTCGTCGAAGAACCCTTCGGCGCCTTTGCGTTCGCCATAAAGATTGAACGAGTTCAAGTTGATGCCCTTCTGCAGATTGTACGACTCATTATACCGAGCCTCCGCAAACGGGTTCGCGTTACCCTCAGCATCGGTCAGCGTGGCACTCCGATAGCCGGCTGTCAGACCGAAGTTGAAGACGTAATTGCCCGCATCGATTCCTTCCGATGGCGGTGTGATTACGGGTGGTTTTTGTGCGCGGACAGAACTGGCTGTTAATAAGAGAACAACCAGTGTGCATGCACTCCTCCAAAGGGGGTGTTGCTTGAAAAATGGTGTCATAGTGAGTGTTCTCCTAGTTAATAAAGTACTTGTTTCGATTCGAGCCATGGATCTCCATGTGACATCGGGTGCAATCGCCTTCCGTGGCAAGGCTGAGATTTGCACGACCGTGTGGTGGCGAGATTCCAACGTCCTGACTATGACAGCTCTCGCAGAGTGCGCGGACATCTCTTACCTTCAGCATATTGCGAGCCGCGGATCCGTGGTTTTCATGGCAGGCCATGCAACCATCATTGCCCATGGCGTTATGTTCGTAGACGAACGGCCCACGCTTATCCTGATGGCAGTTGACGCAAAGCGTCTTCGTATCAGCCCGCAACTGATGGGGCTTATCGGCTCCGTGTGGGTTGTGGCAGCTGGTGCAGTTCATGGCGCCTTCGATCACCTTATGGTGCGATGGTTTCGAAAGATCTGCTTCAACGCTGGGGTGACAGGAAAGGCAGAGTTCCGCCTGCGTTCCGCGAATCATCGCGCTCTTGCCAACCGTATTCATCGTGCTCTTCTGTTCTTTCGAAGGATGAACGTCGTGGCATGTAACGCAAGCGACGCCCGCTCTGGCATGTTCGCTGATGCGGATATGGCTTTGCTCGCCCGTCTTTTCATGACACTTTAAGCAGGTCTCACTGAGCTTCTGCGGCGTCAGATTTGCGGGATTGACAATCGTCCCTTCCGCGCCTTTGGACTCCACGTGCTTTGTTACGTCACCGTGACATTGCTCGCACGCCATACCGTGCTGCCACGATTTGGAGTGTGTCGTTCGATTGAACGCCGCGACTTCATCGTCATGGCAATCAGCGCAAGCGTCCGGCCCGTAGGTGGATTTTGCGACAATCGGAGTGGAACTGGCTGTGCTCGTCGTAGCAATACCGGAGGCCCGCATGCAGGCTCCCGAGTTCACGCTGGTCGCAGCACCTCCGGCAACCGGCGTAGGTGTGGGTCTATTCGGCGCGCTGTCAAACGCGCTGAAGAGAAGCACCACCCCCGTCGCTGTGAGGAGATAATAGAGTAGTTTCTTCATTTAGATTGCGGATGGAATTAGTAAATAGAGATTGGACCCACGCTGCGCGCAATCGAGGATGATCGCCTCGGCAGAGAGAACTCTCGTTCCTGATTCGGCCGGGACAACTTCTCATTCGGCATGCATGATCCAACGCATGTCCGCCGTGGCTTCAAGGTGAATGCCGTGAAGAGAAGTTAACTAAATTCGCCCATAGGAAGGAATTTGCTAATTGGAGGCCGAATTCTTTACGGAAGTAAAACTTACGATTGGTAAATAATTTTCCTCCCATGACCGGAATCTCATGTTGAATCGGAATTGCGTAAGAAGCTTACACGCTCTTCATCAACTAGTTTTTATGTGAACAAAGAATTATCGAGAGTCGCGACAAAGTTCATCAAGCGTTAAATAACTTTACGTGAAAAGAGTAGTTGAAGGAAATCTTGATGGTGGCATAAAGCAAACGATAATATTCTTTACTATCTCCTCCAAAGCGGTTTCGGGCTCGAAATGCCTTGAATATCGCCCGAAAATGCGGATCTTTTCTATATAGTGGCGTCAACATTTCTTACTCTTCGGTTTATAACATCGGCGATATTGGCTCAAAATCGCCAAGTTTCTATCATGGAATGGAACTGGCACTCGCAACAAGCGAAATTGAAAGCCAAGGCCCACACAGCCGAAGCGAAGTTTGAATGATACAACAATGACTCACAATGCTTTTCTCAAAGTCACATTCGGGTTGCTATTCATACTGACATCTTTAGCAACTGGATCGTCTGCAGATGGTCGTCGCAGCATCAGCCAGACAACTATTACTGTTCACCAGGACGCCTCATCTAAGGGAATCAAGGAAGCGATCTATAGACTGAGTGGCTCCAAGAATGTCTGTATTCGTCTCTCTGGGACAACTCCGATACACGATTGGACGATGTGCGCAATCGGACTTTCAGGGGAGGCCAGAATGCTGGTAACCGATGACGAAGGGCTCACGGAAGTGCGCGCGCTTGACTTCACCCTTCCGGTGTGCAATCTCAAGGGCGAAGTAAAAGCGATGGATAACGATGCTTACACGGCACTGAAGTGTGACCGTTATAAAAACATTACCTTCAAACTCATCTCGGCGACCGTTGAGCCGAAAGGGCAGAACGCATATTCCGTCAGCGCGATGGGCAACCTGACCGTCGCAGGAGTGACAAGGACCGTGACCCTTCGGATGCGTTCGCATATGGACGCGGATGGAACGATCACGTTCACAGGTGCTGAGAAATTAAGAATGTCAGATTACAACGTCGAGCGGCCATCACTCCTGTTCGGTGCGATCAAAGCCGGCGACGTTATGACTCTTTCCTACTCTCTGATATTCATCAAGTAACGACACATCACATCAAGGAATAGAACCCATGCTTACCAAATCCATCCATCACCAAATGATTCGTTTTGTAGCGCTCTTCTTTGTGCTGTTGGGAATAGCACAAGTAGCGAGTGCCCAAACAGCCTATAAGGTCGGCGCGCAACCGGTTATGACCTTATACGGGACTTCGACACTCCATAATTGGACAATGACGGCACATGCATTCGCATGCAATGCCCAATTCGGTCTTACCGGGGACAATCAACTGACTTCAATCAGTGGGCTTTCGTTCAGCTTACCGGTGCATAATCTCAAAAGCGAGCATGATGGCATGAACGATAATGCCTATGATGCACTCAAAGCTGACAAGTATAAGGACATTGTCTTCAAGCTCACATCCGCGAAAGTCACATCCACGGGAGCCAACAAATTTCAAATCATGGCTCTTGGTAATCTCTCTATTGCTGGAACGACTCGACCGGTAACACTCACCGCAGCCGCGCTGGTCAATGCAGATGGCTCTGTGAGCTGCAGCGGGACGGTGCCACTCAAGCTTTCAGAATATAACATTCAACGTCCAACCTTCATGCTCGGCACAATGAGCGTAGGCGATGCACTGACACTGAATTATGCTCTGGTCTTCGTAAAGTAAGGCAAAGAGATCGTAATCCCTTTTTTCGTAACCAACACTACACCCACTATGAAATACATTGTAAGAGTTCTTTTGCTTCTCTGTCTCTTGTCCGGCACCGTATGGGCGCAACAACCGGCCATGCAGTTCTTCCGGCCATACGATAAGACTGGACTGAACACGTTCGAAGGTAACAAGACTGACACCACTCCTTACACTGGACTTCACGTCCGGATCGGTGGAGCGTTTGCCCAGGATTATCAGGCACTCAGCGATGAAAACTATGTCGCACTCTCTGGGAAATTGCCCAAAGTAGACTCTGCGAACATTCTCGATCCATTGACGAGCGGCTTCAACCTTGCGATGGCTAACATGTATATTGATGCGCAATTAGAAGACGGTGTTCGCGCGAATGTAACCGTGTATCTTTCCGCGAAACATCACAACGAATCATGGGTAAAAAATGGCTACCTGCAGATTGACAAGTTGGACTTCTTGCACGTCAATGCCCTCAATGATATTATGAAAGCCTTGACGATCAAGGTCGGTGATCTCGAAGTGGATTATGGCGACCAGCATTTCCGCCGCGTCGATGGTGGAAACGAGATGTATAATCCATTCGTCGAAAATTACATCATGGACGAGTTCGCAACCGAGATCGGCGGCGAAATCTACTACCATCCACTGAGCAATCACATCATTGCGATGGTTGGCGTAACGGATGGCATGTTAAACCCGACCGTCGTTGCCGCCAACGCGATCGACAGCGTGACCAAGAGTCCGAACTCATATCAGCCGGCGTTCCACTTCAAGCTTGGCTACGATAATCAGATCAATTCCGACCTGAGACTTCGCCTTACTGCCTCCATGTACCAGGAGAGCAGCACATCCAGCAGCACGCTGTTCGGTGGTGATCGCACAGGATCACACTACTTCCTCGTTCTGGAACCGACGACTGCTACCACGACAGGCAATGCCTTCTCTGGGCGCTTCAATCCTGGGTTCAGTGATCAAGTAACGACCTTCATGATCAACCCCTTTGTCAAGTATGCTGGCTTTGAATTCTTCGGTACCTATGAAAGTGCAAAGGGCCGCAAGATTAATGAGACGAGCCAACGTAGTGCAACGCAGATGGCCGCAGATGCTCTCTATCGCTTCGGTGCGTCGGAGAATTTCTGGATTGGTGCGCGCTACAATACTGTGAAGGCCGATCTCTACCAAACGCCGACGACGAACACACCGGTCACGATCAACCGGATCGTCGGTTCTCTTGGATGGTTCATTACTCCGAATGTGATGATGAAGGCCGAGTATGTTTCACAAAGCTACAACGACTATCCCGGCGGGACCGGTATAGCAGGAACGAGTATCCTTAACGGTGGCAAGTTCAATGGCGCCGTGATTGAAGCGGTACTTGCATTCTAAGACATCCTAAGGAGCAGCGCCATCCACCTTGACATTGCCTGGCGCCGCAATAAGGCCAGTAGTAAAGCGGGCGCCGTGTGGAAAGCACGGCGCCCTTTCTTTCTCCGAAGAGAGTGGGGCCGAACAGCAATTGCCTGAATGTGGCGAGCGCTCCTCGTGAGTGTGCCAATCGGATCGGTAGTTGGTATGTCAATTGCCAGTCAGCGTTTTATGGAACATTATGAAAGCGAGATTGTGCGAGAAAGAACTGCGGACAATATGCCGAAAATCTCTGTTGGACCAAAGGTGAAAGCTTCAGTTCGTTTAGATACCACACTCCGAATCATTGGCACGAATGCGAAAGGCCACGAGACAGCGTTTGATACTAGTGTAAAGGGCGGTGGCTTGGACTCCGCCGCCAGCCCAATGGAAGTGGTCCTCGAGGCGGTGGCCGCATGCACAGCAATGGATGTGGTGCCTATTATTCGCAAGCGTCGGAAGACCGTCTCGGAGTTTTCCGTTGATCTGATTGCTGAACGAGCGGTTACCGATCCGAAGGTCTTTACCAAAATCGACATGAACATTCGACTTACGAGCCCAGATGCGACGCTGAGTGAATTAGCTCGTGCGATCGAGCTCTCGCAAACGACCTATTGCAGCGTTAGCACCATGATTGCCCGTGGTGGATGCGTCATTTCCTGGGTAGCGGTGCTCAAGGACGAGAAGACACAACTGGAACAACAGATGTCATCAGCGGAATTTCACCGGGCTAAAGAAATTGCGTAAGCATTGTTAATTGCGAAAGAAAATATGACGATGCGTAAAGGAATCTTACGGATAATTTTTTCGAATGCGTAAATTCCTTATCGATATCGCAACATGGACGCTGGAATAGAAATTGGCTTGCGAAGGAGTATGGCTGCACTTAGCAGCGCAAGTGAAATTTAATTTGACGAAGACATGAAGAAACTCGCACTCCCCGTAGTCCTAGGCCTTACGACTGTCATTCTCACGAGCGCTGGACGGCTCACCCCTTCGGCCAGTTCGGGAAAGGCTATTTTTGAGCAGTATAAATGTTCGAAATGCCATACGATCTCATCTCAGGGCATCGAACGCGAAGGTACTCCTCCTGCAGGTGGTAAGTTGCCTCCGGATCTTTCCGGAGTCGGCCTGAGACATGATGCGGCCTGGATGACAAAGTGGCTGCTCAAAGAAGAAGAGCAAAATGGTAAGAAACACATGAAGAAGTTTACCGGCCCCGATGATGAGCTCAAGACACTCACGACCTGGCTCGCTACGTTAAAGAAGAAGTAATTCAGCACGTTCCTCAATCTGAGGGACTAAGCGAGAAGCCCGCGCACATCCGTGGATGTGCGCGGGCTTTTTGATAGACTTTGGACGACCCGACTCAGGAAGCAGTCGTTCGACCACTCCCACGGAGGATCGCGATTAGAAAATAGATGTTGGCGACGAGCATTACCGTGATGCCGGTAAGAATGAAGCCAATAAATGCCAAAGGATGGAAGATGAGCAACGATGCGAGTGTCCCCGCCAGCCCGATTACGACCAAAGTAGCTGAAAGCCGTATCCGACGTTCGAGCGGAGTGAGTGGAATTGTCAGTTTCATAGGTGTTAGTTGGCTAAAGAGGTTGGAACTGCCGGTACTGTCTTATGGCCAAATTGATGATCAGCCTTTATGAGTGCGAGCTCTGCTTTCATCCTGGTTGAATCAAGCATCCAATCTGGTTGATACTTTGCCTCCGGTCTCCAGAATGTTGCCGTCGGCAGGCTCTTGATGTCATGGGCAATGTCATGACAACCACTGGATAAGCATGACAGTTGATTGCGCTTGATCGAATCCAGGAGTCCCGGTGTGCTCAGATGAATCGATTGTTCCTCGAAGGAGCGCGCTCCTTCATGGCAATGCAGGCATTCGCGATTGCTGAATGGTTCGTACAGATGGATTGTATCGGGGATCGTACCGATATACTGATAGTAGATGTGTCGCAATCCACGCATCTTTGCGGCATAATCGCCATACAGCGTGTAAGTTGTGTGGCATGTGAAGCAGGCTTGATCTTTCGGAATGCGATGATTCTGAAAGTGAACGGCAGGAATATACTCTTTGTCATCGACATAGAGACTCATGCCATGAGTCTTCATGACATGGCAGGAGAGACAGAATTCGGTCCGCTTGGAGAGCTCCATGTGGGTTTCAAGCGACATGGTGCAGATCAGCAATGGAAGAAGGAAGATGCCGATGAATCCAAGTAGTTTGCCGCCACCGTTCTTTGAAACGGCAGGCCGGTATATGAGATAAACATCGATGATCGCCGTTACAACGATCAGTCCGATGAGTGCTTCGAGTGGTGTGATCATAGTTTTGGTTCGCGAGTATTCTTCGGCTCACCGAAGGCCGGGAAGCCGAGAATAAATGTGAGATGCGCGTCAAATCGATTGGGGAGGCCAGCGCAGGCCGCGAGAGAACGGCTCTATTTTTTCTCGCCCTTGAGGGTCTCAAGCCAATTTGCAAGGGTGTGAAGTTCTTCCGCAGAGCCTTTGAACTTCTTCATGTGCTTTTTATTGTATAGCGTCTCTTCTTTCATCAGCCATTTTTCGAACCACTCGGATTTGAATTTGCTGCCGACATTCGAAAGATCGCTCGGTTTCGCTCCGCCTTCCGGCCGGAGCCCCTTAATGCCTTCCGAAGAGATGGAATGACAATTCGAACATTTGCTATCGAGAAAAATCGCCTTGCCGTCTTTTTCGGCTGGATGACCTGGGGTGAAGCCCATTGCAAGGAATCCAAGAACAGCAAGAGACGTGGTAAGAGATCGTTTTGACATCATGGTTAATTGAGTTTTGCTTTGGATCGTTGCCAGTCGAATGCCGTTCGCAAAATCCCTCGAATTCCGTTCATTCTTTCCGTTTTGCCTGAAGCAGATAGTTAAGTAATTTTGACAATGATTAAAAAAGATTACGATTGCTTTGGGGGGGGGGTATGGTTCGGCACGCTATTTTGAGTAAAAAACGGAAGATCGCTCGATTGTGGTCCGATGGAATGATACTTGGGAATTACCCAACTGTTGCAGAAATGCGACGAAGGGGGGTGAGGCGTCTTTTGACGCTCCGCCTGGCCTATAGGTGGCCGAATGCCTTTCAAAATCTAATTCGTTGGACAATGAAGAAACTCGCAGTATCTCTCTTGATGACCCTGGTTGTCGCTGCCTTGAGTAGTGCAAGCACGTTGGGTAGCTCTGGCAAGGCAATCTTCGAACAATACAAGTGCTCGAAGTGCCATTCAGTCACCTCGCAGGGGATCGAACGAAGTGGCCCCGCGGCTGAGGGTAAGCAATCACCCGATCTTTCGGGTGCCGGCCTCAAACATGATGCAGCCTGGATCCAAAAGTGGCTCGTCAAAGAAGAGACTCTCAATGGCAAGAAGCACATCAAGAAGTTCTCTGGCTCGGATGATGAGTTAAAGACGCTTGCTGGATGGTTGGCTGGGCTCAAAAAGAAATGAGTGGGGCCTGCCATATTCAGCAGTTAGCATAATTTTTATCCCGTCATTACGGAGCGTGATGCGGCACAATGTGCCGCAAACGCCCCAGAACCAAATGCGGTCATGCGCCGTAGTGACGTTCGCCTGATTTTAGCATGATTGAAGAACGAACCGATATTGAAATGCTTGAGACAAAACCTGAACAAACTGTCGCCATACGCACCGATGATCATGATGGACATCGCGATCCCAGTCGTCGATCGTTCTTGCGGTGGTTCCTTGGGATCGGATCGGTCTCCGTCGCCGGAGTGCTCTCCGTTCCTCTGATTCGCTTCGCACTGGATCCGCTCATGCGGACGACGACACAAACCGACTGGAGTGATTTGGGGCCGGCATCCGACTTTGCGGAAGTGAACGTTCCACAGAAGCGGACGATCTCCATTACCCAAATGGATGGCTGGCGAAAAGTGGTGATGGAAAAATCCATCTATGTCGTCAAAGGCAACGATGGTGTCCTAAGTGTATTTACGGCCACGTGCCCCCACTTAGGCTGCTCGGTGAAGTGGGTAGATACTAACAATCAATTCAAGTGCCCTTGCCATAACGGTGCATTCTCTCCGGAAGGCAAACTGATTTCCGGGCCACCGCCCCGTGATCTGGATACACTTGAGTCCCGCCTTGTCGATGGACATCTTCAAATTCGCTATCAGTCATTCCGTCAGCTCGTGAAGACGAAGGAAGTACTGGCCTAACGCACGAAACTAATTACACGCAATGACCATGAAACGCCATCACGAACATCATATCATCCATACTTCCGAGTGGGAACAGAGTCGCATCATGCAGTGGCTCGACAAACGCACAGGCCTTATCCATTTGAAACGGGAAGCGCTCTATGAGCCGATCCCGGGAGGAGCGCGCTGGGCATATATATTCGGTTCGGGCCTTCTATACATTCTGTTCTCGCAAATTGTGACGGGTGTCTTCCTTGCCATGTATTATGTGGCGAGCGCAGATCATGCCCATACAACAATCGAGTACATCACAAAACAGGTAACCGCCGGCTCTTTCATTCGAAGTCTCCATTCCTACGGTTCGAGTGCAATGGTGGTAACACTTGTCCTTCACATGGCGCAGACGTATTTCTTCGGTTCTTATAAAGGTCGAAGGGAAATTCTCTGGCTCTCTGGACTAATCCTGTTTGCGATGATAATTGGTATGGCCTTTACCGGCTACCTATTGCCATGGGATCAGAAAGCATTTTTTGCCACAGCCGTCGGTACGAATATCGCTGGTGAAGTCCCTCTGATTGGAGATTGGCTCAAGAGCCTTATGCGTGGCGGCACCGAGATGGGAACACTGACACTGTCCCGATTCTTTGTCGCACATGTATTTCTGATACCGGCCTGTATCTTTGGATTTGTTGGTGCACACGTGTTTCTTTTCCGCAAGGCCGGAAGCGCGGGGCCAATCGATGAAGATCCAATCGACCCGAAGAAGCCGACAGAGCAATTCTATCCGAAGCAGGTGATTATGGATATCGTCTTCGCGACGATACTGATCGGAACGCTGGGACTTCTTTCCTATTTTTCGCCGGTCGAACTTGGACCAAAGGCGAGTCCGGCAGACACTCAATTCTTGCCCAGGCCAGAGTGGTATTACTTGCCGATCTTCCAATGGTTGAAGTACTGGAGTGGACAGTCTGCCGTCATCGGTATTGTGATCATACCCGGTATTATCGCAGCACTTCTGGTCGCTTTGCCGTTCATTGATCGGCGCCCGGAACGTCGTCCATGGAAGCGTCCGATCGCGTCATTCTCGTTTGCGATCATTCTTTGCGGGCTAATCTTCCTGGGCTGGCAGAGTGGTCACGAGGATTCGACCGACCCTTCGGTGGCAAAGCAACTCGCGAAGCAAGAGCAGGAAACTGAAAAATTTATGAAGGCAACATTTGAGCCTGAGACGATGGGACCGCCGCTGCTCATTGCCGCGCCGCTCAGCCCCGATGCCGCCAAAGGCAAAAAACTCTTTGCTGACAACTCATGCGACGGCTGTCATGGCGATAATGGACAAGGAACTGAAAATGGACCGAAGCTCATTGGCGTCAGCCTAAAATTCGATCATGATGAGATGCTCAAGGTTCTCCGGAATCCAACGAAGAAGATGCGAGACGGGAATATGGATCCGGTCGAACTCGGCGATGATGACATGAACTTACTAATGGCCTATTTGAATAGCCTCAAGTAGCATTTACCACAGGTACTATGGACGGTTTCGTAGGATTTATGAGAAGCATTGCGGGGCGTGTGCTCCGCATTGCTCTTGGCTTATTGCTGATTTGGTGGGGTTTCTGGGGCAATGCCGGTGTGATCGTCGGTTTCATCGGCTTCGTGCCTCTTGCCGCCGGGTTTATGAACTTCTGCGTTTTCGCACCACTCTTCGGACGAACAATCTGGGGAAAGCCACGCGGAGTGTAAATCGATCCGGATGCAACGGAATGTTCTAGATACGAGGTAGCAGCTAATTGCTGCTACCTCTGCCTGTTTATTTGAATCACGAATTACAACGAACGTTATGAAGACCATCATCGAACCATTCAAGATCAAGATGGTCGAGCAGTTGCGCTTTACCACACAGGAAGAGCGCGAGGAATTGCTAGTCGCGGCCCATTACAATCCGTTTCTACTCCGCTCCGACGATGTGCTGATCGATCTACTGACCGATAGCGGCACCACCGCCATGAGTGCAAAACAGTGGTCCGCACTTATGGATGGCGATGAAGCCTATGCCGGCTCTCGGAGTTACTACAAGTTCGAGGATGCTGTCCGCGACATCACCGGGTTTACCCATATCATCCCAACGCATCAGGGCCGGGCAGCAGAAAAGATCATTTTTAGCCTGATTGGAGCTCCCGGAAAGATCATTCCGAATAATACGCATTTTGATACTACGCGCGCAAATATTGAATCGTCAGGCGCGCGTGCCGTGGATTTGCCGAATCCGATTGGGCTGATTCCGGAAATTGTCGCTGATTTCAAAGGCGACATGAATACGGATGCACTGGAGGATTTGATCCGACAGGAAGGACCTGAGAATATTCCACTGGTGATGCTGACAATCACGAACAATACCGGCGGCGGACAGCCCGTCTCCATGGCAAATATTAAAGCAGTCAGCAAGATCGCTCATGCAAATGGGATTCCCTTCTTTCTCGACGCATGCCGCTTTGCGGAAAATGCAATGTTCATCAAGCAGCGGGAAGAGGGCTATGCGAATGTGCCGGTGAAGGCTATTGCGCAAGAGATGTTTTCGTACACTGATGGCTGTACGATGAGCGCGAAAAAGGATGGCCTCGTTAATACCGGCGGTTTTCTGGCAATGAACGATGGCGAATTAGCCATGCGCGCGCGCAACGTCCTGATCGTCACGGAAGGTTTTACGACTTACGGCGGCCTTGCCCGAAGAGATTTGGAAGCAATCGCCCGTGGACTTGTCGAAGTCATGGACGAATCATATCTTGCCTATCGACTTCGATCCATCCAATACCTTGGCGATGCACTCGAGCTGAATAATGTGCCGATTGTTCGTCCAACCGGTGGACATGCGGTTTACATCGACGCCAAACGGTTCGCTCCTCACCTGCGCGCCGAGGACTACCCTGGCCAATCCATTGTCTGTGCGCTATATACCCATGCTGGAATTCGGTCCGTGGAGGTTGGCAGTGTTATGTTCGGAAAATATGACCAAGATGGCCGCCTGATACCATCACCTATGGAGCTTGTTCGGCTGGCAATCCCAAGACGCGTATATACTCAGAGCCACATAGACTATGTTGCCGAGGCGGTTTGTGAAGTGTTTGAGGAGCGCGATAACCTCCCCGCCCTCCACATAACATACGAGGCACCGATCTTAAGACATTTCACTGCCCATTTTGAGCCGGTCCCTGTCTTAGTTAGTTAAAATACTTTACGGGTGTAAGGTTTTTTGGGCCTTGCGTCGAGGTATGGTAAGTATTTCGGTCTAATTTCGCGAATTAGACAAGAATTTTAACGCTGGCATAATTGTCCTGTGGTCTAGTTGTTGTCGGAACATGCAAACCGATAATAAACATACAAGACCATGGAGGATAAAGAAATGAAAGTGTTAAGTAATCGGCAAGAACCTCTCCTTTCGCGAGGCGACCTTGCATTTGCGCTAATAGTATGTCTGGCCACGAGTTTTGGCTTCTTGGCATTGCCCAAGGACCAGAAGACGCCAACGGCCAGCGGGTCGATCTCAGGTACCGTACGATTCTCTGGCCCGGCTCCAAAGCTGGCGCATGCGAAGACGACAGGTTTCGATATTTGCGGTCAGTCGCACTCTTACGACCGCCTGATCGTCGGCAAAGGCAACGGAGTTGAGTATACCCTGGTCTACATTGCCAACCCCCCAGCTGGCAAGGCGAATTTCCCTGCACCGACAATAACACAACAGGGTTGTGGTTATACGCCGCATTTAACGGTCGCTTCGCGTGGGTCATCAGTTACGTTTGTCAACGAGGATCCGGGACTTCACAATGTTCATGGATACTATATCAGTGGCTCCGAGCGCTCCACTTTGTTCAACTTCGCCCAACCTTCGCAAGGTCAAAAGTCCGCGCAGCAATTGCGGAAAGCCGGGATGGTCAATGTCGAGTGCGACGTGCACCCGTGGATGTCCTCGTGGATCTGGGTGACCGATAATCCCTACGTCGCAGTAACAAAAGCAGACGGATCCTATTCCATCGATGGACTTCCGCCTGGGACCTATACGGTCGTCATGTGGCATGAGGGCTGGAAAATGTCCACGCCAGAAGGCGGCCGCCCCGTCTTCTCGGGCAACGTCGTCGAACAACGCCAAATCACGGTTTCGGCTGGTACCGCTAACGCAGACTTTGAATTGAAATGAAGACGAGTAAAACCGTTGCAGTAAATTTCGCCGCGTTGACGGTCATCGCACTGATGGCCTTTGCGCCGCGCGCAGAAGCGATTCCGCTCTTCGCGCACAAATACAACACGACATGTTTTACATGCCATACGACACCACCCGTTCTGAACGAATTCGGACGGCGCTTCCAGGCCAATGGCTACCAACTCCCAGGGACGATCGAGAAGATCGCCCTCTGGGATCAGCCCACATTCGCCTTCGGCGCGGTGGCGCAACCGATGGTCATTCAGTCAGAGGGATGGATCGGCGATAGTTCTACCGGCAAAAGCACGACGTTCAGCGGTATCGAGGTCGCACTGTTCAGTTCTGCTTCGCTTGGCGCACACCTATCCTATTTCGCGGCTGTGCCTGTCTCTATTGCGGACGGCAACACATCAATCGAGATCGAAACAGCAAACCTGATGTATTCCGACTTGCTCAACGATGGCACCGGCTCCGTGAACCTTCGGCTTGGCAAATTCCGGTTCTTCGTTCCATTTCCGGAGAACGTGATGCTCACCAATCCGGGCATCGATCCTCCCATTCTTGTTAATGGATACGATGCGTTCGATGGGAAGGACAATCTCGTGAAAGCGAACGATCTCGTTGCGACCGATCCGACCTTTGGCGCATCAGCCTTCGGGATGATTCCGGGAATTGCCGAGGGGCTTCGTTGGGAGGTCGGGATGACGGGCGGCAATAGCAGCGATATTGATCTGACCACCGCGAAGGCATACTTCGCATCGCTCGATCAGACCTTTTATGTCGACAACGCGCCGCTCCGAATCAGTGGATTCTATTATACCGGATCCCAGGGAATTACAGACTCGCTGGGTGTCGATTCGCTTTCAAATACCATCAGTGTCGGATGGACTAACCATACGGTACGAGGGGGTGTAGGCGTGGATTTCCTTGACCCGTTCGTGAAGCGGCTCGACTTTTTCGGTGAGTACATGGTCGGCAAAGACGACAACGTCGATACCGTCGGCGTCGTGCAGAATATGTCCGGCGGGTTTGCGGGTGTCAATGTAATCGTGCTGCCAGAGAAACTCTACGTCTATGGCCGATATGACTTCAGGACCGTCAAAGAAACGAGTGATGCCGTCAATCAAATTGACGTCGGCATCCAGTATCACTTGTTGCCAAACGTCTTCTTGACCGGCGTTTATTCCGTTAAGAACGAGACGATCCCGCAATCACCCGATCAGAAAACAACGACTTTTGGCGCCGGTGTGCGCTTCGGATTCTAAGAATAGGAGAGCACTATGTACATTCAAACACTAACAGTCGCCGCAGCGATAGGGCTGTCGAGTTTAGCAGTCTCCGTCCGCACAGTCACGCCGTCAGAGCCCGCGCCGGGTTCGAGGGTCTCGGCTCCCGAGCCACCAGCTTCGCATGAAGTTCTTGCGCGCGGTAAGAAGATGTTTCTCATTTCTTGCTCGCCGTGTCACGGTGCTGATGGGACCGGCAATGGGCCGATCGCGTCCAATCTTCGATACAAGCCGCGTGATTTTACGCGCGGTATCTATCTGAACCGCTCGACGGCAAGCGGCGAATTGCCGACCGATTATGATCTCTTTCGCACGATCACGACCGGTCTCCATAACACAGCAATGCCCTCGTTCCGGCAAATGGCACCGGGCGATCGTTGGGATATCGTGCAATACATCAAGACCTTCTCGCCACGATTCAATGATTCGAGCGAATACCCGCTCGATGTCATCAATGTCGGGAGCGAGATTCTGCCAAGTCCGCAAAGTCTCGCACGTGGTAGAGAACTCTATCTCCAAATGCAGTGCACAAGCTGTCATGGCATTCGTGGTCAGGGCGATGGCCCGGCGTCATCTACGCTTTCCGATGATTTCAGAAATCAAATCTGGCCGACAGATCTGACCAACGCATCTGAGTTCAAGTTTGGAAGAAGTGTACTCGATATCTTTCGAATCTTCTCGACCGGGCTCAATGGAACACCAATGCCGTCTTATGCGCAGACACTCTCCGATACCGACCGGTGGCATCTCGCGAATTACGTTTGGTCGCTCCAAAATACCGATCAGTATGTTGACGGTGTCGGTGCCGATAGCCTCGCCGGCTTGCACGGCCCGAGATAAGACGTCGTAGGGAAATTCAGTCGCAATCGCCTTTTCATTGTCTTCCGCCACGGTCCGATGGGACTGTGGCGGTTCAACTAACATGCTTACAAGAATTCAATATTATACCGTCGCAATTATCGTATTGCTGCTCGCCTCCTGCACGGGCAAGAAATCGGGCCTTCCAGAGTTGACCGGAGGCCAGCGCGAAGCCCAGCTAACCGACGCGCCGTTGGTCCCAAAGCGGGTCGAATCCAAGGGACCGCAAAAGGTTATCGTACATCTCGAAATTCGCGAAGTTGTTAAGCAAATCTCTGACGGGACTGCGTATACCTTTTGGACATTCGGTGGAAACGTGCCTGGAAAGTTCATTCGCGTAATGCAGGATGACTTAGTGGAATTCCACTTGAGCAATCATCCCGGTAATAAACTTCCTCACAATATTGATTTGCATGCAGTCAATGGTCCCGGTGGTGGTGCGGAGGCTTCGCTCACTGCGCCAGGACATACATCCGTGTTTTCATTTCGTGCTCTGAATCCGGGACTGTACGTCTACCATTGCGCGACTGCTCCGGTTGGGATGCATATCGCGAATGGAATGTATGGGATGATTTTCGTGGAGTCCCGAGAACATCCGCTCCCGCCGGTCGATCATGAGTTTTACATGATGCAGGGCGAAATCTATACGACCGGGAAGTTCGGCGATGCTGGTCTGCAGGCGTTCTCGATGCAAAATGCAATCGATGAAAAACCGACGTACGTTGTGTTCAATGGTTCGGTCGGATCGACATTGGGTCCAAAAGCGCTCAATGTGAAAGTCGGTGAGACTGTCCGTCTGTTCGTCGGAAATGCCGGTCCAAATCTATCGTCGTCTTTTCATGTGATCGGTGAAATTTTCGACAACGTCTACCCCGAGGGTGGAAGCGAAATCATCAATCATAACGTGCAAACGACGGTGATTCCTCCGGGTGGCGCAGCCATTGTCGAGTTCAAAGTCAATGTTCCAGGGGTCTACCACATGGTCGATCATGCGATCTTCCGTGCCTTCAATCAGGGTGCACTTGCGGATATCAACGTGACCGGGCGTGATGACTCAAGCATCTATTCCCACAAGCAGCGAGATGAGGTATACATGCTGGAGGGCGGTAATATTCAGAGTCTTGAAACATCCCCACCGGTTGAAATGAAGGAACGGCCAATGGCCGAGCGCATGCAGATCGGCGAGCAAATATTCACCACGAACTGCGCCGCATGTCATCAGCTCACGGGTCAGGGTTTGCCTGGTGTATTCCCACCGTTGGCAGGCTCTGACTTCCTCAAGAATCGTCCGGATAAAGGTGTAAACATCGTTATGCACGGCTTGCAGGAGCCGATCACCGTACGCGGAATGCAATTCAACGGAGTCATGCCGATCTGGTCGTTCAATGAAGATCAGGTAGCAAGTGTATTGACCTACGTCCGCAACTCATGGGGCAATAATTTCGGACCGGTCTCGCTGAGTGAAGTTCGCAAGCTAAAGAAGTGAAGACGCCATGATTGCCATTCATCGGCTCGCGTTATCCTTCCTGCTGCTCGCGGCATTGAGCGTTTCGTGTGTACCGGGCTTCTCAAAAGTTCGGCCCGCTCAGTCACGGGCTGTCGAGTCGAGCAGGGGAATGGTACGGATACCCTCCGGCTATTATAAGCCGTTCTATATCACGAAGGGAATCGATTCGGTTTTTATTCATTCCTTTTTGATGGATGCGACACCGGTGACGAATAAGGAATTCCTCGACTTCGTGAAGTCGAATACTTCATGGACACGATCGAGAGTCTCATCCTTGCTGGCTGAATCCGGTTATTTGAAGCACTGGAAGGGAGATTTTGATATTGGCGACAAGTCGCTGGAAGGCGTGCCAGTTGTTAATGTCTCCTGGTTCGCGGCAAGTGCTTACGCTCGATGGCGGCATAAGCGACTTCCCACAATCTCCGAGTGGGAATATGCATCCCTCGCTCCGATTGTAAGCCCGCGCCACTCCACAGGCAAAGCGAAGAATGACCTAATTCTGGCATGGTATGGCAGCCCAAATGCATCACGATTGCATCCGGCAGGAACGGTGAATAAGAATGCATACGGCGTCTGCGATATGTTCGGACAGGTTTGGGATTGGGTGGAAGACTTTAGCAGCGTCATAATTCCACCCGATCCACGTGGTGGTTTGGACTTGCGCTCCTTTTGTGGCGCAGGCGCTGCTGGGACGATCGACCCATCGGACTACGCGACCTTCATGCGGTTTGCAATGCGGAACAGCCTTAAGGCTAACTACTGCGTTGAAAATCTTGGCTTTCGATGTGTACAATGAAAAAAACAAAGGCGGTTGGCGGTCTCGTTATCGCCGTATTGGCAGCTCAGATCATGATCTCGTGCGGTCCTCATAAATTGGGGCTGGCCGATATTGGCAATGGAGATAGCTTAAAACGAGCTCACGCAAATCAAGGATCGATATACTCTATCAATGTTACACTCCAGAACCAGGATGCTCGGACCATCCCATGGCAATCCTTGAGTGGCAAGGTGCAGGTGATGGCCATGATTTTCACGCATTGTCAGGCATCCTGCCCCATGATCACGAATGAAATCAAGGACGCAGAGGCGCTCATTCCTGAATCGATGAGGGACCGGGTCGGCTTTACGCTAATTTCTTTCGATTCGAAGCGCGATACGGCTGCTCGCTTGAAGGAACATTACACGGCGATGCACCTTGATTCCCTTTGGCAATTACTTCACGGTAATCCAGCTGATATTCAGACGATCGCGAACCTGCTCGATGTAAAATTCAAAGAGGTTGCGGAAGGTAATTTTTCACACTCGAACGTGATCGTTGTGGTTGATGAGAAAGGTCATATCATCTTGCGCGAAGAAGGGATTGAAAAGCACTCTGCGGAGATCGCTCGCACCGCTCAATTTCTATTATGAATAGTAATGTCCCCGCATTCCACGGCCAGCAGTGCTGGCTCTGCGTGTAAAGAAATTTTACAGCGCGTGTAAATTCTCTTTACGGAATAATCGGAATTTCGTGTCCGATATTTGAAATCGGACTAAAATAGACGGGTATTCAGGATGGCATGACAATCCACTATGCAAGGTAGGCCAGGCAAACGGACATTTGCGTAGCATTAGGCAAAACCGTGGGCGGCCATCACACCATAGCACACATTCCAATGCACAATACCGTACTACCGAAGAGAAAGATTCTACCCGTAACGATGGGTGAGCGGTCATCCACAGCGGCTCTATCGCTTCTGGCGATGCTCGTTCTCTTGCCAATTATTATTTCAGGTTGCCAGAAATCTGGTGGTCCGAGCCTGCAGTCCATCGCCTCTGCCCGCGGTCTCTCGCCAGCGGATATGGAGAGCGCGATCCGTACGTTTGTGCCACCGGGCAAGAAAGATGACTATTACATTTTTGCTTCCGGCGGTCATTCAGGCCAGGTCCACGTGATTGGCGTTCCGTCAATGCGTTTGCTCAAAACGATCCCTGTCTTTTCTCAGGATTCCTGGTCGGGCTATGGTCTTGGCACGACAGAATCGGAATCCCTTTTCAAAGAAGGCAGCGCAGGTGAAGATGTGGAGCTTCGCTGGGGCGATTCGCATCATCCTGCGTTAAGTGAAACTGATGGCGATTATGATGGCAAATGGTTGTACATCAACGACCGGGCGAATGGGCGGGTGGCCATGATCGATCTCCGTGATTTTGCGACGAAGCAGATTCTGAAAATCCCGAATATTGAGACCTGCCACGGAGGCGTTTTTGTTACGCCGAATTCGGAATATGCTTACGTTTCGGCGATGGTCCCAAAGGCGTATGCCTTCTCCGAAACGCAAAAGGGCGTCACGCTCGACGATCATCTCAATCATTACAAAGACATCTATCGCGGAGTCGCCAGCTTCCTGAAGATTAAGAAAGACGACGGTCATCTCGATCTCGCGCAGAGCTTTCAGATCGAATTGCCACCCTATGGTCAGGATATATCCGATGCGGGAAAAGGTGTAAGTGACGGTTTTGTCTTCACCAATTCCTATAACACGGAAATGGCAACAGGAGGTACAAAACAGGGACGTCCAACAATCGAAGTCGGTGCTTCTGCCAACGATTTCGATTACCTCCACGTCATCGACTGGAAGAAGGCCGAACAGTTGGTCGCAGCCGGCAAAGCCGAAGTACACAATGGTGTGCGGGTGCTACCGTTGCAAACTGCGATCGACAATGGCGTACTCTATTTCGTACCCGAACCCCGCAGTCCTCATGGAGTCGATGTTTCACCAGATGGCAACTACCTTGTCGTCGCCGGTAAGCTCGATCCGCACGTGACGATCTTCAGTATGGAGTTGATCAAGAAGGCAATCGCTACGAAGAACTTCGAGAAGCACGATGCGTGGGGAGTGCCTGTGCTTAATTACAAGGCGTGCGTCGCGGGGCAGGTCGAAGTCGGCGCGGGTCCGCTGCACACGCAGTTCGATGGCAACGGCAACGCCTATACAAGCCTCTTCCTCGAAAATGCCGTCGCGAAATGGACGCTTGGGACGCCGTATCATCCCGCAGATAAGGCGTGGAAGCTCGTGGACAAGATCACGATTCACTATAATATCGGGCATCTCACAATGCCCTGCGGCGATACGCGGCACCCGGAAGGGAAGTACATTATCGCAATGGATAAGTGGTCGATTGACCGGTATGGCCCGGTGGGGCCGCTGCTTCCACAGAATTTCCAATTGATCGACATTTCAGGGGACAAAATGAAATTGCTGAGCGACATGCCGATCGGATTCGCCGAGCCGCATTATGCTCAAACGATTCCAGTGAGCCGGTTGCATCCGATCCAGACCTATGCACTGGGGACGGATCCACTAACGATGAAGCTCTCGCCGAATGCACTCAAGAACGCCAAAGATGCACGCATTGAGCGGCATGGCAATGTCGTCGATGTATACATGAGTGTGATTCGGAGTTCGTTCTCGCCGGATATTGTCGAAGTGCATAAAGGGGATCTGGTCCGATTTCATATTACCAACATCGAGCAGACTTTGGATGCTACACATGGGTTTGCGGTGCCGGAGTATAACATCAGCGCAAGCTTGGAACCTGGAGCAACTGTCGATGTCGAATTCAATGCGATTCGGCCGGGATCTTTCAGCTATTACTGCACCGAGTTCTGCTCGGCGCTCCATCTGGAGATGCAGGGCTGGCTGCTGGTCAACTGAGTAACCGAAGTAACGGGTAACGAGTAATGAGTAACGAGCGGGCTGCATTGCACAAGACGTTTCGAGCGATGGGCATCCGACTACTCATTACTAGTTCCTTGTTACTCGCTGCATTTGTCATGGGCTGTGCGGGTGGGACCGCCACGCCGCCAGAACTGGTAGCGGACCGGTCCTCGTGCCACAAGTGTCAAATGCTTATCAGTGATACACGATATGCCGCAGCCATCAATGATGGTGAGATAAGAACATTTGATGACATCGGATGCATGCTAAGTGCGATTACGAGTATGAAGCAAGAGCCGGCAAATGTTTGGGTGCGAGACTTTAACAAGAATACCTGGCTGGATGCACGCAAAGCGAGCTATGTCTTCGCGGCGAAGCTCGGGACACCAATGAACTACGGATTTGTAGCAGTTGTAAGTCGCACCGAAGCACAATCTCTTGCGACCAGAGTCGCTGGTCAGCCGATTGACAGTTGGGGTCAGCTACGACAACAGTTTAAGGAAAGACGCTAATGGAATGGTTTAAGGAATATCATCGCAAGACGCGCGCGCAATGGATTGGAGCAGCTCTCCTGCTATTATTAATTGCCGCTCTCTCGCTCATTGGCGAGCGATCGCCACTCTGGGTCATGCATCTCGAGTCGCATAATTATCCGCAAGGACTTGAATTGCGCGCATATGGCGATCGGGTCGAGGGTGATGTGAATGAAATCAATACGTTGAATCAATACATCGGAATGAAAGACCTTGATCCTCAGGAGATCAAGGCGATGTTCTTGTGTCCGTATGCGGTTGGAGCAATTGTTTTCCTGGCCGCTCTTGCGTTCGTCCTTCCTCGATTCCGATGGTTATTCTCAGTGCTTGCCATGACCATTCCTCTCGGGATTCTTGTGGTGATCCAGTATTACCTCTATTCATTCGGACACTCGCTGGACCCTCATGCACCGCTGCGCATGCCCGCGTTCACCCCTCACGTAATTGGACCGACGACCGTCTGGAATTTCAAGACAGTGGCGCTTCCGGGTTCCGGTTTTTGGCTGCTCGCAGCGGCCTCGTTGTTGATCGGCTTTGGAAATCGGCTTGCACGGAGCCTTGTCCATGGGGTCAATCCATTTCGCAAACGTGGGCTTGCATTTCCTATCATTGCAGCGATCACGATTATGTCGCTGTCACAACTGAACGCGCAGTCCATTTCACATGATCGGTCGGTGGCTTCGGTCGGCGAACTCCAATCAACGATTGATGCAGCAGCCCCCGGTTCGACAATCACGGTTCCACCGGGTATTTATCGAGGGCCGATCACAATCGTCAAACCACTCACTCTGATTGGCAATGGAATGCCCGAAATTCGCGGCGATGGTCAGGGGACTGTTGTTACGATCGCTTCAAACGATGTGACCTTCAAAGGCTTTCGCGTAAGTTTGAGTGGAAAAGAAGTGTCCCAGGACGCCGCTGGCATTTTGACGAAGGGTAGCAATATCATAGTGCGCTCAAGCGAGGTCTTGGATGTCTATTTCGGCGTTCATGTTACAAGCGGCAACAATATTCTGATAGCGGATAATGAGATTCATCCTGGACAGTTGTATGGCGACCGGCCAGGACATGCGATCAACGTTTGGAATGTGGAAGACATCACTATCCGCGGCAATTATCTTCACGATGCGCGGGACGGTGTGATACTGACCTATGTGGCGAAAGCGATCGTCGATTCGAACCAAGTGACGAACTGCCGGTATGGTCTGCACTCGATGTATTCGAAGAACCTCGCATTCACACGCAATTACGTCCACGATAATCTGTTGGGGGTCGCTCTGATGTATACCGACACGATGCTCGCGGAAGGGAACCTGGTCACGAGTCATAAAACCGGAGCAACTCCATTTGGTTTTTTGCTCAAGGACCTGAATAATCTCGTGATGCGACACAATACGATTACATGTAATCGTGTTGGCATTTATGCCGATGGAATTTCAATGCAATTGGGCAGTGCATCGAGGATCTCGGAGAACACGATCGCCGGTAACGAGCGCGGACTCTCCGCGATGAGCAACTCATCCTTCGATTTCGTTGCCAATAACGTGATTGACAATTTGACTGATGTCTATAATGAAGGTGAGCGCACCTCGCCAACCGTTCATTGGTCCGATGCTCAAAGTGGAAACTTCTGGAGCGAGTATCATGGATTCGATCGGAATGGCGATGGCATTGGCGATCTTGCCTATCACGAAGAAAATCTTACGGAATCGGTTCTTAATACGTCGAACCCAGCCCGTGCGTTTATTTATACGCCGGCGCACCTGGTCCTCGATGCCGTACTAAAGATGTTTCCCCTATTCAAGAGCGATCCTGTAGTGAGCGATGGACTGCCGCTCATGGAGGCCAGGATGCTTCCGTGGAGTTCAGGAGTCGGCATCGAGCATTCCCGAAATGAGTTTATTTCGCGGTTGATTGTCTCACTTGTGGCTTCGCTGGTGATTGGCCTTGCGCTCTGGTTACTATGGAAATGGCGTCCCTTTCATTCATTCTCATACAAAGCCTCATGATCCAAATCAAAGAGCTTTATAAGTACTTCGGCAGCCTGAAAGTCCTGACAGGATTGGACGCATCCATTTCCGCAGGTGAACTCGTTGTTTTGCTGGGGCCGAATGGCTGCGGCAAGTCGACGCTGTTCCGGTGCCTGCTGGGTCTGACAGACTATGAAGGAATGATCCAGGTCAATGGACTATCTCCAATCGAGCGCGGTAAGGAAGTGCGCAAACGCGTCGGTTACATGCCTCAGCAATGCGGCCTTCATCTGGATATTTCAGTCGAAGAGACCTTAGAGTTCTACGCCTTACTTCGTCAATCCGATGCATCGCTTGCGTTCAGACTCCTCGAGCGTGTCTCGCTTGCTGGAAAGCGCCATATGAAGGTTGGAGAATTATCGGGAGGTATGAAGCAACGGCTGGCCTACGTGGTGTCGGCATTTTCGAAACCAAACGTGCTTTTGCTGGATGAACCAATCGCAAATCTCGATCGCGACAGTCAGTCGCTCATTCTATCGCATCTCCTGGAACTCCGCGAGCAGAAAACCACTATTCTCCTTTCGACTCACCAGAAACATGGAATGCTCGATGTGGCTGATCGCTCGTTAGTCTTGGCGGAAGGTCGGCTCTGGGATACCGAAGTCGTCACGGAATATGGCATGGAAGGAGCGATTCCCCAATGATCGGATTTGCCAGGATAGTTGATTCGATTCGTCCGCCAGTTTCTACGATCAGCATTGCGCTGAAGGAGTTGAACGATGCGCGACGGAACCGTTGGCTGATCGGGTATGCGCTGGTGCTGGCATTACTCGGGATCGTGATCGCGATCATGGGTAGTTCCAGTACGAGCGGACTTGCATTGCAGATGTTTGGCCGCACGACAGCGACATTTGTCAATCTCTGCCTTTTTGTCGCCCCACTCGTCGCGATTACTTTGGGAGCTGGTGCGATCGCCGGGGAGCGTGATATGGGAACTCTGGAGCATCTTCTTGCGCAGCCGATCGAACGATCGGAATTGCTCCTCGGAAAATTTTCCGGGCTGTGGTGCGCGATGGCAATTGCGACACTGGCGGGTTTCGCGCCAGCGGGAATCATAATCGGTTCGTTGACCGGTGTCGGAAGTTTTCTCCATTTCCTTCTGTTCCCAATGCTCGCGCTGCTAGTAGCCAGCGCCATGCTTGCCGTTGGCCTGTACATTTCTGTGCGCGCAAAGGGCCGCGCCGAAGCGCAGACGACGTCGATTCTTCTTTGGTTCGTTTTCGTTCTCGCGTATGACTTGCTGCTAATGGGAAGCCTTTCGGTCGTGCGTCTTCCGGCGGGAACGCTGGGATTTCTGCTATTCGCAAATCCCATCGATGCGGCCAGGACGCTCACGATTCTTGCGCTGGACCCTGAACTCTATGTTCTTGGTCCGGCAGGGGCGTACCTCACGCAGACGCTTGGCGTGGGCACAACCGCCATCATGCTTGTGATGAGCCTGTTTGTTTGGACAGGGATTCCGTTATTTCTCAGTGTGAAACGTTTTAGTATCGCCAGCCCAGGCACTCGCAAGAGGAGCGTGGGCGGCACCATTAACCATCCAGTAAAGAACCGTATGAAATCTGTTAGATCGTCTGTCGTCAGCGGCGCCATCGGTGCCGCGGCCTTCGCTATCTTTGTCTCGCTCGCATCATGTGGCGGGGGAAGCGATAAGCTCAATCAGGACCAGGGAGCCGCTACCACTACCACCACCCCGGCACCGGCCGGTGAAACGGCGGTTACAATCGATAGGTCGCCTGAGCACATCGCGCTAGGCAAAGCAACTTACCACACCACCTGCGCGCCATGTCACGGCGAAGGTGGCAAGGGAGACGGGCCTGCCGCTGCAGCGCTTAATCCGAAGCCCCGCGATCACACGAACGGAGCGTACATGGACAAGCTGACCAATGCGCACATCTTCCAGGTGGTCAAACAAGGCGGTGCGGCATTTGGATACCCCACTATGCCAGCACAGCCTCAAATGGCGGATGACACGATCAAGAATGTCATCGCATTTGTGCGCTCATTGAGCTCGACATACAAGCAGTAAGGTATTTATACGACCGAGCCGGGTGGTGTAAATAAATTTTACACTGCCCGGCTCTTCTTTTGCCTTTGAGTTGTCCGATTTCCCATCCTTTTTTACATTGAAGCCGCTGAATTGCTGATGGCATGAAGTTGCACAGTCTGCAAATCGCTGGGCGTATGGTTTTGGGTTGCTTTTGTCGCAACGCCCTGTTCTTCAATGTCAGAGAGTCAGCGCAATGCTTCGGATTTGAGACACCTGGCGCCGGGTACGGTGGCATGTGTGCATTGTGGCGAAGACGTCGTTGGTGCTGGTATCGTAGACGGCTCACTGGCCTTTTGCTGTTCCGGCTGCAAGACCGTCTATGAGATTCTTGCGGAGCATGAACTATGCGACTATTATGGTCGTGGTGAAAATGCCGGCATCAGTATGAAGCGTCGGTCCATCCGCGAAGATGAATTCGCGGTACTCGACGATCCAAGTGTGGGCGGAGGGTTGCTGACCTTCGCCAGTTCATCCATGGCCAGAGTGGTTTGGACGGTCCCCGCAATTCACTGCGTCTCCTGCGTATGGCTCATCGAACGGTTTGATCGGCTGGAGTCGGGCGTGCTGGCATCCACCGTCGATTTCATTCGACGAACCGTCACCATCGATTTCGATCCACGAATCACATCGTTGCGGAAGATCGCAGAACGTATGGCATCTGTCGGCTATGCCCCGCTGCTCCGGCTTGAAGGGAATATCAAGCCCGATCACACCGCAACACGCAGGTTGTATGCCCGCATCGGCATTGCCGGGTTCGCGGCGGGAAATACGATGATGATGTATGTTGCGCAGTATTTCGCTGGGAGTTCTGGAGTGGAACACCCACTGATGAGCGTCTTCCGAATCCTCTCAATTGCTCTTTCTGTGCCTGTACTTTTTTATTGTGCCTCGCCCTGGTTTGAAGGTGCTCGTGGTGCTCTCCGGGGTCGGCGGATCAATCTTGATGTGCCCGTGGCATTGGGCATTCTTGTGCTCTTTGCGCGCAGTGTGTTCGATATTACGACAGGGCAAGGCGAAGGCTATCTCGACTCCTTCAACGGTCTGGTGTTCTTTCTTCTGATTGGCCGGCTCTTTCAGCAGAAGGCGTTCGATGCGCTCTCTTTTGATCGTACGTATCGCTCGTTTTTCCCACTCTCGGTGCGAATCGAGCGTTCTGGTGCGAGTTCGGTTCTTCCAATCGAGAAAGTCCAGATTGGCGACGTCCTCTCGATCCGCAATGGCGAGGTTGTACCATGCGATAGTATGCTCGAGAGTGAAATTGGCTATATCGATTACAGTTTTGTGACGGGTGAAGCAGTCCCGGTCGAGTGTACAAAAGGAGCACTTGTTTATGCAGGAGGTAAGGTGCTCGGCCAATCCATGCGACTGCTGGCGATCAAGAGTGTCTCGCACAGCGAACTTGCTGCGATGTGGGACCGCAGTGGCAATATCCGGCAAATAGCGGGATCCAACGGTGAATCAGGTGGAGAAGGGGTTGGGCTACCGCGCTCGACATTCTTCAAACTTAGCGACCGCTTCGGCCAGTGGTTTACGGGTATTGCAGTTATGATCGCTCTTGCGGGCGCTTCCTTATGGCTGCCAGATTGGGCAAAGGCCTTCAATATTCTAACGGCGGTCCTGATCATTGCATGTCCCTGCGCGCTCACGCTGGCAGCACCGATCACGCTCGGGAGCGCAATGGGTCGGCTTGGTCGGCAGGGTATCTACCTCAAGAACATGGGCGTCCTTCTTGATCTCGACCGAGTGAAACATGTGATCTTCGATAAAACCGGCACACTCACAGCATCCGATCATGAATTGGTATTTCTGGGACGCAGTCTCACGCGGGAGGAGTGGCGCGCAATCGGCACTATTGCCGCGCAGAGTACTCACCCGATCAGCCGAGCTATCGCGGACCAGCTAAATGGCGCAAAGGGAATAGAAGAGCAAGTCGAGTTAGACGAGCAGGGTTTCAGGTTGGGTCCAGTACGCGAAATAATTGGACGCGGGATTTTCGGGACCGCGATCGGTCACACGATCGTGATTGGGTCGCCAAGTTTTATCGAAGAAGAATGCGGGGCAATACCGGAACAGAGCGGAGCAAAGGAGATTGCCGCTGCTGTCGCCCTTGATGGGGCCTATGCCGGAGCGTTTACTTTGAAGCCCGTCCTTAAGAGTGGCATTGCCAATATGATCGCAAGATTGCGCGAGCGCCTGCCCGATACCGACAAGCAATCGCCGCGCGTCGCACTCATTTCTGGCGACTCCGAACGAGACCGCCCCTTGCTCGAATCGCATTTCGATGCGAGCGCTATGACATTCAATTGCAGACCCGCACAAAAGGTGGAACGCGTCCAAGCGGCTCGCGCCGAAGGGCGAGCGGTGCTCATGGTCGGCGACGGGCTCAACGATGCCGGCGCGATGGCTGCTGCGGATGTCGCCATCGCGGTGACCGAAGGCACAGCGACTCTGGTACCGGCATGTGACATTATTATGCATGCGGACGCGCTCCAGGCTTTGCCGGCGCTGCTGCAATACGCTCGCGCAATGAAATGGGTGATTGCCGTTAGCTTGATCTTTTCAGTCTTGTACAATGCGCTCGGGCTAACACTCGCGATATTTGGCAGACTCTCTCCGATGATGGCCGCGATACTCATGCCGGTAAGTTCGCTAACGGTGATCGCGATCAGTGTAGGCGGCGCCAGGCACTTCATAGGGAGCATCAAATGAACATAGTAATCCTGCTGGTGCTATCAAGCGTCCTCGCTGCCTCCGTATTTCTCGTTGCATTCCTATGGGCCAATGCCAACGGGCAATACGACGATCTTCACACACCCGCAATAAGAATTCTATTTGACGATCAACCATCTGTGGTTGACCGCACACCCACCGATATCCATTCAATTACCACTCATGGCACTTGAACTCACGCAACGACCCCCGGATGACGTGTTGCTCACAAAATCTGAAGCACCGCCTGTCGCTGCAGGCGGCCCGCTCCCACGGACAGAAACCGTAGCGTATGATAACAACATCGTCCGCCTGTTTTCCATGGCAACGATGGGGTGGGGGATCATCGGGATGTTGGTGGGGATCATTGTGGCTATGAAGCTCTATATCCCGGACTTCCTCGGCGGCATCAACATCCTTTCGTATGGCCGGCTTCGGCCGCTTCATACGAACGCGGTCATTTTTGCATTTGCAGGCAACGCGATCTTTGTTGGGGTCTATTACTCATTGCAGCGGCTCTGCAAGGCACGGATGGCGAGTGACCTGCTTAGCAAGCTCCACTTCTGGGGTTGGCAGATCATTATCGTTAGCGCGGCGATCACGCTACCGCTCGGTTTCACGACCAGCAAGGAATACGCCGAACTCGAGTGGCCGATTGATATCGCAATTGCTGCGGTCTGGGTCATCTTTGGATGGAATATGATCTGGACGATCCTGCACCGCAAGGATAAGCACATGTACGTGGCGGTGTGGTTTTATCTGGCGACATTTCTCACCGTTGCCATTTTGCACATTGTGAATTCACTCGAGTTGCCGGTGTCATTTCTCAAAAGTTACTCGATGTATGCGGGCGTTCAGGACGCGCTGGTTCAATGGTGGTATGGTCATAATGCCGTGGCATTCTTTCTTACGACGCCATTTCTCGGCGTTATGTATTACTTCGTGCCGAAGGCTGCGGACCGGCCAATTTTCTCCTATCGCCTTTCGATCATCCACTTTTGGGGTCTGATATTCATTTATATTTGGGCTGGCCCACACCATCTGCTCTACACTGCTCTTCCGGATTGGGCTCAGTCGCTCGGCTCTGTTTTTAGCATCATGCTGATCGCGCCATCCTGGGGTGGAATGATCAATGGACTCATGACTCTTCGAGGTGCGTGGGATAAGGTCCGGACCGACCCGGTGCTGAAGTTCTTTGTTGTTGGCATCACCGCCTACGGCATGGCGACATTCGAAGGGCCGATGATGGCATTCAAGAATGTAAATGCGCTAACACACTATACGAATTACGTGATCGGCCATGTGCATCTGCCAGCCCTATTGTGGAATGGCGGCTTTGCTTTTGCACTGCTCTATTACATCTTCCCACGCATCTACCGGACCAAATTGTACTCTCTGAAGATGGCCAACTGGCACTTTTGGCTCATGACGCTTGGCGTGGTCTTCTATGTGATCCCTATGTATTGGGCTGGGATCACCGAGGCGCTCATGTTCAAGCAATTCCGTCCGGATGGTTCACTCATGTATCCAAACTTTCTCGAAACGGTCATGCAGATCAAACCGATGTATATCATGCGGTCGATCGGAGGTGCACTGTATATTAGCGGAGCGATCTTAGCCGCGTGGAATTTATTTAAGACAGCCAAGACTGGTTCACTATTGCGCGATGAAGAAGTGCAAGTCGTGAACCGAAGGCTTATGGTTGAACCGAAACGAGAAACCTGGCACCGAGCGCTCGAAGCAGCGCCACTGCGGTTCAGCCTTTATGCGCTCGTCGCGGTTCTCATCGGTGGGCTTATCGAGTACGTCCCAACCGCGCTCGTCGAATCCAATGTGCCGACCATTGCCAGCGTCATGCCCTATACCCCGCTGGAAGTCGAAGGACGTGATATCTATATTCGCGAAGGCTGCAATAATTGCCATTCGCAGATGATCCGGCCATTCCGCAGCGAAGTCGCGCGCTATGGGGACTATTCAAAACCCGGTGAATTCGTTTACGATCATCCATTCCTTTGGGGTTCGAAGCGGACTGGCCCGGACCTGGCCCGCATTGGTGGCAAATATCCGAGTGCCTGGCATTGGCGACACATGATGGATCCGAGGTCAACTTCGCCGAACTCGATTATGCCAGCCTATACATGGCTATTCGAGGACGATCTCGACCTCTCACATACGGAGGGTAAGATCATTACGCTCCGAAATCTTGGTGTGCCGTATGCGCATGATTTCGAGTTCGATGCTGTGGATCTTGCCCATGAACAGCAGCGCAAGATTGCGGCTGAACTGGGGACGACGGGCTTGCAAGGTATTAATCCCAACAAGGAAATCATCGCGCTCATCGCGTATTTGCAGCGGATGGGCACTGACATCAAAAAGATGCCCGTCGCATCTGCCCTCGTGCCAGCGCCGAACAATACTGCATCGAAATAGAAAGCGGAGTAGCAATGGAATCTAAAGTACTGACATCCATCCCAGGGATCGAATACTATCCAATCGTATCGCTCATACTGTTCTTCTCGCTCTTCGCGGTGCTGATAGTTTGGTTCTTCCGGGCCAACCCGCGATCGAGTCGAGGACAGAGACTCGAAGCAATCGCGCAGGCTGCATTATCCGACAACGATTGCTCATCTTCGGACTTCTCCACTTCGAACGCCAACCAAACATACGCCTGAGCTATGGCACACGAACCAAAAGATATTCTCATTGAAGGGCATGATGCCGACGGTATTCGCGAATATGATAACGCACTACCGAAATGGTGGCTATATGGCTTTTACGTTACCATCATACTCGGTGCAATTTATTTGTTTTACTATCATGCGTGGGAGGGCCCGGATTGGAATTTCCTGTGGTATGGTCCGCGCGGGCAGGAACAGGAATTTGCTGCTGAGATGAAGAATGTGAAGACGCCGCTAAAACCCGGCGTTCGCGACTTTTCGACATGGCAAAAGAAGACGGATGCTGCGTCGCTAAAGATTGGCGAGTCGATCTTCCAGCAGCGTAACCTTTGTTTCACGTGTCATCGACCCGATCTGGGTGGTTTGGTGGGCCCGAATCTGACCGATGACTACTGGCTGCACGGCGGTCGCTTCCAGGATATTCTTAAGAGTATCACGACCGGTTATCCCGAGAAGGGAATGCTCCAATTTGGCAATAACAATCGCCTGACCGATGACGAATTGCTGGACGTGGCGTCTTATGTTATCTCAAAGCACGGTTCGAATCCACCAAATCCGAAGCCAATCGATCCAGCCAGAGACGTGCTGGTCAAATCACAGGACTAAGTATTCGGCATGGCACTCACTGATCTGGATCTAATTCAAGAAGAGGAGCGATTTCGGTCGCAGCTTGCGAGCGTTGCTTCGGATGGCCGGCGCAAGTGGATCTATGCGAGAAAGCCGAAAGGCTCATTCACGCGCTGGCGAACAGCCGTCGCCGGGATATTACTGGCATTTCTTGCAGTGGCGCCGTTCATCAAAATCGGTGGCGACCAGTTCCTGCTGTTCGATCTCATCAATCGGAAGTTTGTGCTGCTCGGCTTCGTGATTTGGCCGGAGGACTTCTACCTGATCGTCGTGCTGTTTCTGGCAGGTCTGGTCTCGATTGTTGTCTTCACTTCGGTGCTAGGTCGGATCTGGTGTGGCTGGCTCTGTCCGCAGACGGTATTTATGGAGATGGTCTTCCGACGAATCGAATGGCTGATCGACGGTACAGCTGGCGAGCAACTCACGCGACATCGAGGTCCCTGGACGGCGAGTCGAGTCGCGCGACTCGTTCTTAAGCAGTCCATCTTCTTCGCAATCTCATTCGCAATTGCGAATGTCTTCCTGGCTTATGTTGTCTCGAGCGATGCGCTTCAAGGATATGTGAAGGATGGGCCTTTGGCACATCTGGAGCTGTTCATTGCGCTACTTGCCTTTACGGTTGTTTTCTATTTAGTCTTCGCCCGATTTCGCGAACAAGCGTGCCTTGTCGTATGTCCGTATGGCCGGTTCATGTCGGCGCTCGTCGATGATAATACAGTAACGGTAACCTACGACGCAAAACGCGGCGAACCGCGCTCCAAGTGGAAGCGCGACGATACACGCACGGAACGTGATACTGGCCATTGCATCGACTGTCACCAATGTGTTGCAGTATGCCCTACCGGCATCGATATACGCAACGGGATTCAGCTCGAATGTGTCGCGTGTACCGCTTGTATCGATGCCTGCGATGATGTGATGACCAAGGTGAATCTGCCCAAAGGGCTGATTCGGTATGCGAGCGCCACGGCAGTTCAAACCGGGAATAAGAAATGGCTAACACCGAGGGTCAAGGCGTACGGTGCTCTCTGGACGGTACTGACACTTTTGACGATCGGACTCTTCGTGTTTCGTTCAGATCTCGATGTCCGCGTGCTTCGCTCACCCGGCACGACGTGGACAATGACGCAGCACGGGACCGCAAATTTCTACGACGTTCAGATCATCAACAAGGGATCGCGGGATTTGGCATATACACTCACGGCAATCGAGCCAAAAAACGCGACGATCACGCCTTTAGGGTTGCCTTTGAGTGTCAAGCGAGGTGAACGAGTACAAGGTCGATTCCTTGTCGAGGTTCCATCCAATCCGGAGCACGCGGACGATGAACACGAGCATGAGCATGGCGCACATGAAGTCCATTTGGTACTCGCGCTGCATTCCGGCAATGAAATTGTCAAGCAAGTGAAAAGCGAATTACTGATTCCATAAATGATACGGATAAAACAAATTAGCTGGGGTTGGGGCATCATAGCAGCGTACGTCATCTTCATTGCAGGGACTGCAAGCTGGGTCGGCTATGCCATGACAACCGAAGTCGATCTCGTGCGAGGCGATTACTACGAGCAAAGTCTGAAACAGGACGTGACGGTGGCTGCTCAGGCGCGCGCGGCGACGCTATCCGGTGCAGCATCGATCCAGAATGACAGGAGCCGCGGCGTCTTCGCTATTCAAATTCCACGCGATCAAGCTGCGTCAGCCCAGGGAAGCGTAACGCTCTACCGGCCAAATGCATCGAATGAGGACCGAACACTGAAGCTTGCCCTTGGGAGCAATGGATCGATGCTCGTTCCAACGGCGCAGCTTTCCAGGGGGCTCTGGCGGGTAACTCTGGATTGGACGTTCCAGAATCAGTCTTATCAGTTGATAGCAGACGACACCCTGTAGTTTATCCATGATCGGAATTCTTGCCGGGCTTGCGCTCGGTCTTGGTGGCAGTTTGCATTGTGCGGGCATGTGCGGGCCAATTGCAGTTGCGCTTCCAAGTGGAACGCGGCCCGGATGGCCACGCCATGTAACGGAGAAATTTATCTATCAACTCGGCAGGGTGACAACATATATGTCGCTTGGAGCAATCGTCGGTCTGAGTGGAAGTGCTGTCGTACTGGCCGGCTATAGCCGTGTGCTTTCGATTGTATCGGGTCTGGCGATGATCGTTGCACTTGCTGCGCAATTTCTCTGGCGACGGGAAGTACGGGTAAATATGCGACTAGATCGAGCTGTGATACCCATCAAGCGAGGACTTTCTCGTCTCTTCACTCATCATGGAACGCTCACGCATTTCGGAATTGGACTTCTCAATGGACTCCTGCCATGCGGCATGGTCACCGCCGCATTGTTGGGTTCACTTGGAATGGGATCGATGATTCAAGGTGCAGTCTTCATGCTCGGTTTTGGTCTCGGTACCGTTCCGCTAATGAGTGCCATTGCCATCGGCGGTTCCAGAATGTCGTGTGAAGTCCGGCAACGTCTGCGATATGCTGCGCCAGCCATTGGTCTTGTGATTGCGACACTCTTTTTGTTGCGCGGTATGGAATTGGGAATTCCATACGTTAGTCCGATTGCTGTGAAAACAAACACGCTGAGCATCGAACACTGCAGGTAGGCGCAATCAGAATTTCACAAAACACACCTGTAATCGGCTAAGTCGTCCAGGGGGTGCTTCGTTCTCTGCTGGAAGCAGTCGCTGGTCACACATTCTCAATTCGGCGGCAATTGAGACAGTGGAGCGGAACATCAGTTCCGCTCCAGTTATAGCAGAGCGCTAGGCGCTATGCGCTGTCTCGTGGTGATCCACCTTTTCTTCATGTTTAACGGTGGGAAGCTTGGCGTATAGCGTAGGTTTGGAAATCCCAAGAATGCGGGCTGCTTCGGTACGATTGCCGTGGACGGCATCGAGGACGCGACGAATATGTTCGCGCTCGACATCGGCCAGCGAGCGATTCCAGTCGTAGTGGTTCGCATGACCCAGATGTTCCGAAGGATTCGGAAGAACAGACTCCTCGATCACATCGGACTTGGAAAGCACGACCGCGCGGGTCAGCACATTCTCAAGCTCGCGGACATTCCCGGACCAATCGTGCTTTTGTATACGTTCCATCGCTTGCGAGCTAACCTTGAAGACCTTCGTGTGAAGTTCTTCATTGATGCGCCGAAGCAAGTTCGTGACGAGAATCGGAATGTCTTCCTTGCGCTCGCGAAGTGGCGGCGCTTTGATCGAAACGACATTAAGTCGATAATATAAGTCCTCACGGAAGCGGCCTTCATCGACTTCTTTTTTGAGGTCGCGATTCGTCGCAGCGATGATTCGCGCACTCATGGGAAGCGTTTTTTCGCCTCCGACTCGTTCGAATTCCCGCTCCTGCAATACGCGCAATAGCTTAACCTGGAGCGTCGGTGAAATCTCGCCGATCTCATCGAGGAAGATTGTACCGCCGCGAGCAAGCTCGAATTTTCCACGCTTATCGGCGGTCGCACCGGTGAACGATCCCTTCATGTGCCCGAACAATTCAGATTCGAGCAACGTCTCGGCAAGTGCCGTGCAATTAACGGCAATGAACGGTTCGTCTTTCCATGGCGAGTTAAAATGAACTGCCCGTGCGATGAGCTCTTTGCCCGTGCCAGACTCGCCTTCGATCAGAACAGTGACACGCGAGCGTGTCACGCTGCCGATTGTTTTGTAAATATCGAGCATCTGTCGGCTTCGTCCGACCAGAATGTTCTCGAGTTTATACTCTTCGGCCTCGGTCTTTTTCAGGAGTTCGAGTTGCTCGGAGAGTTGCTGCGTCTCGATCAGGCGAGTAAGGATCTTCTTGAGCCGTTCGAGATCGATCGGCTTCGTAAGATAATCGTATGCGCCTTGCTGCATGGCCTTGACGGTCGTTGGCATATCGTCTTGCCCGGTCATCAGCAAGATATTGATATGCGGCGCGAATTCCTGGATCTTCGCTTGAAGCTCGAGACCAGACATGCCGGGCATATAAATGTCCGACAAGATGATTTCGGGCTGATCGACCTGCACTGCCAGCAAGCCCTCATTCGCATTTGCGGCAGTCGTTACGGAGAATCCCTCTCGCGTCAGGAATCGCTCAAGGGTGCGTCGTGCGGTTGCGTCGTCATCGATAACGAGGACGCGGCGGGTAGTGGATGCCCGTTGGGCAATACCATCTCGGGGTAGGGTTAGTACTTGCTCTTCTTCCACGATATTATGCGGGTAAAGCTACAGTGAATACGGTCGTAAAGGGAGGCTCTTCGGCCTTTCGAATGTCGAGAATTCCATGGTGCTGACGGACGATCTTCGCACTCGTCGCCAGCCCGAGTCCCAATCCCTGGGATTTGGTCGTGAAGAATGGCCGAAAGAGTCGGCTTCGGACTTCTTCCGGGATGCCTGGGCCGCTATTAGCTACTTCAAAGAGAATGACGCGACCCGAAGAGCTGATGGGCCTCCAAGAGGAATCTTCACGTAGATTGGCCTGGACTTGGACTGCTCGCTGATCGCTTTGCTCAGCAGCTTCGATTGCGTTTTGAACGAGATTCAGCATGACCTGCTTCATCTGATCGGGATCGAAGCGTCCCGTGAGTTTATCTTGCTCGATCAATACTTTAAGTGTCACGTCCCGCTGCTCGGCTTGAAAAACAAGCAATTCTTCAAGTTCTTCAAGGAATGAAGAAAGAATGACGCGTTCGTAGCGGAGTTCGACGTTTCGCGCATACGTCAGTACGTTCTTTACAAGTCCTTCGAGCCGTTTTGCCTCTCGGCTGATAAGATGGATCGACTCGCGCTCCTCCTCGGTCCAGTGCTTATCGGTGTTCGCACTGTGCTCGAGCATGTAGATATTCATCGCGATACCGTTGAGCGGATTGCGGATCTCATGCACGAGTGTTGCCACGCTTTCGCCAATCGCGGAGAGTTTTTCGCCTTGAATCAACTGAGATTCAAGGCGCTTTCGCTCTGTCAGATCAATCTCCACTCCGAGATACCCAAGCCGTTCTCCTGCCTCGGAGAAAATCGAGGTGATGGTGAGAAAACATGTTTTCTCCGTCCCTTGCTTCGTCCGGTTAATGATCTCGCCTTTCCACTCGCCGCGTTCACGAAGTGAATTCCACATCATCTCATAAAACTCCTGCGTGGAATACTGGGAGCGCAAAAAACCGGTCCGTTGTCCGATCACTTCATCGCGAGTAAAGCCGAACATGCGGATGAATGCATTATTGACCATCCGGATGACTCCATGAGGATCGGTCAAAAGCATCCCATCCGAGGAATGTTCGAAGGCAAAACGGAGCAAGGCGGATTCTGTTTGAGGCATAGCACGGAGTACAGCTCGGCGGCGCGCTTTCGGCCCCACATCCGTGAGCAGTAACGCGCCGTCAACCACAGAACATTGTTCCACCGGTTTCAATCCACTGTCCATACCAGCCTATCCGCATTTTACACTGCGCGGGAGTACATCTGCGCCGCCTGTGCGGAGGGCAGATATGCATCAAATTGTGCAGCGATGTTGCGCAAAAAATATCGGCCTCGGTCTGTGATGCCGATTGCATTGTTCTCTATCTCGCATAGACCATCGGCAGCCAGGGGGGAGAGGGCTGCGATTGCCTGAGAGAAATATTCTTTGAAATTGATTCCAAAAAGAAGCTCTGTCTCGCGCTCATCCAGTCGGGAGTTGCACATTAACTGCATAATGACATACTCGCGCACTGCATCGTCCGCGGTCAGTTCGTATCCCTTCTCGATCGGGAGTCGACCTTCATCGATCATTCGATAGTAGTCAGGCAGCTCCTTGACATTTTGCGCGAAAAAGTTTTCCACACGTCCGATGGCGGAAATACCGAATGCCAGAAGGTCCTTGCCAGCGAGTGTCGAATATCCCTGGAAATTTCGGTGAAGGGTTTTGGCATGCTTGGCCTGGACGAGAGCATCCGATGGCTTCGCAAAATGGTCCATTCCCAGATATTCATAGCCTGCCTCGCTAAGTACACGGATGGCAAGCTCAAGGAGCGCGAGTTTCGAACTTGCTTTCGGCAGCGTCTCGATCTCGATCAACTTCTGATGAGGCTTGATCCACGGAACGTATGCGAAATTATATACCGCAATTCGGTCCGGAGAAATTTCCTTTACCGCTTCCAGCGTCCTCAGAAAACTCTCGCTGGTCTGGTAGGGGAGTCCATAAATAAGATCCAGATTAATAGCCGAAATCCCGGCTTGCCGGCACCAGGTGATCACTTGCTCTGTGATGCTCCGCGGCTGAACACGATTGATGGCTATCTGCACGTCAGAATCGAAATCCTGGACGCCAATACTTGCTCGGTTGAATCCGACAGCTTGCATGGCAGCAATGTGCTCTTTCGTTACGCCACGTGGATCGATTTCGATCGAGACTTCGGCATTCGGAGCAAATTCAAAAGTACTGCGAATATGCGCACCCAGTTCAGCGATTTCCTGAGGGAGCAGATGCGTGGGACTTCCTCCCCCCCAATGCATTTGGACGATGACGGGCGGCACCTCGAATAACTCAGAGGCCATCGTGATCTCGCGCTTGAGATACCCCAGGTATTCGGCGATCTTCTCCCGATTGTTCGAGATCAACATGGTGCAGCCACAGAAGTAGCAGAGCGTATCACAGAACGGCAAATGCATATACAGCGAGAGCTCGGTCCGCTCGCCGTCACTTCCGATTTGTGCAATCTGGCTGATATAGCGGCCGCTATCGAAGGCTGCGGTAAATTGAGTTGCAGGCGGATAACTCGTGTATCGCGGTGCCTGCACATCATATTTGGCAAGCAATGGCAGAAGATCGTCTCGGCGTGGGACTTCCTTTGGCGGCGCTGCTTTCCGCATGCGCTCGCTCCGTTTTAGTGGTTTGAATGTGACAGCGTTATCCATAGGTCTTTAGGCGATAAATTATGATAAGGCGTTTGCACTCCTATGTGAAGGTTCTCTTGAATACGACGAAGCTCTGTCGGCCAGCGGAAGACCAGTCCGCTTGTCAAATTCTTGCTCGAGCGCGCGCGCGCGCGGAAATAGAAGGTTGTTCTCAAGGTGGACATGTTGATGCAGGTCATTCGTGAATGCCTGCAGACCCCTAATCACTGCAGCGTGCATCGGAGTCGCGTCCTTCGGTGTGGTAAAGTCATTGAGCAGCGCGCGGATCTTCGCGAAGATCTGTACGGTCTCCTCGTGCTCTTCCTTCATACGCGTAATCGGACCTTCGATTGCGACAAATGGAGCCAGCGGACGCCGGCGCGAAAATTCGTGAGCCGAAGCCAATGACTTAATATATGGGAAGAGGATCATTTCCTCTTTGCGCATGTGCTGCTCGATTTCGTGCGTCACGCGTTGAAAAAGGAACAACACCGGTCGAAGATACGCATAGCGCTCACCGTTCACTTCGTTAACCTTCGTCAACTGCTCGAGCAACACCGGCATCGTGGCTCGAAAATACCGGTGGTGGTTTTCAACAATGTACTCGATGAGGAATTCCTCGCTCCACAAGTCACCATGAAGGAAGCTATATGGGCGGGTCTGCCGCATAGCCTCAATTTCAGCTAAAACCAAGTCGACATCAAGACCTCTCTTGATACAAGCGACCTCCAGCGTTTCCTCGCCGTGGCAGCAGTAATCGATTCCCAGCCGTTCGAATAGGTGCGCCAACGCACCTTCGGCGAGCACCAAATCGTTTAGGGGGCGTGATTTCATGGTCCTGCTAGAATTCAAAACGCTTCTGACGAAAATCCTACGGTTCCACTTGGCTACCGTTAAAATTCTTTACGGCCTCGAATAAACCACTTTGGCCGAAAGATCAAGAATGGGCCTTATGGGCGAATATTCAACGATTTTGAAATCGCTGACGACTCTATCCTTAGTAATGGGAAAAAGCCGTGCCGGAACGTTAGTGGCTAGGAAAACCTTGGTTGCAGGTCGCAAAAAAAGGGTAGCTTACGCTACCCTTTTTGTCGCCTTTTTCTTGTCGTCTTATGGAGGACCTGTCATCGGAATGCAATTCTACAGTTTCTGAGAACTGGCAGATCGATCACTGGTGATTCTTATTCGAACTATTGTGCCACGTTGTCTCCGCGTGTATTTTTGAAGCAATAGCGCGTATTAGCCCTAAATGATGCGTAAGATATTTGATCGGAGGGGAAGAATATCTTACGGAGAGTCAAGATATTCCTTTTCCCTGGCTGCCACGAAGGAATCGCATCGGGATCCGCGACCAAGCAGTTCTGGCTTCTTATGTAATCATTGGAGGAAATCTGACATTCGAGCGGACTTTTGACAGTCGCCTTCAGGCAAAAGGAATCGAGACGGGGATCAGGCAACGGACCTTACCATGAAAAGGCTGACGATCATGTTCAAGGGGACAGACCTTGTGCTTCCTGCCGGGCTCGAACCGGCGACCCACTGATTAAGAGTCAGTTGCTCTACCAACTGAGCTAAGGAAGCGGCCCTTAAATGCCGCTTGAAATCAGTAGGTTCCGCATTTGAAAAATTGGTGAGTCAATGACTGCTATGGGTCGCTCATTGAGATCTAAGCATCTCACCGAATTCGGCGAATGCTCTGATAAGCTAAGATTATTCTCTTCGCCAGCTCGATCAGAAAGCGCAGGACAATGCACCACTCTTTGCATTGCCATGCGCACCGTCCAGATTCACCGACTGAATCTGCGCAAAAATTCGGGCTTCACAAGGAGGACGACCTGCCGGGATTTCTGGCGATGTTTGAATCGGAGCGTGAACTCCCCTGTCGATTCATTAAAAATGTTTTTGAGGCATACTGGCACATTTTCTTGCTTTTTGCCGCAAATAGTAGTATCTTTGTGATGCATTGATAGGCAGTAGGCCGCGTGCCCCGCGGTGCCGCCTGTTGGCGGCTATTTCGACGAACGATCATTCGTCGTGCAATTAACGCGCGATATGACTCACTTACCGCGGACGCTCGTCCACACGGGGACCGCTTTTCTACTTGCCGCCAGCATGGTGGCACTCTTTGGATGCCGCACGGCCCAGCAGTCGCGCCGGGACGCCGCCGCGCGAACGCCAACCGGTGGCCTGTCTCGCGAGGTCGATTCGCTGCGTCTCGTTCAGGAGAAGCTGGTCGAGCTTATCGATTCGCTCACGAGTTTAGCCAGTGCCGATCGCGAGCGAATCCGTGCGTTGGAAGCAGATGTGTCGATGTTGCGATCCCGTATCGATGGCACCGAACTTCCTGCGCCGCCTCCCGCACAGACTGCGGAACCGCGAGAAACACCCGCACCTCGTGGTTTTGCCGCGCCCGTGCCACCCGCGGATCAGGGATCCACAATGCTGCGCGATCGATATGAATCGGCGCTGAGACTCTTCAATGATAAGCAGTATTCTGCCGCGCTCGATGCCATGCAATCCCTGGAGGCGGACGATCCCACCGGGTCATACTATCCGAACTATAAATATTGGGAAAGTGAAAGTTTGTATGCGATGAAGCGCTACAGCCGGGCATTGCACGGTTTCCGGTCTGTGCTCGATGGGTATCCACAATCGCCCAAAGCTTCCGCGGCAGCGTTTAAGATCGCGGAGTGCTACGAACAGCTCGGAGATAAATCGAACGCGAGGGCAGCATATGCGCGATTGCTGGCTGATTATCCGAATTCAGAATATCACTCTCGTGCGTCAATTCGGCTCCGCGCGTTGACCGGTGAATGAAGTTGAATCAATTGAATCTCATGATGATACGACAAGCCCGTTCTGTATTTCCCGTGATCGCGATCACACTCGCGATGGGTGCGCTCGCAACGGCTGCACTCGCAGCATTCGCTCCGACCGTGTGCCGCGCGCAGGATGCTGGGGCAGCGATCGAAGCGCCCACGCTTTTTAGTCTGAAAGCGAGCGCAGGCTACGGCTTGGGCCGCTCGCGGCAACTCTATAGCTCCACAAAGAGTGATGACCTTTGGTGGAGCACCGGTCAAGGTCCGAAGCTCGATCTCGCACTTGATCTTCCGCTCATTCCGGTCGATGTTGTCGATTCCGCAGGGAGCACCAGCGGTACCGTGCCGGTTGTCGGACTCGAACTCGAGGCCTCGACAGGTTATCATCTTTCGAGCGGCGGTTCGACCGGCGATCCGCTTGGCGGAGGCGTCACACTTTCGACAACGCGGACCGCGACCTTCGTACCGGTGCTGCTTGGCCTGAACGTTCGAACAAATTTCGGTGGTGGTTTGCCATCGGTTTACATCGGTGCCGGCGGAGGAATCTATCTCGTCGGAATTTACGAAGAAGATGTCAGTTCTTCGGATGGCGCCGCGAGCTTCACTCGGAGGATGCACCCGCCGCTTCCGTTTGCGCTGTATGGCTCGCTGGGGTTCGAGGAGCCACTTATGTATGATGCCGACGCTGGCAACAGCATGCTCGATTTATTCGCCGAATTCCGACTCACGGAAATGAGCGTGTACGTTTATGATTACGACATTTATCCGAACGGATCGGGCGCTGGCCCTGTGCTGACCAAACCGGGAAATGACCCGTATCTTGTATCACAGACGGGTCCGCAACGTTCGGCCTCGAACGTCTCGCTTTCGATCGGCATCAAATACAATCTTTATTGAGGAGATAGACCATGCGCAACGCGTACAAGATTTTCCTCTTTGGCATTCTCGCCGCGAGCACCCTCTCGCTTAGTGCGTGCCGTCCATCACGAAGTTCGAGAGGCACCGCACAACGCAGTCGGCCGGCCGCTCCCGCTGCCAGCGAGCAATCCGCGCCGAGCGCGAAGCAAGTGTTGAATCATGCCGATAGTGCTTTGGCGCGAGTGAGCCAACTTGCCAATGACGACCGCGAGGCGCCGCGCGAAATGCCGCCGCCAGCGGAAGGATTCGCTGCGCCGCGACCACCGATGTCGGTTGCGCCACGGCTTCCGCAGCCGGACGCGACGGAATACGGACTTTACGAGGCAGCACTCGGAGCATACAACGGTGCTCGATACGATGAAGCGCTGGCGCTGTTCTCGCGCATCGTTACGACGGGCCGTCCGCCGGAGCTGGTGCCGAATGCATATTACTGGATGGGTGAATCGCTCTATGCCATGGGCCGCTATGCCGAGTCGATGCCATATTTCCGGTATGTGGTGCGCGTTGGACCCCAATACAAGCGGGAGATGTCGCTCTACAAACTTTCACGTGCCAATCTGCATCTTGGGAATCGCCAGGGAGCGAACACCTGGTACGAGCGGCTTCGGGCGGAATATCCACGGAGCTCACACATATCTACTCTGCGCAGGTTGGGAGCCAGGTAGGGTCCATTCAATGACAAATGACGAATGACGAATGACAAATTGGATTCTAATTGTCATTCGTCATTTGATGTCTGCTCTTTTCTAACCATGGGCCTCAAGCGTTTGAACGTGCTCGCGGCTCTGATGACGCTCCTTTTTGTAGGAGGGGAAGCCCGTGCCCAAAACACGCCGTTCAGCAGTCCTGCGCTCGATAGCAATTGCTATTTCCCGCAAATCGGCGTGCCAGGCGAGATCGATACGATTCAGACCATCGATAGCGGAAAGGGTCCCGGCGCCTTCATCCACAATCTTGGACCAAAGCCCGATGGAAGCTTTGGCAACATGCTCATCGGGAGGCAAGGACCGACCAACGCTCTTAATCAATCGACGAATTTTTTTGTCACCGCTGCTACGGGGCCATTTGATTTACACAATTTCAAAGCGAGGGCGCAGAAGTTTCTGCCCGATATTGAGGATCTCCGATTCGGACATTTTCACAATCGATCAAACGTCGATATTTTGGACGCAGCCAATCTAAAGATCTATTGGGCCGATGATGCCGGGGATTACGATTCTCTGAGATTTACGGAACTTCTGGCAAACATTAGGCATGGTGATTACCACTCCGGTGGAGGACTCGGTTATGGCATTGTCGATCCTTATTTCGCGTATCTTACAAACGACACAGTCGAGGACATTGTCATCAGTTGTTATTCTGATTACATCAACGAGAAGGACACGGCTTACTTGACCTTGTACCGAGGAGGAACACAGTTAGCATCGAAGGACACGGCATATGAGGACACATCTGCCTTCCTATATCCGATGAAGCCCAATAACCACGCGTTCCGAATATGCACTCAAGCGGATTTTCGGGGTATCGGCCGAGACGATCTCATCGTCTCCGACGACTCCACAAATCTATGCTACTATCGAAACGATCGTCCCTTCTCTCTCGACAGTCTGGCTCATGCAATGGGTAAGGACACAATTTTCACGTCCTGGCAAAATCCGAGTTTGTCGTCTCATCTGCACACAGCGGAAAAATGGTTTACGATGCGAGCATTGCCCAAGGCGAGCACAGACAATTCCGTTGACTTTCTTCCGGTCTTTGTGACACGAAAAGACAGCGCCGGAGCCATATTCATGTTCCGGGGCGGACCCGATTTCGGCTCACATCGCATTACGATCGATAGCGCAGCATTCATCATTCGGCATCCAGCTATGCTGGACTTTTGGCGGTTTTACCAATTCGATTTTTGGCCCGAGGGTCTAATCGATGCCGGCGATATGACGGGCACAGGCAATCATGTAATACTCACGACGGCAAATACCGCCGGTGCGGCCGAAATCAACATGTTCTATGTCACTGGAACTGCCCTCGACGAAAAGATCGATATTTATCACTCTGGCATTATCGGTGAAGCCGGTGCGGACACGCTGACAGCGGACGAGGACTCGCTTGAGGATGTGATGGTGGGTGATCCGTACTCTATTCCTGAGAGTGAAAAAGGATCACTTTGGGTCTATAAAGGCACAACGCAAATACCTGTCCATCTAAATCCAAAGTGGGCCGATGTGAAGAATATCCCGGTATCACTCGATGGGACGGGCCTTTCGCTCTCGCCGAATCCCATCACCAGAGGCTGGTCTGTTGCAGCGATCGTGTGGCCTGAAGCCGAGGAGGCTCAATACAAAGTCTATGATATGCTCGGACGGTTGGTGGAGGACTGGCCGATTCGTTTGCTCGGCGGGGCGGAACAGCAGCGCATCTATTTCCGGGGACTTGTGCCCGGCACGTACCTCTTCACGATCATCGGTTCGCGCCACACGGCAAGCACGCGTTTCGTAAACCTATCCGAGACCAGCGGATCATCAGGTGCAGCGCCTCAGAACTTCATGCAATCGCTTCGAGATGCGAGAGATGGGCGCATGGCTCCGGCAACTCTATCTGGATCCGTACAGCGATGAAACACATTCTACTCTTGCTTATAGCAGTGTGGGTCGTTGCTTCTGGCCCGCCAGTGCTGCTTGCCCAAAACACTCCGTTCAGCAGCCCGGCGCTCGATTCTAATTGTTACTTCCCACAGATAGGAATTCCCGGGCAGATCGATACGCTCTACGGCACGGTAAAGAATCAGTACCTCGGATCGGGGATCAAGAACCTTGGTCCGAAGCCGGACGGCTCGTACGGCAATCTCTTTATCGAAAATCTCGATGCCAACGATCACTATACGACGAGCAGCACAATTTTTCAAATCCAGAGCGGGTCGAGCTTCAATCTGCACCAATTGAAGACAACGCGCCAGCGACTGTCCGATAACACTCAACTTGGCTCGGGATACATCCTCGCCCATTTTCGTGACCGCAGTCATCTTGATATGTTCGTCAACTACAATTGGCGCATCTATTGGGCCGACGATCAGGGCAACTACGACTCGACTCGATTCTCACAAGTCTCGACAAACATCAGGGGCGATGGGATGTGGGACCCGCATGTGTTTGATTGGAATCCGCAGGCATACATTGCCCACCTGACCAGCGATAGTGTCGATGATATTGTACTCGGGCTATCCTCTCAGTGGACAGATTACATGAAAGACACTGTGTTTCTTGCACTGTATAGCGGTGGTTCCGACCGAGCGCTTCACGACACACTGTTTGAGGACACCTCCATAGCAATCTGCTCTGTCTTCGCCCTCAAGCCCTACAATCGCCGGATTACGAAAGGCGATTTTCGAGGGGTGGGCCGCGAGGATCTTCTCTTTAGTGACGATTCGATGAATTGGCATTACTTCAAAAACGATCCCCCATTCACGCTCGAGAAATTTGCACATGCGATGCTCTACGACACCCTGCTTGCAAAATGGCAGAATCCGCATCTCCAATATCCCACAGAACCTGAAGCCCTCGGCAGCTACCTTACGATGCGAGCACTTCCGAAGCCAGCATGGGATAAATCCGTGGACCTCCTTCCCGTCTTCCATACAACAGACGACCTGAATTTGGGCATTTTCTTTTTCCGCGGTGGTCCCGATTTCGGCTCGCACCGGCTGACGCTCGACAGCGCTGCTTATGTCATTCGGCATCCAAAGAACCTCGATCCCTTCACGTTCGGCAGTGACTATTATTGGCCAGAGACTCTAACCGATGCCGGGGATATGACAGGGACTGGCAATCGCGTTCTGGATGTCACCGCCCGCAATGCCTCAGGTGACTACGGATGGGAAAACTTCTATGTGTTAGGCAGGGGACTTGACGAACGGATCGATTTATTCGACCAGGTCCAGTATGGATTCGGATACGGGGATTCGCTTACTGTGAACGGAGACAGCCTAGAGGATTATGTGACGGACTTGTCATGGCCGAACGCCCCGAACGATCCCATGGCACCTGGAGGTCTCAAACTTTACTACGGCACAAAAGATATTCCGGTTCACCTGAATTCGAAGTTCGCCGACGTTCAGAGGGCTGAAAATCGCGCTTCCGAGTCACTTGTTCTTGCACCAAATCCCGTTACCAGAGGCTGGTCAGTTGCGATGATCGTGTGGCCCGAGGCCGAGGAGGCGGAATACAAAGTTTATGATATGCTCGGGCGGTTGGTGGATGCGAGTCCAATCCGATTGCTCGGCGGGGCGGAAGAACAGCGCATCTATCTCCGGGGACTTGTGCCCGGCACTTACCTCTTCACGATCATCGGCTCGCGCCATACAGCAAGCAGGCGTTTCGTGAATCTATCCGAGACAAGCGGATCATCCGGCGCGCCCACTCAGAACTTCATGCAATCGCTTCGAGATGCGAGAGATGGGCGCATGGCTCCGGCCAGTGTTTCGCCATCGGTCGTCCGATGAATTGGTTGGCAGGCGTGTGTTTCTACGTTACAACAGTATAGTCCGCCACGAAGTGTGAGTTTGTCCTGCATTGCTTCGTCGCACCTTCGTCGCCACTCGCAACGACGACATTGTGGAACAATTGCCAATCTCCTACATGCCCCACTGCAAGATGCCCTGCAAGCCATCGACCGTTCGGACAGCGCGTTCGGTGGGCATGATAAACTCGGTATGCTGCCAGCCGCCAATCATGCGGAGCATTGGCGTGAGGCGCAAGCCGAGTCCGGCGGTCCCGGAGATGTAGGATCGGAAGTGCATGGTCGTCTCAACCTCGGAATAAACGAAGAGATCGGAGCCATCATCATCTACTGCAAACGGATCGTTCTCCGACAGCGATTGCATCCGAAACCGGATGAACGGGGCATCGACGAACGGTTCGGTCGGCGCATTTCCAGTTTGATAGTGTGCCAGGCCTGCCGTCAGCAGAAACTTGCCATCTTTATTGATGTCCGTCGTGAAGCCGGCAGAGTACAGCAGAAGATGATGCGCGACATGCATGGCCTGAATCATTACGCCGAGATCGGAGCCATCGAATACGGTCAGTGGCGTATAGTCCAAACTCAATCTTCCGTATTTCCCCATCTGATACGGATCCGTCGGAATATTATTGACCGGCGGTGCAAACGAAATTTCGAATCGGAATCCCGGAGTCGGTTGAATCAGCGGTGGAATGAAAATCGGAGGATATGTCTGACTGTATTCAGCCTGCGGCATCGTGAGCGGGCCAACATCCACATTATCAGCGGCGACGGTCACCGGGACGTTCGCATGGTTGAGTGTCCGCTCCTGCGCGAGTGCCTGACCCACGCATACGATCGGCGCGATCATGAGAATCAGGGACCAGTGAGCTAGAAAGTTGCGCATTGTCTTCTTCGATCGCATTGCCCTCAAACTGAGGTGCAATGAACGAAACCTGCACTATGGATTAGACGAAACAACCGGCGATATGGTTTATAACTAATCATGCTTTTCGGCGTATTAGGCGGTAAATCTTACGACGATCTGGTAATATTATCCGGGGCTGTCGTATTTTTGTACACGTCACGAAACAATCGTGTCAAATTGGGACAGCCAATCAAGAGCGAAATACTAATTGGAGTGTCCTACAGCAGAATCCAATCATTTTTCGCTGAAGGGCAACAAACACCCCATTTCCAATCGTTTCAGGGTTTTGTAGTCAACATTTGACCTTCAGCATTAAGCACTTATCCATGGCTTTTGACTTTGACGTAATTGTGCTCGGCGGCGGTCCGGGCGGTTATCCGGCGGCAATTCGATCGGCGCAGCTTGGCCTCAAAACGGCGTGCATCGAGCGCGACCGTCTGGGTGGCATCTGCCTGAACTGGGGTTGCATCCCGACCAAAGCATTGCTCAAAAACGCCGAGATCTATCACACGATGCAGGTGGCGCCGGATGAGTGGGGCATCAGCTACGACAATCTCCGCGTCGATTTCACGCGGGTGATCAAGCGATCGCGCGACGTTTCCGATCGTGTTGTCAAGGGCATCGAATTTCTCTTTCGCAAGAATAAAGTCGAGCACATCAAAGGCTTCGGCGTCCTGACGGGAAAGAACTCTATCGAAGTGACCGGCGCGGATGGTACGAAAAAGATCGTGACCGCAAAGAACATTGTGATTGCGACCGGTGCTCGCGCCCGGATGCTGCCAAATGTGAAGCCCGATGGAAAGCAAGTGCTCTCCTCCACGGAGGCAATGATCATGGACCACATTCCGGAATCCATGACGGTCATTGGCGCCGGTGCGATCGGAATGGAATTCGCTTACTTCTACAAGACGTTCGGGACAAAAGTCTCGGTCGTCGAGATGATGCCAAACCTGTTGCCGATCGAGGATACGGAAGTCTCAACCGAGATCGAACGACTATACAAGAAGCAGGGCTACCAGCTCTTTACGAAGCACAAAGTCAATTCGGTCAAGGTGGATAAGAAGACGACGAAAGTCGAGATCGAATCTGCCGATGGCAAGAAGCAAGTGCTCGAGGCGGAGTGCGTACTTGTTGCTATCGGTGTGCAAGGCAACACCGAGAACATCGGACTCGAGAAGCTCGGTGTGAAGATGACGAAGGGATTCATCGATGTTGATGAGTTCATGCGAACGGGCGTCGATAGCATTTATGCGGTCGGTGATGTCGCTGGCCCGCCGTGGCTCGCGCACGTCGCGACGCACGAAGGCGTGATCGCCGCCGAGCATCTGGCGGGACATCATCCGCAGTCGCTCGATTACGTCAACATTCCGGGTTGCACCTATTGTCAACCACAAGTTGCGAGTGTCGGTATGACCGAGCGCGCGGCGAAAGAAGCCGGGATCGAATATAAGATCGGCAAATTCCCATTCACCGCGCTCGGCAAAGCCCGCGCTATGGGAGAGACCGATGGATTTGTCAAGCTTATCATCGGCACGAAGTACGATGAGATCTTAGGCGCGCACATCATTGGCTACGAAGCAGCCGAGATGCTGGAAGAGATCGTGATTGCCCGGGCCCACGGCGCCACCGGTATGTCACTTACCAAGACGATCCATCCGCATCCGACGTGGTCCGAAGCCGTGATGGAAGCGGCCAGCGTGGCCGAAGGCGAGCCGATCCATCTGTAGACCGTGGAGGATTCTACTCCACTACTAGTTTCTTCGAGATTACATTGCCCATGCATTCGAACCGGCAGAGGTAAACGCCGGGGATGAGCGTGGTTGTGGGTATTGTAACTTCTTGGTCACCGCTTGCCATCATTCTTGCGTCAAGCAGAGTCATGACCGTGCGGCCAAGCATATCTTGAATCGAGAAACGAACGACCGCCTCTTGCTTGAGATTGAAGCGAAGCAATGTGCCGCCCTGCGTTGGATTAGGAAGCGGCTCGCTTAGATCGAGTTCGGTCGCGGCTGGCTCCGCCACGCCGAGTGACTGCTCGTTGAATGTCCACGTTGGAGAATACGCGCTCGCATGGCCACCGTTATTTGCAAGCACGTGCCAGTAGTACGTCGTCCCGGTTTTCAACTTGCTAAACAATTCAATCGTATCGATCTGGTTGAATGTGCTGTCAATCACGATATGATTGAACCCGGTGTCCGTTGCCATTTGAAGTTCGTACATCATCGCATCATGGACCAGATGCCAGCGCATGGTGACCTTGGAGGCTATCCCATTCGCGAACCCATTGGTTGGCGATGCCAGTGCGGGGGCAGGCTCAAGGCTATCGTTCGAGCCAATGCGCGTGATGAACATCGAGATCTTATCGTAAGGCCGATCGCTTCCGTCACGTGGGGCCATCACAATGGAGTCGGCAACACTCATGCCTTGAATGACATGTCCATAGACAGAATAATGTCGATCGAGATATGCTGCGCTCGCGACGCAAATGAAGAACTGCGAGGTCGCGCTGTTGGGGTCGCTCGCCCGAGCCGCGGAGAGGATGCCGCGGCGATGCGAGATGGCGCTAAACTCTGAATCCACGGTCTGCTGTGACGGGTCGCCGTACCCCCACGTCGATGGATCGCCGCTCCGCGAATTCGGATCACCACCCTGGATCATAAATCCTGGGATGACGCGATGAAACGCGGTGGAATCGTAAAAGTGAATCCCGACGAGGCTATCCCAATTGCGGACGCTGTTCGGCGCGATAGCAGGAAATAACTCGACAATGATCCGGCCCATCACCGTATCGGCACGGCGGACTTCAATCTGATATTGCGGTTTACCAGTAAACAGCTGTTGCGCGCCCGAGCTTTCGACAAAAGTCAGAATCGCAACGGCCACAGATAGAAGGCGTATAAGGGACTGGATGGACAATCGCATGTTACAAAACCTGCGACAGCCAATCCCGGTTCACGGATTCCGCGCCTTAGCCTTCCGGCTGCGGCACGGCGGATGCCGCTTGCGCCATGTCTTTTGCTGCCTGGGTAGCAGTATGTACGCGTTCGATCGCCGTTTCGCGAGCATGTCCGGCTGCTTCACGGGCATGGAGCGCAGCTTGCCGGGCGCGTTCTTTGAAGTCGGCCAGACCAGTCTGCACGACGTTCACGCGCGCGAGTCCGAACACGCGCAAGGTCTGAATATAATTCCAGCCCATATCGAACTCGAACCAACGCTTCGAGAACTTTGCGCTCGATGGGAATTTGTGGTGGTTGTTGTGAAGCTCTTCGCCCGAGAGCAAGAGCCCCAGCGGGATGATATTGCGGCTGGCGTCTTTGACTTTGTAATTGCGATAGCCGATCGTGTGGCCGAGTCCATTGACAACACCCGCCGCCCAGAACGGTACCCAGAGCACTTGTCCGAGCCAGAGGAGCGGTCCGGCAATGAAGCCGAACAGCAGGACGTTGATAATCAGTAGCAGCACCGGCCCGGTGTATTTGTGAGGCTCGAAAACGTGACGCTCCATCCAGTCCTCCGGGCAGCCTTCGGTGTATTGCGCCATCGAGGCTGGATCGCTATAGGCGGCGCGATAATACTTCACGCCAAAGAACATGATCTGAGACCAGCCATTCAGAACGGGTGAATGCGGATCGCCCTCGGTATCGGTAAAGACATGGTGCTTGCGATGCACGGCAACCCAGTGCTTGGTGCTCATGCCGGTAAAGAACCAGAGCCACAGGCGCATCGCCATGCTGATGACCGGATTAAATGTCACGCCTGAGTGGGTGATGGAACGGTGCAAATACAGCGAAGTACACATGATCGTGATGTGTCCACAAAGCACAACGAACAGTGCGGCGCCCCACCACGTGTGGCTAATGAAGGATAGGTCCATGAAGTGAAAATTCGTAACGATTGGCGACAAATTGCCTTGGCTTCCACGGGCGACAAATATTTGCTCGTGTGAAGAAACGTACAAACGAAATGGATGGGGAATAGTTTGGGGAAGGAATGTTCATGAGGATTCAAGGCCTTTTGGGCAGTACACTTGGGTCGGGGCGTCTCGCCCAATCGGATCCCCAAAAGAATCAGCCGGTTGGTCCAGAGGCGCTGACCTTCGCAGTATTAGTGCTTCCGCCGCGCGATTGCCGCTGTGAGCTTCGAGAGCATCCGCTCGTGGCGTTGTTCGCGGGCGTTGATATAGTCAATGCCGGACGGCATGGCGAGCGCGTCGGGATCGAGCATGGTGCGCCGACGATAGGTGACCCAGAACTTGCGGTATTCGAAGTTCAGCGAGTCGTATGTGGCCATGTCTTTGTAGAGGATGTCCACAAATTGACTCGGCGTGACTTGCCGGTCGTCGCGTGCCCAGATGACGAATGAGTCCGGCATTGGATCGGGATAATCGGCGAGGTCACGCGCTTGCGCCTCTTCGCTTTCGAGTATTGTGTCTAAGCTATCGAGGGGCTCTTGATATGGTCGGAGTGCGGCCTCGCGTTCGGAGTCCGATGGCTGTTTCGGGTATGCGCGTGCATAGCGGGTCAGTGGGTCCTGCGCCGCGAGTTGAGAGGCGGTCAGGAGCGTGAAGCCCGGCAGAAGAAGAAGGGTGAGTACGGTAGTCTTCATTTTGATTGGCTGCTTGTTGTCGTTGTGAGAACGTGTTACGAATCGTAGCGGGGATGATCGTATGGTGTTGGTTCTAATCCGCCGTGCCCCGTTCGATAATTATCATACATCCTTTGTCGGAAGTACGGCGCATTGTAGACTCTCGCGATCGAGTCCACCCATTGCATGACTTCCTTGTAGGGGTCATATCCTGTATCGTTGCGCGCGATGGAGACCGTGCCAGTGTTAACGGGTCGAAGAATTTTCCGATCTGGCATTTCCTGCATGATCAGCCTGGCGGCGGCCATCAGCCGAGTTTTTTCCTCCACCACTTCTCGATTCGCAAGCGTGTTGACCACCCATGAACCATCCACATCCTCGATCGCGTATCCGAGCGGATGTAACGCGCCATCGGCTCCCCATATCAGTGTGATGGAATCTCCCGTCAGTGTATTATGTGGCGAACCGGCATGGATCCACGCGGGTGACCCAGGAAATACCGTATCACCGGCGCGGGGAATACTTGCGGTATGCACTCGCTGCGCTTGCGCGGCGAGCGGCGCGAGAAGAAGAAGAATGAGTATGGTCTTCATGGCAATGATTCGTATTTTAGAGTGCGCGATACAGCCTCTCCGTACTGTCACGGAAAGTGATAAATAGGAATCCTAAGATGTTCGCGGCGCGAGTGGCCTGGCAGCGGGCTTACGCTCAGTCAGCCTTGGACTGAGCGGTCAGTTTATCGTCTTCGTAGAGCGGTTCAGCCTTGAGAGTAAGGAGAAGAACTGTGCGGAGGCGAGCGCCCGTGCGATCGGGGTTCTCGGTGTTTGTGCGTTCGGTTGTTTAGTCATAACGCCTCCTGTATTAGAATGTAGTCACACAAATGGAGTTGCCGGATAAGTGTGCCAGTTGGGTGAGTGTGTCGATGTACGTTCGAGGACAGCACCGATCGGTGCTGTCCCAATCAGGGAGAGTTGCATTCTTGCCATCCGCAATAATCTCACTTTTGCTTGTATCGCCTCGGCCAGTGTGCTATATTCATGTAAGCTGTGATAGGCACCTACGAGAGATTATGAGGTACGAATTATGACACAAATAGCTTTCTGTCTAAAAGACAAATTCCCGTAAAGGCACTTATATCGCTGACTCACCAGCCCTAAATCATTGCCCCAAAATAACTTACAGGAAACCTTAACCCATCATAGAAAAGTTTGTGAGGCCCAAAAATGGAAAACGATGAAATCATAGTGACGGAGGAGATGGAGGAGGCGGGAGCGCAGATAATTGACGATCTTCGGGACGCAGTTAGCACGCGGTTCATTGCGAGGGAGGTGTATAAAGCCATGAGGAAGAATGACGTGGTAAGATCAGAAGTCTGTTTGCCTTCCCGTCGCTCTCCAGCGACAACTTCACAAACTGAATCTGAGTGACTATCTTCCATAGGTCACTCGCCGCGTTCAGTAGGTCTTTTGTTTGATGCCGCAAATACTCACTTTCATCCTCTCTTGCCACTTTGGAGGTTAGTTCATCGCTCGACACGAGCGCACCACCCTCAACGAACGTCTGGCGGTGAAGGATCATGTTGCGCATTCTGGCAATCTTTTCAAATTGCTCTATTGTATCGCCAAGCACCGTCATAAGAACATCGTGAGTTATCGTTATCTTGGCAATCGACTTCACCCGCTTAATAATATCCGCAGTCCTTTCCCCCTCAAATGCCAGTCTTGCAATGTCATCCGGCATTCCAGTTATTAGGCGAAGAAACCGATGGAAGCTTCCATCCGCGAGGCTGAATGCGGCCATGAATTCGCCAAAGGCGGCGAACACCGTGTCCCTCTCCGCTACTTCGGGCATACCACTATCGGAGCCTTTAGCGCACTCTCAATCAGTTCAATCGTTTCGAGCGTGAGGTTCACCGTCCCGTGCATGATTTGACTCACATAGGACTTCGTCATGCCCGTTTGATCGGCCAAGTCCTGTTGCCGGAGTCCCTTTTCGTGGAGTACATCCGAAATGCGCTCTGCTACCTGTTTTTGGAGTGGTTTCTTCATGGCAACGATAACGAAAATAATTTGAGAAAGTTTCGGTTTGGGGAAACATCCCGTCCCGCAAGGCGTTATACTATAACGAAACAATGACAACGAACATGAAGAACCCGACAAGCCTGTTAGAGGCCATCCGTTACTACTCAAACGAGACGGTATGCGTTGAATTTCTCTCCTCCCTGAAATGGGACGGTGGCGAGAAGTGCTGCCCGAAGTGCGGTTCTGTTGCCGTGTACGGACTCCGCACCCGCCCGGTGTTCAAGTGCCGCGATTGCAAAAAGCAGTTCAGCATTAAGGTTGGTACAATCATGCAGGACTCTCCGCTTCCGATCACGAAATGGGTTCCGGCGATTTGGATGGTTGTGAATTGCAAGAACGGCATTAGCTCTTGCGAGATGGCACGCGCACTCGGAATCACTCAGAAGAGTGCATGGCACATGAACCACAGGATTCGTCAGGCGATTGCAAATGACTCCGTAGCGAAGCTCTCCGGCGTCGTGGAGGCAGATGAGACGTTCATCGGCGGTAAGGACATCAACCGGCACGCGAACAAAAAGCGTCGTATGAATCCCTACATGCCGTCTGATAAGACAATCGTAATGGGTATGGTTGAGCGTCAGGGTAAGGTAGTTTCGAAGGTCGTTAATAACACAACGGCGCATAGCCTGAAATCTGAGATTCGCAAGCACGTTGAGAGGGATTCAGTTCTCTACACTGACAACTTCCCTTCATATGACGGCATGGGCCATGAGTATTATCGCGACGTTGTGAACCATGCGAACGGCGAATATGTCAAGGGTGACGTTCACACGAACACCGTTGAGAACTACTGGTCACTCGTAAAGCGCATGTTAAAAGGCACCTACATTCACGTTGAGCCGTTCCACTTAGATCGGTACCTGGATGAACAGGGATTCCGATTCAACACACGAAAGGGCAATGACTCCGAGAGATTCACACAGGCTGCGTCTCAGATTTTTGGGACTACTCTGACCTATGCTGAATTGATCGGAGCGAATCAACAATGAAGAAGCCGGAAGATCAAAACGATTCCGAGAACTCAGGGACAGACGTGAATTCGAAATCCGAAGAGTTCGAGAAATTCGAGAACGCCGTGCGGCATATTTTGAAACTCACCCCAGAGGAAGCGGAGAAAATTCGAAAATTGCCAGTACCGAAAGACCCGGACGAGCGGGGGCGCAGTTGAATCTATTCAGGATAAGTGCTACTTCCTGAGTTTAAACCAAAGTTGGCATTCAGCGGTTAGCTCTGAATGCCAACTCCGAACAATCCGATTTTTGCTATTGAGATTGATTTCGAGAAGGGTAGCGAAAACCCGTCCCGCGTTTTTCGTGCACTCACTGGACTTATTGAGGCCTTTGAACAAATAGATCGGGCGCTCCTGTCCTCTATTGACCCGAACATTCAGCCCGTTGCAATAATTGAAGATGTTGAGACTGGCTCTGTGCGAGCGTGGCTTGCTTATGCACTGCGAAGCGTCGATGACTCTGCCTTAAAAGATGGTGATTGGAAAAAGGTCGTTGGTTCGTATCTTGTCAAGGGAAAGTATGTTATTCTCAATTACATTGAGAACAAGACCTCAATAACGTCCCGCGCTGAATTAGAGGTACTGGAAAATGACCTATTGAGGCTGGCCGAAGAGACGGATATTCTCAATATGCCAAGCTATTCCCGTATTAACCCACGTCGCCTATTACCCGGAATTCAAAGCGTAACCACTGCAATGTCTAATCTCAGTCCACAGGACACGGTGACCTATAAATCCGACCGCCCGGATTTAGTCGTCAATGCCGAATTCACAATGATCCCTGAGAACCTCGAAGAGCTACTAACGAGACAATCCCTCGGGGAAACGCACGAAGCAATTTTGAAGGTAAAAAAGCCGGATTATCTTGGTTCTTCTCAATGGGAATTCCGACACGGCACACATACAATCGCCGCAAAAATCGCAGACGAAATATGGCTAACGGCCTTCCAAAATCGGGCACACGATGTCAGGCCGGGAGACTCATTGCGTGTCTCTCTTCGGACGGTTGTTAATTATGGATACGATTTTGAGGTCGTGGCAGAATCTTACACCATCTTGCAGGTCTTCGAGGTGCTGCCGATGCAAGAATTCCGGGAAGGGTCTCTTTTCTAACCGGCTGGTGAGTCAGGTATATAAGTGCCCCCGTAAATTCAATGTTCTCAATAAAGTTCATGAAGTACAAACGTACGCGCCACGATTCTTAGGATCAAAATCATGGTTTTTCCTTGTCCGTCTGACACAGTGATTCTGACTCTTCATGGGGTCACACTATTTCCGACGGCTTCATGTTAAGGGGCCGCTTCCCAAAAAACAAATTGTGATATGTACGGAAAAGTCAAAGAAGAATTAGCAGCAGAACTCAGTGCCATTCGCGAAGCCGGTCTCTACAAGACAGAGCGCGAAATCGAAACGCCGCAAGGTGTCGAGATTCGTGTCAAAGGACGCCCTGGAACGGTCCTCAACTTTTGCGCGAACAACTATCTCGGTCTGTCATCGCATCCGAAAGTGATCGAAGCGGCACACCGCACACTTGATTCGCATGGCTACGGGATGTCGAGCGTCCGCTTTATCTGCGGCACGCAAGATTTGCACAAGGAGCTGGAGCGCGAAGTATCGCGCTTCCTCAAGACCGACGACACCATCCTCTATGTCGCATGCTTCGATGCAAACGGTGGCGTTTTCGAGCCGCTCTTTGGCGAGAACGACGCGATCATTTCCGATGAGTTGAATCACGCGTCAATCATCGATGGCGTTCGCCTGGCGAAGGCGAAGCGTTTCCGCTATAAGCACGCCGACATGGCCGATCTCGAGCAGCAGCTTAAGGATGCCGCCACCTGTCGCCGCCGTGTCATTGTGACCGATGGTGTCTTTTCCATGGACGGCGATATCGCGAAGCTCAAGGAGATATGCGACCTCGCGGATAAGTATGATGCGCTCGTGATGGTAGACGATTCGCACGCCACCGGATTCGTCGGCAAGACGGGTCGCGGATCGATCGAACACTGCGGTGTGATGGGACGCGTCGATATTATCACATCGACACTCGGCAAGGCGCTCGGCGGAGCGGCTGGCGGATTTGTCTCGGGACGTCAGGAGATCATCGATATGCTGCGCCAACGTTCGCGGCCGTATCTGTTTTCGAACACATTGCCACCACCAATCGCCGGTGCCGCGCTGCAAGTGCTGCGAATGCTCGAAGAGACGACCGAGTTGCGCGACAAGCTTGAGGCCAACACGACTTACTTCCGCGAGCAGATGACCCAAGCGGGCTTCGACATCAAACCGGGCATTCATCCCATCGTGCCGATCATGCTGTACGATGCGCCACTTGCGCAGAAATTTGCATCGCGATTGCAGGACGAAGGCATTTTCGTGACCGGGTTCTTCTATCCCGTCGTGGCGAAGGGACAGGCGCGCATCCGGGTACAAATCTCAGCGGCCCACGAGCGGCGGCATCTCGATCAGGCAATCGAGGCATTTACGAAAGTGGGGGCAGAACTTGGTGTGCTAAAGGAGGAGGTAGCGGCATAGGCGGCATTACTTTTGTCTGGTCGATAGAACAAATGGGAGAAAGGGGACGAATTTCGAGTAGCTCCGTGGCCTGGCTGGGCATCCTTGCCATCTGGGTGCAGGTGAATGCCGTCCCGCTCGATTATGTGCTGTTTCGTTTGAATCGGGACCAGATTGTGCGAACGCAGTGCGAGCGGAAGATGCCGCACTGCAATGGTCATTGCTATCTCACGAAGCAGCTTGCAAAGAACACTTCCAATGCTCCCTCGAACTATGCAGCGCCTCATCTCGACCAAGTATTCCTGCCCAGCGCGGCAGATAATTTGACGCTTTCTCATAAGCAGGAAAGAACTTTACCGGTTTCTGGAGGCGCGATTGCCTCCGGCTGGCTGCAAGGTCTTCTGCAGCCGCCTCGGATTGGATGATTAGAACCCTGCCCAGATTAGTCGGATTCGTCCGACGGCATCTGCTGATAGCTGTTAACAGCAGGGAACTCCGATGAGGAGTTGTTTCCCACATTCAATCCATTCTTATGAAGACAATTTCTATCGCAATCTCTTTACTTTTTGCATGCATTGCGCTGCACGCGCAGCAGCTTCCCGGTCTGGTTTCCGAGTGCGACTTCTGTATGTGCTCGCAAGGCATCTCGCCTCTGGAGATGGGCGGCACGGGGATGCGGTATGATATTCGGTACACCGAACTGAGCCACGAGTTTCGCAATGGGGAACGAGTGGCCAACACCTCGAATGCGGTTGCGACGTACCTTACGAATCAGTTTGCTCTAAACTATGCAATCGCCTCGCGAGCCATAGTCTCGGCAATCTTGCCGGTGGCTCGTAAGAGCGAGCATGCCGCCGATCCGGATGGGACGGTGCACGCAATCACCAACGATGGCTTGGGTGATATCTCGCTACTGGCTCGGTACAATGTTTTATCCGACCGCACTTGCGGTTCGGCGTGCATTGCGTCCATTACAGGCGGAGTGAAGCTTGCCAATGGTTCGACCGGTTTGCGCGACGGCGAGATGCCCGCCGATCCCGATGTGCAACTTGGTACCGGCACGACCGATTTGCTGATTGGGGCTGGCTATTTGCGTGGTTTTGAAGATTGGAGTATTGGAGCAAATGTCCTGGCTGGTATCCGAGGATTTGGGCCGGGAGCAAGCGGACACCTGTATGGAAATAATCTGAACTACGATGTGACAGCGCGGTATCGAATCTCCAATGCATGGAGCCACTCATCCGACATCCCCGTCTTCGCCGCGCTTGGTGTGCGAGGCGAGTGGCGTGGATACGAAGTGCAGGATGGCCAACGGATTGACAACTCCGGTGGTGATGTCACCTACGTGGCACCGGGCCTACAGGTTTTTTTCGCTGACCGGATCGCGCTCGATGCCACAGTATGGCTTCCCTTCGTCCATGCGCTCAATGGCGATCAGATTGGCGAGACCATCAAAATCCTTGCTGGCATCCAGGCTGGTTTCTAATTCATTTCCAGTTGATCTCTTCGACGCGTGTTCCATCGCTGGCAAAGAGAATGGCGCCATCGCGGTTAGTCTGGCGTACGTTCGCACCAGAGCCCATCCAGCGTTTGATGACCGCAGGTGCGGGATGGCCATAGCGATTCGAAGCGCCAACCGAGATCACGGCGAAACGCGGATGCGAACACTGGACCAGTTCCTTGCAGGAATTGGTGAGACTTCCGTGATGAGCGACTTTCACGACATCGCTCGCAAGGAAGTTGGGAGCACCATTGGTGTTCCCACCGTAGCTCATGACCATGCCGCGTTCATCGCTGGTTGCGATGTCGCCCAAGAATAAGAAGCTCGTTCGGCCATAGACAAGCTTGAATGCCAACGAGCCATTATTCGTGTTGAGACCGTAATTGGTCCGCATTCCGGCGATTTCGAACCGAGTCGGATGCAGTGTGTACAGCGTGACCGGGATTTCTGTGGAAGTATCGAGTCGAATGGTATTACCGACGGACAGAACGTGGAGTGAAGTATGCTGAATGTTGGCATCATGTTCAAGACTCTTTGCCAATGGTTCGTGAACGCGTTCACCGCTGGTGAACAATTGAGCGACACTCGCGTGATCGAGAAGCGAGGGCGCGCCGCCGTAGTGATCGCTGTGCATGTGGCTAATGAACCCTGCCATTACATTCGTGCTGTTTTCCGCGCGAAGAAAGGGAAGCGTGCTTTGCTCGACTCGAGCGGTGCCTGAAGATGCCATGCTGCCAAAATCGACGAGATAGGATGAGCCGCTGGGTGTTCGAATGTAAACGCAATCACCCTGCCCAACATCGAAAAAGAGGACCTGCAATTTTCCTTCATTCGGCACTAGCGCGGAATCGGAAAATGGAACATGGAGTAATCCAAGCACCACATAACACACTGCCGCCATAACGACGCGCCCAAGGAATTGCTTTCGCGTGGAGGCTCGAAGTGAATATGTGAGAGCGCAGCCGAAGAATGCTAGGTAAATCCACGTGGGTGCAGCGGCGGGACGCGAGGCCTGGGGCAAATGAGCGCTGAGTCTGGTGATTAGGAGAAGCACGTTTGTCAGATACGTTGCGGCATCGCCATAAATGTGACCCAGGAAGCTCGAAAGAGCGGTCAAAGGTATCAACAGAAATCCAAGCGCGGTGATCAGAGCAGAGAGCGGAATAGCCGGAAGATTTGCGAAGATTCCTACGATGGAGATACGATAGAAGTGCGCGGCGATAACGGGATAGGAGGCGATGGTAGCGCCAAGGCTAAGCGCCGCTGCTTCGGCGAATCGTCTTGCAGAGCGATTCTGCATGAGGCGATCAATCGATGTTCGATGAGGCTGCGAATCCTCGCTCGAGATTCCCAGCAATCGTCGGATCTGCGGTGCGATCAGAATCAAACCCAATACCGCAGCATACGACAGTTGAAAGCTGACATCGAAAAGATCCGAAGGCCGAATTACCAACTCCACTAATGCGGCACTCGCAATAATATTAAGTGAATCTGGTTTTCGCTCGAAGAGCAACGCAAGAAGATATAGCTCGATCATAAACAATGCTCGAACGACACTCGGCTGCCAGCCAACGATTGCGGCATACGCGAAAACGGCAATCATCGTAATGATTGTGCGGGGACGATGCCAAAAGATACCAAAAATGCGTAGGAGCTGCGCAATTACAATTCCGACGATCGCGACATTGAACCCACTGACGGCGAGAATATGGGCGACTCCGGCAACGGTGAAATCATCAAGCGTTTCGCGTTCCATCTCGCCGCGATCTCCGAGAACGACGGCCTTGATGAAACCACGGGTGGGGACATCGCGCACGGCGGAGTCGAGTTGTGTGGCAATCCAGGCATGGGCTATACTAGCGATTTCGAAAATTTGTGACCAGATAGTGCGTTGCGGTGGACCAAGCATATACAGGTCATAGCCTGAGTGAACTTCTAGTAGGGCGGATGTCTGCATCTGTGCTTGCAGCGCGAGCCCCCAGGCAAACTCATGTGGGTTTGTTGGTCCGCGAAATGGCTGGAGCGATCCGAAGACTTCGAGATTGCTGCCAAGCTGCGGAACAGACTTCAAGCCAGGCGCGGCTTTTGAAATGCGAATCAGAACGCGATCTTGGACGCCGAACATTTTTCCGCCAGCGAGGCTTGCGGAGTCTGTTTTGAACGCATAAAGATAGCTCATCTCTGTTTCACGGAGATCCACGATGCGCCCGGATATTTTGAAGGTTAGTCCAGCATTGCCATCCCTTGCCATTGAAACAGGAAACCTTGGGTTGATACTGGCAATCTGAGAAAAGAAAGTCTCTGTGTGGGCTGCATGATTTGTCGAAGCTAGTATACCACCCAGAAGCACCAGAGAGATAAGACTGGCGGGGACAAAGAGTCCCGGTCGAGTTCGGAGTACAGTGAGAACGAGGACTAAACTAAACAGAATAAAAAAACCCTCACTTCCAAAAAGGTGAGGGGCGAACGTTGTGGTTTCAATCCCAAATGCGAGCGCAAGAACCGCGAGGAGAGCCGGACGCTGCATATGGAATCATCCGAAAGTGTTGAAGGGCAATCGAGCTTCGCCCCTTGTGTTCACCTATTCCACAGCGAGAATTGTAATCGTCCTGTCAATCCCGAGCTTAGGCGCCCTGAGATTGCAGTGATAGCAGCCATTTGGCAGTTCATGCCGGTCGAGACGAATGTCATAGTGTCCAGGCTGGAAGGGTCCCTGTGCGATGGTACGAACACAGCGTCCGAGTTCGTCGGTTAGTGTGAGCGTCACATCGGCCATTTCGGGCATGTTAAATGCGATGGTCGTGACGGTCCCAAAGGGATTGGGTGCATTGCGGAAGTCGATCGCGTTTGCGGTGCCTGCCTGGACGTCGGCCGCAGTGTTTGGGAAGAACGTCCACGCTTGCTGTGCCGGTTCGAGATCATGCCAGTTGAAGGCATGCGCATAGATCTTAATGGTCCCTGTGATCGGTTTATCCAATTGCTGCTGGCAGGCCAAATGGAGGGTCGAAGTCTCACCAGGATCGAGTTGTCCGCTAATGGGATCGAGCTGCTCAACGAAGTGAATATCGTAACTCGCATCATCCGGGTTATCGGGGATGAAATCGGCCTGATCGAGATAAACAGGATCGGTCAGCACGTTATTAATATGGACGCGATTCGAACTGGTGCGATCAGGCGTCGCTGAGCCGCTCCCAATGATAGTCGGCTGAGGTTGGACAAACACTGCGCGGAGTGGCTTGAGGAGTGCTCCGGCAGTATATCCATAGGAAATTACAAATCCGAGACCATAGCTGAGAATGGTGAATCCATCCGACTGATTGCAGCTAATCCTGTGGGCGCCCGGCGTGACGGTCAATTCCGTGTAGCCATACGAATTGGTCCCAATGGAAATGGGCATTGGGATAAAAAAGGAAGAGGAGAGCGGGGCGCCATCGAAGACAATGCTGTTTTGCGCCGCGGTATCTGCTGCTACGATCACTTTTTGAACTGAGTATGCATTATCCTCACTGGCAAAAAAAGTGTAATCATTGTAGGACTGCTCAACCGGTGGGACAATCGCGAGGAAAGGATCGCCATCATCTCCATTATACAAATTGCTATGTGCGTATTGCCCTACGAGAATGGGTCCTCCACTGGCGGATATGACAAGCGGGTTCAAAAATAAAGAATCGGCCCATTGATTGGCCGCAAGCGTGACCCACGGATTGCCATTAACCGTAACCACGGTATTGTTGTTGAGTGCGAGAACCCGGACGTTATCACCATCCGGACAGATCCTAGAGCTCGCGTCAACTTGGATCGGCGCGAGAACGAAGTTGGAGCCCCAGGCCCCGATCGGGGGCAATTGCTCTGCCAAATGATCACGACTGGTTGAAAACAGGGAATTCTGAAATCGGGTTGGCAACTCCGTCCGGGCATGCGACCCAAAGACGGCGATCTTGCTGCCGCCTGATGCGGTGACAATAGAGCCGGTTAGATCTTGGCCGATCACCGTGCCATCGGTTTGAATCTGAATGCATTGTCCGGCATCGAGAGTAACGGTAAACGGAGCACCGGCCGGGTGACCAGTGGCTGTGGGAGCGGAAGGTGTGATCGTTATAGTCGATGGGGTGAATGCCGCCACAGCGAATTGCGAAGGCATCATGGTTACGGCTGTCGTATAATCTGAATTACCATAACTCATGACGCGGTATTCAGAGCCGCACGAACTGATGGGCAGCGCCAGAAATCCATCCGCAGATTGTGCCTTATGGTTCTGACCGTAACAGGCGATCGGGCTGGATGAGGTGACCTTCACGACGCGATCCTCAATACTATCGGCACTTGTGATCCAAAGGTCAGGCCACAAGTCGGTAACACGCCAGACCTTCGAGGTCCGTGGTGGAAGCTGAAATACCTGACTCATTCCCGGATAGTGTCGGCTGGTGATCGTGACGGTAGCAGCCTGATCAAGTGACGCTAGGTCAATCTCGCAATAGCCGCTATCGAGGTCTTCCCGATTGGCATCCACGTTTCGTTCGAAGCAGAGCAGAAATTCCGTGCCGATACTCGTCGGCGGTTCGACCATGGTGTTGCATTGCGCTCGTGCAATGCTGCCGAGCGACAGCAGCTGTATGGCGCTGATAGACAGCAGCGCAATCCCGAGTGAAGCAAGCCCGAAATGAGGAAAGGATGGAGAAGGATGAGTCTTCATCTGAGGAATGATTGACGTGAAAATTTGACCGAGATTCGGTAGATGGAGCGTCAATGAATGCTTCCAGTCACTGTAAAGATACAACACGTTTGTGTTGTTCCCCTGAGATTCGTTATTCTGTGTCCTTGGCATCACGCTCGAGGATCAAAGTGACCGGCCCATCATTCATCAATTCCAGTTGCATGTGTGCCTGAAAGACTCCTGAAGCAACCTGCTCTGAGCCAAGATCCTGCCGAAGCAAATCGATAAATTCATGATACAGCGTCACGGCTTTTTCGGGTCGAGCAGCGAGTATGTAGCTGGGGCGATTGCCTTTTCGGGCGTTCCCATAAACCGTGAATTGGCTGACGATCAGTATTTGGCCATTGATATCTCGCAAGGAATGATTCATTTTGCCTTCGGAATCGCTGAAGACTCGAAGACCCGGGAGTTTACGAGCCATCCATTGAATTTCAGCCTGCGTATCACTGTCGCGAAATCCAACCAGCGCGACGAGTCCGTCGGCGATACTACCGATCAGTTCGCCATCGACACGAACTGATGCTCTGGTAACCCGTTGAATAATAACTCGCATGAAGGGAAATTGTTACAGGGCAAAGGACCATTTCGTTCATTGGGGGCCCTTGCGATCATTAAGCAGAACCCCAGTGACATTTGGGGCCTGGCCGGTGTTCATACTGACCACCAAGCGGGGTTTGACCGGCCACGCTGTGATTTTTGAGCCGGCCGTGGGTGCCGTGAGTACATACCTTATCTGCTTCAGCACGTCTTTATACATGCGTCTCCGACCAATACTTCTAACATCGGGAATGGCCCTGTGCCTACTCTTAACTCCACACATGGCCCGGTGCCAGTGGGTATCTGATTCTACCACGAATACTCCCGTCTGCATTGCGACGAGCATACAAGACTCGCCGGCCGCTTGCTCGGATGGCTCGGACGGAGCAATTATCGCTTGGGAAGATGCTCGTGGTGGTGGAGGCTTTCGAGTCTATGCTCAACGGTTGGATGCAAATGGCAAACCTCTTTGGAAGTTGAATGGCGTCGCACTTGCGCCTTCAGGTGGAATTTCTCAGCGCTACCCGATTCTTACCTCCGATGGGCAGGGTGGGGCTTACGTTGTTTGGCAGGATTGGCGCAATAGCGCTTCACTCGGCATCGATCTTTATGCTCAGCACATTACCAATATTGGTGTCCTTGCCTGGGATACGATGGGTCGAGCCGTTGCTACGGAACTTGCAGACCAGACCAATCCCGTAATCACTGCCGATGGCTATGGCAATGCCTTTGTCGTTTGGGAAGATAATAATACATCGATTCAGTCTTCGGCTCCAGATCTCGGTATGAACAAGCTTACCACAAGCGGTGTCGCGTGGGGCTCAGGGGGCGCGGTTCTGACAAATCAGCCGAGCAAGCAACGCAGGCCTTCGATCTGCGAAGATGGTTCAGGTGGGTTCTACGCCGCATGGGACAATGACAATACAACCCCTACTTCAATAACAGGCCAGCACGTTGATGGGAGTGGCCGTCTCCTGTGGTCAACCCCATACGGCAACACGATTTTTCAAGGTTCTTCCAGTCAACCGACTCAGCCGAATGTCAAGAATGTGAATCTCCATCGCGATGGAAGTCAACTCCTGGCGGCATGGGAGGTGACCAACCCGAATAGCACCAGCGATGGGCAAGATGTATATGCGAACCGATTGTTGAGCGATGGCACAAAGGTCTATTACACTGCTCCACCCCTTACCCCAAATTATCCGGGCAATGAGACAAATCCCGTGATATTCTCGGACGATTCAGTGGAAACCGGAAATTTCCCCTATGCGGGTTTTTACGTTCTGTTTCAGGCGAGTTTTGGCGGTCCACACCTCGGTACCGTTCGGATGTTTGCCGATGGGATCACGCAGATTCCGGCCACCAACGGAACCTTTGCCTCAGTTACGAGCACCGCCTATGGCATGAATGGCTTCCGGGCGGTGCCATGTCCGCCGGGTAGTGCATTGGTTGCCTGGAACGATGCGCGATATGATAGCTGTGTGTTTGCCCAACGAGTCGACCGGCTCACAAAACACTACTTTCCGTCCGCATCCAGCTTGTGGGGCCTTGCCGTCAGTGCGCGAGCGAGCTCAAAGTCCGTGCAAGTAACACTCGCCCCTCGCACGAATGGCGGGATCGCAGCATGGACAGATTATCGCAACGGCAACGCCGATATTTACGCGCAACTTGTCTTCAAGGATGGCACGTTGCCAATCGAACTCTCTTCGTTCAATGTAATCTCTCCTCGTCCCGGTGAGGCCGATCTTTCCTGGCAGACTGCCAGCGAATCCGCATGCGCCGGATTCGAAATAGAGCGGCGCCAAATTGGCGATGGGCTCGATAATAATTGGACCTTCGTTGCCGATTTTGCAACGAGTCCTGCGCTTCGCGCTCTCGGAACATCGAACGAAGGGAGACACTATGCCTTTGTCGATCGCTCCATCTCTCCGGGATTCTATGAATATCGGTTGATCGACATTTCACTCTCCGGTGAGAAGCGCGCACATGAACCAAAGCTGGTCGATGCTTCGACATCTGCGAGTGTAGCCAACGCGTGGTCGTTCGGGCCCAGCGTTCCGAATCCCGTTCAGGAAGGAACTTCGATTTCGATTTTGCTTCCGGATGCAGCAGTGGTCGATGTCTTGTTGACCGATCCCTCTGGGCGAGTAGTCAGCCATCCAATTTCTGGCGATCTCTTTTCGGCCGGGGCGCAATCAATTACACTGAGTCGCGATCAACTTCCGTCTGCCAGCGGTGTTTATTTTGCGTCGCTCATCGCCTATGATCCAATTACTGGAGGGATGATCTGGCACGCGCCACCAGTCAGAATTGCAGTCCTCCACTAACTCGGGTCATCGGAATGAGTAACGAGTGCTGCTGTTGCATCCGCAGGGAATACTCGTAACTCGATACTCGTTACACCATCTGGGCTTTGCCCAATTACTCGTATGAACATCAAAAGCTTAGCCGAACAAATTGGCGCGAGCACGCTTGAACTGGCGCGCGGCGACGAAGAGATCATCTGCGTCACGGGAATTGAAGATGGCGTGCCCGGGGCGCTGACCTTTGTGGGCAATCCGCTTTACGAACGCTTTCTGGCCTCGACGAAGGCGACAGCGGCAATCGTGAGCGAGTATCAGAATATTCCATACGCCGCCGGTGAGGGGCCGGCGATTCTCCGCGCCAAAAGTCCTTACGAGGCCTTCGCGCGTGCCCTCGAAATGTTTAGTCCTGTGAAGGAACGCCCGGCGAAAGGCATTCACCCTTCGTCCGTCGTCGATCCTTCCGCAGTCATCGATGCTGACGCGCATATTGGCGCTCATGTATACATCGGTCGTGATGCAACGATTGGGCCCCGGACCATCGTGCGGCATGGCGCGTATGTCGGGGCCGCTACGACTATTGGTGCAGACTGCGAGATACATCCCAATGTCGTGATATACGATCACATGCAGATTGGGGACCGCGTCGTTGTTGGAGCCGGAAGCGTCATCGGGTTCGATGGCTTTGGATATGTCCCCATGGGCGATGGTTCGTACCGCAAAATTCCTCAAATTGGTATTGTGGTGCTCGAAGACGATGTCGAAGTTGGCGCGAACACTACCATCGATCGCGCGACCGTAGCCGAAACGCGAATTCGAAAGGGAGTGAAGTTGGACAATCTAATTCAGATCGCTCACAATGTCGATGTTGGCGAGCACACCGTGATGGCTGCGCAGGCTGGAGTTTCTGGTTCGACTAAGATCGGCCGCGCAAACATCCTCGCGGGTCAATCGGGAGTCACCGGTCACATCCAGACGACTGAGCACGTGATTGTCGGGGCACAGTCCGGCGTATCGAAATCCATCACGAAGCCAGGAACGTATATGGGGTATCCGGCAAGGCCAGGCCGAGAGGTTTTGAAGCAGGAAGGGGCGATGAGGTCCTTGCCTGATCTCATCGAACGGGTTAAGAAGTTGGAGGAAGAACTCATTGCGACTCGAGCCAAGGTGAATGCCAACACATAATATCGTGTGGCCGTTGATCGGCAGTTAAGTTCGTTATTGGTCATTCGAATACGTTACCGGTTTTTCGAACATCGTGGAAACGACCGAACTCACGTGCTATCTTGCCCTCCATCTGGCCAGCGGCATAGGGTCCCGGCGATTACTAGCGCTCCATGAGTACTTTGGCAGTGCAGAGCGTGCGATCTATGCGAAGCATCAAGAGTGGATGCAGGTCCCAGGATTTGGGAGGGGAATTGCCGATAGTTTATTGGCGTCACGCGATAACGCACTCGATCAAGCCGCGAAACAGATCGCACGATTACCGGCGGACACATCGATTGTCACTTATTATGAGGAGACTTATCCGGCTTTGTTGAAATCGATTGATGCACCTCCCGCTTTGCTCTTTGTGTGTGGCAACGTCCAGCTGTTGAAGGCTGAGAGAACGATCGCTATAGTTGGCTCACGCAAGACAAGTGACTACGGGCGCCGGGCGGCACGGGAACTTGCCGAGCGGTTCGCACGGGATGGTGTGACCGTGGTGAGCGGGTTTGCGAAAGGAATCGACACGCAAGCCCATGAGGCTACGTTTGAAGCGGGAGGGAGTACGATCGCGATCCTTGGTTCGGGAGTTGATGTAATATATCCGACGTCGAACAAACAATTTGCCACGCAACTCATTGAAAGTGGCCGGGGAATAATAGCGAGCGAACTTCCGCTCGGCGCAAATCCCGATGCGCGGAATTTCCCATGGCGAAACCGGATTGTCAGTGGACTTGCCCGCGCGACGGTTGTCGTTGAAAGTGAATCGGATGGTGGCTCGATGATCACGGCATCCATCGCATACAACGAGAAGCGCGACGTGTATGCGATTCCCGGAGATTTGTACCGAACGTCGAGCAGTGGGCCGAATCGGCTGATCCGAGAGTCTCGCGCTCGGATCGCAACCAGTCCCGAGCAGATATTAACCGAACTTGGCTGGTCAAACGGTGCTAACAAGCAAGAAAAGAAGAAGCCACTCGATCGCACAGGGCTCTCAATGTTTGAAGCAAGAATTATCGACGTTTTGGATGCGGCCGGTGGGCCGCTCGTCATCGATCAAATCGCCGAGCGATCTGGATTCGAGGTGCAAGATCTCTTCATGCAGCTATTTTCACTCGAAATGAAGAACCTCATTCGGCCAATGGCCGGTAAGCAATACACGCTTTCCGTATAAGTCCGGGACTTATTTGTAGGCCAACTCGTCTTTACTTATTCCAATGGTTTGCACATATACACGTCGGTACTGTTTCGTCGCGCTCCTCGCACTCGTCAGCTCGGCATCGTGGGGTCAGACTCCAAAGCCGAAACTGGTGACTGCTCCTAGTCCAAGCGCATCTCCTGTCATCGCTTCGGACAAGACAGCAACGCATTCGGCGTGGAGCTTTCTCTCACTTGGCGCGACGCATGCGGATGCCTTTGAGCACGAACACCCGACGTATGATGGCCGAGGCGTGATCATTTTTATTTTCGATACCGGGGTTGATCCGGGCGTAGCCGGTTTGCTCACAACGAGCGAGGGTACGCACAAAGTCATCGATGTTCATGACTTCTCCGGAACGGGGGATGTCTCATTCGAAGAAGCTATTCGAGAGGGCGATGTTTTAAGACATGGCTCCGCCAGTGGCGTGAATGTTCAGCCGACCACAGTGCTTCGAGGACTGAATTCTATTTCTGCCAAGCCGGCAGACGGAAAATATTACTATGCATCGTTATCGGAGAAGCGGTTTCAGAACGGGCTCAGCGATCTGAACTTCAATGGCAAAGGAACAGACAACTTTGGTGTGCTGCTTTTTCAAGATGCGGTCAGTACCGGTGGTTCGGGACATTGGGTTGCCTACGTCGATTCCGATGGGGATGGTGACTTGACCGGCGAGCGGCAGTTGACTAATTACCACGAGCGGTTCGATACATTCGAGTTTCACTCGCCGGACTCTGTCGCCTCGAGCGGCAAGCATCTGACTGGGGCCGTGAATATTTTCCCCGATCGGCATCTTGTCTCGATCTACTTCGATGATGGTAGTCATGGGACTCATGTCGCAGGAATCGCGGCTGGCCATGATATTGATAATGAGCCCGGTTTTAATGGTGTGGCGCCTGGCGCGGAAATCATTGCCTGCAAGTTCGCCGATAACAATGCCGGTGGTGTAACAGTAAGTGGCTCGATGCAACAGGCCTTTCAATTGGCCGCAGAGACAGCGACAACGCAGCCAAAGCCTGTTGTTGTCAACATGAGCTTTGGGATAGGCAACGAGTTAGAGGGCAGCAGCGTCATGGACTTGTGGTTGGATAGTTTGCTCGCCGCGACTCCCAACCTTACGGTGTGTATCTCGGCGGGTAACGAAGGCCCCGGGCTCTCAAGCGTTGGTTTGCCTGGCTCGGCCGATCGCGTGATCACAAGCGGTGCCGCACTCCCGGACGATGCGGCGCGAGACCTCTACAGTATTTATATCAATCATCCTGTCCTTTTCGATTTTTCGTCTCGTGGAGGTGAACTCGCCAAACCCGATATTGTCTCGCCCGGAACGGCGGTCAGTACGGTGCCGGACTATGTGGGTGGCGATCGGTATAATGGGACCAGCATGTCTTCGCCATATACGGCGGGATGCGCGGCCGTGCTGCTATCGGCAATGAAGCAGGCTTTTCCGGATTGGCAGACGAATGCTTTTGCCATAAAACGCGCAATGATGCTTTCGGCCAAGCACATCGAGGGTGCATTGCCACCCGATGAAGGATACGGAATGATCGATATCCCGGCCGCCTTTGAATTACTCTCGCGCTGGCAGAAGCGTGGATCCATGCCGCTGCCGGTTCAGGTTGAGGCCGCCATCCCATCGGCGATTCGGAGCGGTACGGCAGCATATTTTCGTGCCGGAAATTATCCAATCGATGGGGACCGCGAGAGTTTTACGGTCTTTCCGGAAGAGTCAAGTGGCGCGGGGGTGCGCCAGCGCGCGCTGGGAATGGACGCCTTCGATCTTGTCAGCGATGCTGCCTGGATGACCCCTGTTGAATCGAGTATCTACCGTCGCGGCTCGGGCGCGATGACTGTGGATGTCCGCTACAATGCCAAGTTGCTCCAAAAGCCCGGCCTCTATTCCGGCAGGATCTGGGGATACGAAAAAGGACATGAGCATATCCGCGGAGAAGCTCGCTTCGAACTCTGGAGTACTATCGCGGTGCCTTACACATTCTCTGATGATAATCAGTATCGTGTGACATTGCGGGATATCAAGATGGCACCGGGAGAAGTTGAGCGAGAATTCTTTAAAATGCCGCCGGGTGCTGTTGCCGCGAAGGTGACGCTTTCAACGCGCGATCAGAACGGTGCATGCACTGCCAGAATATTCGATAATGATGGCCATGAGTTTTCCGGGCTTTCGCTTCGTCGTGGTTCGGCCCAGCGTTCCACAACGGAATACGTTACGGGTCGCGAACTTCAGCCTGGTGTGATGGAGATCGATCTCTCTCGCACCATGGCCTCGGAGGACGAACGGGAGATGCCCGTGGATCTTACATTCGAGGTACAACCACTGTCTGTTACCGCCTCGGCCAGTATCGATCTCGACCAACTTCCCGTTATCCGCTCGGTTGTCGCAAATCCAAGCGAGCGCACTTTCTCAGCACAGCCAGATGCGACGGTGCTCGGTTATGAACGGACCTTCGACACCCTTATTTCTTCGAGTGATTCGTTTGTTCTGCCATTCGCGGCGAGGGCAGGGGAGCGCGCGGTGCTCTTTGATGTCTCGTTGCCGGCCGCGGATTACGACCTCTTCACTGACATCACCTGCCAGGTGCTTCGTCCGGATTCGAGCGCCGTATTCAATTCAGCGTTTGACTATCGCAGAAAATTGGTGCCGGTCAATCTCTCCGGGAGCATGTCAAGCACGGAAGCGGCAGATGCGGATGATTCCACACTGTCTGGCGGTGAAGAATCTAGTGCGAACGGGCAAGCGTCAATTGGCGATCGCTCAGCACCATATACTCTCTTTATTCGTGGTGGATTGGCATTGCCCGATCGCGCCCATCCCTGGCATCTGCGCATCCATGAGATGAGATACCTGCAAAACGAACAGGACCTGACCTCGGCACCAAGTATGCTTCGGCTATCACCCTATCAATCGGGCGAGTTGGAACTGCGTTCGGAGAAGCCGATGATGCATCCTCCAAAGGGATATCGTTTTATCGGTCAGATCGAATTGAAGAAGAACGAGCAGGAAGAAATCCGGATACCGATCGAATTTTAGTGCGTGATCGTCAGCGTTCCCGTTGGCACGTTGGCATCCCAAATATTCTCAAACCGTGTCGTATCGCCCAGGCTAATGATGTCGTGAAGTGGCGCGGTCATGATCTCGATCGGTGATGGAACAAGCGGGTGCTTGGGATGAAGGTTTGATGTTGGTTCGAGCGTTACGACGATCCGAGCTGCTCCATCGGTTAGCGGGGCAGGATTATACCCACCAGGAAACGGATACGTGCCTGAAGATGAATTTGAATCCACACCTGCGCCAACGCTGGGGCCATTCGGCTCCAAGAAAGAGCCATAAAAGAACTGATGCGGCGGGAAGAAGCTGCTATCGAGGACCCAAAGACCATAGGCCCAACCGGCTTTCGCTATAGGCAGGTCCGTGATGCTCGATTGCGCAACACCGTTCACAAAACGCATCAAATAGAATTCGTTTTTCGCCCGATTTGTGTCGATCGACTTCGTGGTAAACAGAACCGAGCCTTGTGCGTTTGAATAGTCCTTAATGGCGGAGGAATCAGTGGAGAGCGCTGCAAAACTATTCGAGATGCTTCCCGCCAAAAGAATGCTCGTTGGGTTACCGAGATTGGCCAATGGTTCAATTGAGAGCAAGGCTCGGCCGAGCGAGTCTGTGGCAGCGCTCTGTGGAAGTTTTCCCGAGAACGTGAGTACGTCGCCGTTCTTACTCTTCGTCCAGTTTGTGAGCGGGATGGCCAGCCATGCTGTGTCATTTCCTGGTTTCGTCTGAGTTCGGAGCCACAAAACGTACCGGTTGCGCGAAGTATCGAGAGGCCGGAGATTCTGGGCAACGAGCCGATACGTAGCCGTTGGCACGATGGATGGCGGCGCCTCCGACTGCGTGCAGCCAATTGGCACCAGTCCGATCGCAAACCAAATCACAAGGAATCGCCTTCGCAACATACAATTCCTTAACGCAGCCGAGCGACCGCTCGTTACTGAATGAATTTTCAAATTCATGGCCGCTGAGCAGCCTGATTGCTGAAGCCGGGCACAAAACTGTCAGACAAAAGTTTTAGAGGGAAGATGATATCCCGAGCGCTTGCCCTTAGTGTCCTTATTCTCGCTGTGAGTTTGCCCTGTCTTGGCCAAGATGGAGGGCATCCTGAACTCGAAAAGCGCCGCAGCATCGCCGGCCGCGATGCCGCGCATACGGGACTCCAGTCAGTTCTGGGTAATTTGCGGTTCACGATCAAGAATGTTGATATTACGCACTTTCCTGAATTGAGCGTGATCTTTTCTGCTTCGAACGCCAGAAATGAATTTATCCGCACGCTTCGCAAAGAGGACTTGATCGTTCTCGAAAATGGCCAGCAACGGCCGATTTTATCCTTGGATTTGGTCAGCGGGGAGAATCGAGTCCCGATCGATATTGTATTTGTGATCGATCAGACTGCCTCGATGGGCGACGTAATTGAAAGTGTCAAGGACAACGTCAATCGCTTTGCGGAGGAACTTCGGGGACATGGCTTCGACTTCCGGTTGGGGCTCATCCGATTTAGTGACGTCGTTGAGTGGGTCAGTCCAACGACGACAGATGATGTCGGCGAGTTCGAAAAATGGGTTGGCGCAATACATGCAGAGGGCGGCGGCGATCCGAAGGAGAATGCTCTTGAGGGGCTTCATGCGATTGCCGGGATGCCGTTGCGTCCGATCGCACTTCGTCTCGCGGTCCTTGTCACGGACGCGCAGTGTCACTTGCAGGGTGAGCAAGGGGATGGGACTACGGACTTTACGATGAAGTCCATGGGGGATTGGCTTTACGAGCGGGAAGTCCGGTTGCTCACGGTCACGCCACCTGAATACCCGGAATACCATGAACTGGCAAGCCTGACCGAAGGCGCAAGCTTCGATCTTGGACAGACCTTTGCGGGGACGATAGTTGATATGGCCAGCAATATTACGAGCTTGTACGCGCTTCGGTACCTCTCGCAATCGACATTGGCGCCGGATTCGGTTCGGATCGATCTCATGCGAGCCGAGGATCGCTCGCCGCTCGCTTCGCGCAAGCTCCTGGCCATGGAGCCGGGACGACGATTTGTGTTCGAAGATCTTCAGTTCGGCCCAAACCAGACTCAGTTGGTGAATGAGTTCATTCCAGAACTTGAACGTGTGGTTCGGCTGATGCACGTCCGTCCCGCCATGCGAATTCGGATTGAAGGGCACGCGGACTCAACTGGAATTCCGGATGTGAATTGGAAAATATCGAGTGAACGCGCGGTAGCGGTTAAACGATACCTAATGCAGAGTGGGATTGCCCCGGACCGTCTCGAAACGCTCGGGTACGGCGCAACTCGGCCGATTGCTTCCAATGCTACTGAGACGGGTCGTCGGTTGAATCGAAGAATAGAGTTTCTTATTTTGGCGAAATAGTGTTTCGAATGTCTGAGGTGTTATCCTTTATCGGGTCTTTTGTACAGTTGGTCTTATGATGCGGCATTCCAGCAACACGTTCGTTACGCCGGAGGTAATCCTGAATGCGTATTATCAAGGCTTTTTCCCGATGGCGCTCGAAGGCGGCGAGATTGGATTCTATGCGTATCAAACTCGCGGCATCGTCCCGCTTGATGATCGGTTCACTGTTCGCAAATCGTTGCGGCAGATCCTCCGGCGCGAAGATTACCAGATTACATTCGACACCGAGCCTCGAGCGGTCCTCCAGGGCTGCTCTCGCATCGGTGAGATTCCTGCATATGAACTCTGGCTCTCAGATGAACTCATCGAACATTACCTGTCGCTATTCAATCTGGGTCGTGTCCACACCGTCGAAGTGTGGCGCGGGGGCAACCTGATCGGCGGACTTTACGGCCTCACCTTTGGCGCTGCATTTTGTGGAGAGTCCATGTTCTCACGGGCTCCCTATGCCTCGCAAATTGCGCTGGTCCATCTGGTCGAGCACTTACGACAACGTGGCTATGAACTTCTGGACGCGCAACAATCCACTGCACATCTCAGACAGTTTGGCTTATATGAGTGCGGCCAGATGGAATACCTTGAAGCATTCCACAAGGCCGCTGCAATCGGTGCGAATTTTTGACGCGCGATCCTACCAGGTCCCAACGATCGCGGCGGCGAGCACGCAGCCAATCGTCATATAGCCAATATCGATCGCCCACAGTGTTGCTGATTTGCCGTGCCAGTTATAGTTGATCCAAAGTGATCCGCCAGCGATGCCAAACCCTGCAACGGCACCAATCTTCATGCTGCGGACACATCCGCCGCCGTGCGCATAGCTGATGAGGAGTGCGACGGCAATCACTGTGAGAAGATTGCCAAGAAAGCTCTTGAGCATCATCTTCATCATCGCCGAGCCTGACGGCGGATTATCCATTTTGATCCCCGATTCCCGTGCCCAAAGTTTGCGAAAGAGAACCTGATACCACAGCGAGCCAAAGAAGAAGAACACAAGCGAGGCTACCAGGACTGCAAGCCAGTTGATGTTTGCCATTGTGAGATTATGTTAAATAAATAGGAACAGGGCTTCCAACGCCCTTGCGGAACGAGGCAAACTTACGCAATTGTGAGACCGAAGTCAAGTGAGGTCACCGCTGAATCACAATCCTCCGCATCATGTTGAGATCGCCTGTCATCGCTTTGAGGTAGTAGACACCATCTTCCAAGCTACTAAGATTGAGGACAACTCCATCTCCTGAGAGCATCGGAGTCTGTTGGATTGCCAACGCCCGTCCAAGAATATCATAGAGTCGAAGTACTGGTAGCATGGCACGCGTGGTACTCCCACCGATGATTCGCACCCAAAGTTCATCACGGGCCGGATTGGGCGAGACCGAAAGAGTCACCGCCTTTAGCTCCGAATGCAGAACGCTGGCTTGTGGTGCCGTCACGAATGCGGTGAGTGTTCCGGTCCGGATGCCGGTTTCACCTTGTCCCATGATCGCCCGACTGAGGGCATGCCACTTCGTTTCGTATGGTCCCAACGCCGACAAGCTGGAAGTCACGAATTGAAATTGAACGGTATCCGAAGCTTGTGGTGCGATGAGAAACTGAGGCGGCGCGACGTGTCCGGCCTGATTTGGCAGGATCTGGAAAAAGCCTGGACTCTCAAGCCAGACGGAATCGATGCTAATGAACGAGAGCGTCGACTGGTTGATGATGGAAGCCACGCCCGAAACCATCGATCCTACAATCACGGTGTCAAAGTCGTGATCGGTCACGATGAAGTTCGTCGGTCCGCCATTGCCGGTTAGTGCTCCAATTATCTTACCGCATTGAGCGGTAAGCTCCAGCGTATCCGTCACCGTGGCAGCCGAAATGGGCCGGAAGCAAAGCTTGATCAGATGACTCTTCCCGAAGGGGAGTGGGGAAGTATCCGCGCTATCGATCGTGAAGCCTTGATTGCCCCGCGTGAGTTTGAGGTTCGTGAACGTAAATGTTCCGACGCCGTTATTTATGATCGTATCGTATCGATAGGTGCAATGCCCGCTGTCCGCTGAGCCGAAGCTTTGTTGCAGTGGCCCCACACGTGCTGATGTGGTCGGTGCGTAGCCGAGCGTGACCGTTGTCCAGTTGCCGGCCAAGTCATAGAAACGCGCACGCAGCAAACCCGGACTCGCCGGATCGAGTACCGTTGCATCATAGAGCGCGATTGAATCACCGTTCGTGGTCGGTACGTCGGGATTCAGTTGCAGATTTACTGCGCTATCGATTTTGTATCCTTGAAGCTTCGACGCATTCTGACCAGAATCGACAACGGTTATCCGGACGATCTGACATGTGAGCGGACTCACAGATGCTAATGGTGGAATCGAATCCGATGTGATCTGCGAAACGACTCCGAGTGCGCCCGACCACGCATACGATTCATACGTGCCATAGCCGTAACAGTATACCGTCACACCAGAATCGGACGTGACGGAGTGAGCGCCTGGCGATACGGTGGCTCTATAGCCCACGCAAATGCCATCAATATAAATCTGCGTGTATTTCTTGGCGTTGCTCCCATCTAACAGGACGTTTTGGTCGCCACTATGCGCGATGATGTTCGCATAATTGACAAAAGAACCATTTTTCCCAATTGTCACAGGAGCCTGAAACAGAATGGACTTCATATACTCTTCTTTCGGTGTGAGAACAACCTCCGACGGGTCGCCCGAGCCATCCACATTATCAGGATAGGATGCGCTATTATGATACTGAACCAGCAAGAATGGCTGATCTGATGACCAGGTGCTGCTCTGATCGACGTCACTCCGCCAATAGAAGTCGAATGCTTTTGAAGATGAAAAGTAGACCTGATTCTGCCGACGAATTACCTGTCCAGGCTTAGTAGCGATAACGAGAAACGTTGAAGCATTGTGTTGCGGGGGTTGCCCTGCGGATTGGAAGAAAGGCACGCTGTAGTAAGTCTTGCCCCAAGAGTCTACGGTGGGCAGCATGTGACAGACGTGATCGCAGTATGCGAAATCGCATGGGATGTTCGGGCAATCCGAGCCGCCGATCACGCCGACCGGCTGGGTTGACCGTATCACAGTCCCTGTTAAATCATAATTATCGCAATCGGAAGCGCAGGTTGTCTTGCATTGGATGGCATCGCCTCGATTCATGACGACTTGAATGGGCTGTCCCTGAGGGGCGTAGACGCAACTGCAACAAGCACCGCTGGACTTTTCCATGCGGATATCCGAGGTCGGCGTTATCGTTACTGTTGTATTATCCTGAGTTGCCACGACACTAAACTCTGAAGGGTAATCCACCGCCCCATTTCCCGATCCCATAAAAAGCGCCGCGTATGCCGCCACGACGTATTCGGTACCAAGGCCAAGAGTTGGGATCAGGTATGTGCCATCCGCGCTATATCCCACATTGGAAAGGAAGTGACAAGTAAGGTCCGCATCGAGAGACCACACATGAATGCCCTTCGCCTCGACGACCCCGCTCGAACCGAGAATCCAAGCGGCCGGTAGCAGTAGTGTCGTATCACGATGGGCAATGACCCTGGTGCTTAGCGATGGACCAGTATTTCCAAGCTGTACGTGGACAGTTCCGGAGTCCGGCGAAGCGACGTATAGAGCGAAATAGCTGCTCGGATCGGCGCTCTGATGGATCGGTGCGAACCAGAAATCCCGGCCAAACATCTGTTCGCCATTTCCAAAAGGGGCATGCCTGAACGATTGGACCGTGGAGGAGAAGCCCGCTTGCGAGCGGACCGAGGGTGCAACTGCCATTGAAACAATGGCAACGATAAGGATAGAGCCACGCAAGCTGAAGCGATTCATTTCAGAAGATACTCCGTAAGATGATACTCTCTGTATTTAAAACGCTCGAGATCGCCAGGGTTACAAAACTATTTTCAAATAGCCGTTTCCGGGTCAGAGCCGGATGAAGAGCACGATTTATCGAACACATTGGTCTTCTGACTCGTGCAAGCTCCCCCAGCCGCTACCGCGCGAACGATCCGGGCCGGGAAACCCGGCCACCACAATTTATTTTGCAGAATTCATCCGCAATATGCGATGCCGGAGGTATCGAACAACGTTATATTAGATGGAGGGGGGATCTTCTTTCAATTACGAATTACGGATGACGAATGACGAATGTGGTGCGTTTTCGTCATATTTGCAAAATGAAAGCTGCGCCTGGCCATGAGACACTGCGACTGTTTCATGAAAAACTTCCGAAAACGTAATATAAAATTATTTAGCGTGTCTGATGGAACAGGTAATTGAGAATAGAAAGATCAGGCATTCATTAAATGACAACTCAAAAGAGAGAAACGATGAAGTTTGAAAAACGGTCAATTTGAATCAGGAGAGGGATACTTCATTAAGATCAAACATAAGAGAGAAATTAATTCATCAAAGAGAGGCAAATCGTGGGAAGTGCGAATCGCGAGTAGAACGTAGCGGTCCGGTCTGGCGTTTGACGGCGCTTGGAGATTCAGAGCCCGTAGCTCAGTGGTAGAGCATCTGACTTTTAATCAGAGGGTCGTCGGTTCGATACCGCCCGGGCTCACAGACAATGCTAAGTGCTTAGTGCGTTTGCAGGTTGGTTTTTGAATATGGATGAATTCCATGTTCGCGCATAGGACTCAGCATGCAGCGACTGATCTCTGCGCGGGAGCACTTTTTCCGGCTTGGAATTTGTTTCTGTGCGTCCAAGTATTTTCATAGACCATCCGTCGGGTCCGATTCGTATGGGTTCGTCCCGGCGATATTCCTCACTACTCAAGATGACGATGACCAGACTCAAGAAACTTTCGGTATTTCTCGCGATTGTCGCGTTGGCCGGGTTCCTCGGCACCGGACTTAGCTCCTGCAGCAAGCGCAACGCAGAACTCGAGACAGACTATGCGACGAAGAAGGCCTCGGCCGAAACGCTGATGGGACAGATCACCAGCAGCATGACGACGATGAAAGACGATCATGCCAAGTGGATGGCAGCGCTCGATGATGCTTCGAAGAAACACGGCGCCGACACGACGAAGCTCAATGCGCTTCGCAACGACATGCAAAAGCACATGGCGGATGCGAACACGATCATGGCGCTGGAGGATAGCGTGAAGTCATATATGAGTGCTACTCCGGACAAAGCCGATGAGTTCAAAAATGCCGATGATCGGCTCGGGACGAACTTCAACGATTTGAGCGACAAGTGGAAGAGCTTCCAGGATGCTCACTCGAAGCTTGGCCAGGATATTAATGCTGCCACTGTTGCCGCTGCCGGCGCACCGATGAAGGACACAGTGAAGGCCAAGGAAGAAATCAAGAAAGCAGCTCCAAAGAAAGAAGCCGCAAAGACCGAGATCAAAACAGAGGCCCATGGCGTACCTCGCAAATCTGCGAAGTAATTACCTCTGATCATAAAAAAAGAGCGGAGATTTCTCCGCTCTTTTTTCTTGGGGTCAATCTGGTAATCTATCGTTCCAGAATGAACTGCGATTGCATACTTGGTGCGCCAGCGCACTCGACGCGAACGAAATAGACACCAGCCGCAAGTCCTGGCGTTGTGAGTTCGATCTGATGAGATCCCTCTGAAAGCATGCCGAGGTCTTGTACCATCACTTCGCGGCCTAGGGGATCGATGACCGCCAGGTGTACCTGATCAGGTCGCGCAAGCGTCAGTGTACATGTGGATGACCCATGCGATGGGTTGGGGGCAATGGCGAGGCCCGTCAGGATTGCGTCTTCCGCTCTGACACTATTGCTGGAGGCCTTGACAACGCCGGAACCGTGCAAAGCAACAGATGACGTGGTATTATCAGCAAGGGTGATACTCAAGGCGCCGATTTGCTCGCCCCCGGAACGGGGTGCGAACGTGACATCAGCATCTAGTGAATCGCCGGCAGCCAACGACGTTGGCAGCGTTGTCTTCGTTGTATAGCTGAATGCGGACCCTGTGGGGTTGATACTGATTCCGGAGATTTGGATTGCGGCAGTGCCAGTATTGTGAACGCTGACAGTCATCGTCGAACTCATTCCAGTATCGATAGGGCCAAAGTCAATGCTGGAAGGCAGGACGCTCAGGGCACCCTTCACGCCGATCCCGCTGACATTGACCACCCGGGTGGGTGTAGCTTCATCCGTAGTAAGCGTAAGCGTACCATTGTAAGCAATGGGACCCGCTGGAGTGAAGCTAAGAACGAGCTTCGCCGTTGCACCAGGAGCAATTTGATGAACGCTCGAATCGATGATGCCAAACGCAGCATAGGAAGAGAGTTTGTAGCCAAGAATATTCACACTCGCAGTGCCACTGTTTGATAGGAGAATTGTGTCGAACGCAGTCTTGGATACCGCTACCGAGCCGAAACTGACGGTGGCTGGAGTAATGGATAGCGCACTGTTGATCCCCGAACCTCGAATGAACAGCGACTCTGTTGGATATTTCGGATCGTCGCCTGATACGGTAAAGACTCCATCGAAGATCCCAACAGATGCCGGCGAAAAGCTGATGGTTGCATAGACTGTTCCACCAGCCGTGACATAGTTCTGTGAGCTCACGGTGAAGGGCGGCGTTGGCGATACGGTCACCGCATTCAGCGTTAGGTCGGCTCCGCCTGTATTATAAATCGCGATATCACGAGTCACAAGACCTCCGACTTTGACCTGACCAATAACCACGGTGTCAATCTCACCGAGCAGCATATGTGGAAGGGTACCGGATGCCAGCACAGTGATCGAAACAGAGGCAGAACTTGGGTCATCGCTGGTAAACTGCAGCGCTGCGGTATCCGTCTTTTCAGCAGTTGGGGTGTACGTCAGATGAAAGGATCCGGTTGCGCCGGCGGCAATTGTTGCATCGTAGGTCCCCAGTGTGAACTTCGTACCACTCTGCGTTAATGCGGGACTCGTGATGTGCAGGACATCGTTGCCAGTGTTCTTGATTGTTATGGTGCCCTGGAGTGGCTGTCCAACTCGGACTGATCCAAGCAGCGCAGGAGTCGTCGATTGTACTTGCGGAGCCACGCCATTACCACTTAATGCGATGCTGGGCGTAGTCACCCCATTCAAGGCAGCAAAGCTTAGTGTTCCGGTATACCCTACTCGGCTCGTCGGTGCAAACTGAACGATCACGGTGTCCCAAATGCCAGGGGGAAGCGTCAGCACATGGGGTTGCTGCGAAATTGTAAAACCGCTTCCAGAGATTGTCGGAGTCTGCAAAAACAGAGTATCATCTCCCGTGTTGGAGAAGGGAAGAGGGAGCAAGCCTGTCTGATTCATTCGCAAGTTGCCAAATGCCAGCGTTGATGACGAACTGGAAAATACAGCTTGGATGCCCTGGCCGCTTACAGCGATCCCTTTACGCTGGTCAGGGATGGTATCTGAATTCGTCGTGAAGATAAGCGAGTCTGAGAACGTCCCACGGCTGGTGGGTGCGAAGATAACACTATCGACTTCGGAGGCTCCGGCATTTAGCGTGCGGCCGTTCGAGCCGGGTGCGACATAGCCTAACTGCGAACCCGTCTTCATTGCCTCGGAGTTGATGGTGATCGAGAATGTCCCGGTTGATGTCACAAGAAGACTATCGGCTTTTCGGCGACCAACCCGAAGTTGGCCGAATGCGATAGAGGGACGTCCGAGTGCAAGTCGGCGTGGCTGCGGAAGCACCTGGATGATGTACTTACTAGCCCAATTCCATTTGTCGCTGCAGTCGCCGTTGCCATTCTGTCCATTCAGGTTTACCGCATTCCCTGTTGCATAAATCGTGTCCCAACCTGCCGTGCTCGGTGCCGTGTAGGTGAATTGCCAGGTCGCGGTGTGGCTGGCATCAAAGGTCTGTGGAGAGGAATGAGTCAGTTCACCAGAGGAGAGATACAGCCCGCTTCCGGCGGTCAGCGAGCCACTATAAGCGGCGATATCAATTCCGCCACCGGCTTCTGAGGAGTTCGACACGGTGACCGTAAACGTCGCCGATGTGCCGGGATAAAAGATTGTCGTTGCTGTCGTCAGACCAACCGAAGTCGCAGAATTGGCGGATGAGCAATGACAAGAGCATCCCGCATTTGTGGTCTTTTGGGTCTGGCCAGTGATTCCGCCCTGGCGGGCATTTGTATCAAGGACGGCATAGCTACCTATGCTCGCAAGAGCAATAAGGACCAGAAATGACCCCATCCGGGCCTGACGCAACGAAGAAATAGATAATACCCTGCCGATGACAGACATAAGACGATTCAAATTTGACAAGAAAAGGATGACAGCAAAAACATGTGGCACAGGGGTTAGCCTGTGCCACCTATATCAAAGACACTCAGAGGGGCTTCGGAGTTACATGCTACCGAACAAAAACCACTTGTCTGGATGCTTCATGTCCTCCGGCAATGGCAGTCACATAATAGACGCCGACTGGCAAGCCGAGCGAGTGTGCGTCAAATGTGAATTCGGCGTCGGTTCCGATGGCTGTCTTGCGCAGGTCGGATGCATAGACCGTACGGCCGAGTGCATCGTGTACGATGATACCAAGAGGACCGCTCTCAGGTGCTGTGAGATGAACCTGCGTTGTCATAGTAAATGGATTCGGTTGAACTGTCATGCCAAAAACGGAAGGATCGACCTCTTGAACGCTGCCCGGCGGAGGAGGTGGTGGCGGTGCCTGGACGTGCGCTGTACCACTCACGGGAATGCGAATCACCGGATTCATCGACTCCGAAGAATAGATCGTGATTGTGTCGCGCCGGATGACGCCTCCAATGGTATCGAGTGGCGTGAAGACCACTCCGATCGTGGCCGATTGTAGTGGCTGGATCGGTGAGGTGATCGGGACACCACTCAGGCTGAATTCCTTGCCATGCGAGAGCCGAATGGAGTCGATTGTCGCTGGCGCCTGCCGTGATGTATCAGTAATTGTCAGATTCTTGGGAGCGCTCGAGTGATTCGTGTCGGTCTGTGGGAATGTGAAAGACGTCGTGTTTCCAATCGAGAGGCCAGGATACCAAGTCTCATAGCCGGCAACGGTAACGAGGACAGGCTGCAATTCCTGAGCGGAACTGTCATTATAGACGAGCGTGGCTCCGCTATTGTCGTAAAGATAGATACCCGACAGTGAATCTCGTCGGCCAACCGTTGTTCCGTCAACGGCAGGATGCGTAATGAAAAGAGCAGTGTCTCCGGCTGCAGTAAATGAAATGTCACCCGCCATGCCGTGTTGTGCAGCATCCACAAGATCTTCCTGATACGGGCCAACGTTCTGGCCAGCGAAGAAATACTGGTCAGAGGGGATTGAACTCCTCGAGATTGTCCGTCCGTTCGCGTTCAGGGTCGCGTAATTCTGGTAGTTGAAATCGAAGTACAGAATATCGGGATTTCCCCTGGTCGTTAGTCCAAGTTCGCCAATTTGTCCATTATCCTTCGCTCGAACGCTCAATGCAAATAGCGTGTCCGGGCTAAAGCCACCGTCCGGCATTAACGGGACCCAGTTGGTAATCTTGCTTTCGTAAAAAGAAGGGCCGAAATTGCCGAGCATAAACCAACGATAAATCCACATTGTGAATGTGTTGGGGTTCGAGGGCTGCTCGCATACGACCGCAAACATGTTGTTGCCGTCCGGCGTCATCGCGAGGTTCGACATGTGCCAATCATTCGGCGAGTTGGTCTGAGAGGACGGGGTTGCAGAGTCAATTCTGACGTCCGCGTCATTCCAATTCGAATCAAGGCTGCCATGGTAAAATCGAACGCCGGGATCTGTGCCGGGGCTTGCCGTAACCATTGCGCCAAACCATTTCCGGTTTGGTGCGATCACGCCGATCGGTCGGAAATGACCGGTGCCACGGACGGCTGTTTTCAAGAAGTGGATGTGGCTCAATAAATTCGGATCGTTCAGTGAATCCCTCGGCACGCTGATGATCCCGGTCCAAACGATGTCCGTGTTCGATCCCCAAAGCGATCGGAACGTGAAGGATCCTCCAAGTAATAGAGTCAGGCCATCGGATGATTGGTCAAGCACTGCGAGGTCGGCGATATGTTTGAATGCGGTGTTACTCGTCGGATTTGCCTTGAGAGCGACATACGCCGCCGTATCGAATCGTTTGATCCAAAGTTGTGAACGATCGGCCTTCGTGAACGCCACGGCGCGCATATTTTTTTGTATGGTGACCGGCTGGGCAAGCACGGCCGTCGATGTGGCGAATAGAATCGCAAGTAAAGCAATTGAACGCAAGTATTTCATATTAACTCTGTGTGAATCTGTGAACGGGCATCGCCAGGATGCTCACAACCTGCAATTTACGAAGAAAATTGAACGACTGAGCAAAAAGTGGGAGGAAGTCCTTCATTTTTCAAAACGATCCACATGCTAATGAGACTTTCGGACCCACATCCTCCCAGTGAGACTCTATTTCGGTTGCAGACTGCGGATGGCAAAGAATGACACAATTGAGATGGCAAAGACCAGCCCGTAGAGAAGACCGAATCCAGTAAGATCAAGTAATGCCCCGGCACCTGCCGAGAGAAAGCACGGCAACGCCATCATCGAATTAAATAGCCCGATATGAGTAGCCCGATCATGCTCTGGACTGATTTCAATAAGATAACTCATGCCACCGATGCTGGTACCGGCATCAAAAGCTGCGGCCAGTGCAAAGACGCTCGCGAACAGGAACGGCGGAAGTGGAACCCAGAGATAGACGAGCACAATCAGTGGTAGTAATGCTCCTACAATTGCTGCGCCTTCGAGGCATGCCTTCGAGCTAACTTTGTCGGTCAGCCGCTCCCACAAGAAATTTCCGGCGACAGTGCCAATGCAATCGGCGGCAATGAATAGGCCAAGATCGCGTGTTTGGAAACCCAATCGGTCATGGGCAAAGAGCACAAGGAATGGCACACCGATCGTCCATGTGCCCATGATGAGGCGGGCATTGAGATACGCAGAGAATTGCGTGTCCTGTCGGTAGACTCGCCAGCCTTCGCGGAAATGCTCGGCGAGTGTCCGTTCGTCCGGCATGTTCCGCGAACGAGGCTCCCGCATGAATGCCATGAAGCCGAGGCCGATCGTCACAATCGCAGCACCGATCAAAAACACAAATCCGAAATTGGTTGGGAAATGACCTAAGCCAAGTATCAACGATATTGCCCCGGCACCGACGGTAATTGAAAGCAACGAGCCAAGCGAAAGTCGCAGACCGAAGAAGCGGCCACGACGAGTAGATGGAATGGTCTTGGCAACAAGTTCGAGAAAGACGACGCCACTCAGTCCCGATCCGAGCGCAAACATACCATATAGGATTATCCCAAGTACGAGCAATAATCCAGGGTTCGGGGAGGCAAGCGTTACTGCCGCGAGCCCAAACAGCGCCAGACCTCGGACCCACCAGCCAATCCGATACAAATGCAATTTACGGGGCAAATGTAATACGAATGAAGCCGCGATGAACTGTGGCAAATACCAGCCGATCGATTCGAATTGCGAAACGAGTCCGATGAGTGCACCCGAGTGGGTCAGGTGTGAGAAGAAACTCGGAATGACCGTTGTGCGAGAAATAAAATATGTGCCGAGACTATAGACAACGCCATTCGTCACGCCCAAACGGAAATTTCGCTTATCGTTACGAGCGGAGAGTTGCTCGAAGCGTGCTGTCTGAATCGACACGCCTATTGTGCCTTCACGAGCCCAAGCTTGAGCAAGCTTTCGGCAATTTGCACGGCATCGAGCGCGGCGCCTTTGAGGAGTTGATCGCCACTGGCAAACAGATCGATTGCACGTTCGTTGCTCGCATCATGTCGCACATGGCCAACCAGCACGTCGTACCGGCCTGCGGCGTCCTTTGGCATTGGAAAGTAATTCTTCGCGGCATCATCAACGACTTGAACGCCCGGATACGTTGCAAGCGATTCCCACACCTCGGTTACAGAAGGTCGCAACCCTTCGAATTCAATATTGATGGCCTCCGAATGTGCACGAAAAACAGGCACGCGGACACAGGTCGCCGTGACCGCGATCGATTCGTCATGCAGAATCTTCTTCGTCTCGTGTATCATCTTCCATTCTTCGCCATTATAGCCATGCTCATTAACGGCAGCATTATGGCAGAAAAGGTTGAATGCAATCGGGTGTGGAAGGACCTCCGCGCGAAGATCTTCACCGGCTAAGTATGCGCGCGATTGTCTTTCGAGTTCTTTCATAGCCTTTGCACCTGCGCCGCTCACAGCTTGGTAGGTCGAGACCACAATCCGCTTGATCTTCCCAAACTTGCGGAGCGGTGCAACTGCCATCAGCATAATAATCGTCGAGCAATTCGGCACTGCGATCACACCCTGATGGCTTTGGAGATCGACTGCATTGATTTCTGGGATGACAAGCGGGACATCTGCATCCATCCGGAACGCACTGGAGTTATCGATCATGATGCAGCCGGCATCCACGACTTGTTTCCGTAGCGCCTTGCTCGTCTCGCTGCCGGCGCTAAAGAATGCGATGTCAAGACCATCGAATGCGGTCGGACTGATCGTTTCGATTGCGACTTGCTCTCCGCGAAATGCGCAATGCTTACCAGCGGATTTCGCGCTCGCGAACAGTCGCAATTCCGTCACCGGAAACTCGCGAGCCTCAAGAACGCGTAGCAATTCCTGTCCGACGGCACCTGTCGCACCTACAATGGCTAACTTCATCGTCCGTTTGCGGCTGCGACCACGGATTCACTCACGCCAGCGACCGTTTCGATCGATTCCCGTTCACGGATCACTCGGTAGGTATCCCCATCAACCAAAATTTCTGCGGCACGTGGCCGTAAATTGTAGTTTGATGCCAACGTATAACCATAGGCGCCCGCACAAAGCACTGCGATGCGATCGCCTCTCTTCATGGGAGGCATCTCTCGCGCCTGAGCGAGAAAGTCACTTGTTTCACAAATTGGTCCAACGATATCGACCCTCTGTGAGGGTGCTTTCGCCTCCAACGCAAGTGGTACAACTTGATGGTAAGCATCATATAAACACGGGCGGATTAACTCAGTCATGCCCGTATCGGTAATGACAAAATGCTTGACGGAATTCGCCTTTGTATAGAGTACGGTGGCCAGCAACGCGCATGAATTTGCGACAATAGCACGGCCAGGTTCGAATATGATCTTGAGTCCAGTTTGATCCAGAATCGGAAGTACAGCTCCGACAAACTCGCTGAGTGACGGCACGTACTCGCCCTCTTCTCCCATTTCATCGGGTGGAAGTTGCGGATGTCGAACTACATTGCGGTAGTGAATACCTTGTCCACCGCCGAAGTTTAAATGCTCCAGCAGAATGCCAGACTTGACACGAAGCGAGTTGACAAACTTCACGGTCGAGCGAGCGGCCTTGATAAAGGGATCGAGCGATGTGATTTGTGAGCCAATATGAACGTGAATGCCTACGACTTCGATGGCTGCATGTGACGATGCATAGAGAAACGCCTCGCGGGCTTCGCCCATGTCGATCCCAAATTTATTCTCTTTGAGGCCTGTCGAAATGTACGGATGGCTTTTGGCATCGACATTCGGGTTGACTCGAATCGAGACTTTCGCGCGTACTCCGATGCGCGTCGCAATCTCGTTGATAACGGTTAGCTCTTCCAGGCTCTCGACGTTAAAGGCATGAATACTAGCTTTAAGAGCAAGCTCGATTTCGGCATCGGTCTTGCCGGTGCCATCAAACGTAATCTTATCCGGACTAAAGCCAGCAGCCACTGCGACCAACAATTCTCCGGCACTAACGACATCAGCGCCCGCGCCCTCGGCAGCCAAAATGCGCAGGAGCTCGATGTTCGAATTGGCTTTGAGAGCATAACTAACGTAATGCTCTTTGCCTGAGGACTTGAGCGTCGCATTAAACGCTTGGAAATTCTCGATGATCTGCCGCTTTGAATAGACATACAGCGGAGTGCCAAATTCGTTGGCTAGTTTCGAAAGTGGCACGCCCTCTACCATCAACTGGGGCGTACTGTCATTGGTGTAACGAAATACTTCCTGGTCTAATACGTCGGTCATAAGCTGTCGGAGAATAGGCGACCCGGAGCTGGTAAATTGGATGCCATTCATCCAATTCATTCAGTCCGGACTATCCATTCGAATTAGTCGATAGTTGTAAACGGCAAGTAGGGGTGCAAAACTTCTGGGATAGCGATTGTTCCATCGTTTTGCTGAAAGGTTTCTAAGAAAGCCACCATCAGGCGTGAAGTGGCGAGTCCGGAGCCATTGAGTGTATGGACAAATTCTGGTTTCGCTTTCTGATCGCGTCGAAATCGGATGTTTGCCCGGCGTGCCTGGTAATCCTCGAAATTGGAGCAGCTCGATGCTTCGAGCCACTTGCCTTCGACCGGCGCCCAGACTTCGAGATCGTATTGTTTAGTATTCGAGAAACTTTGATCGCCCGTACAGCATAGGACTCGACGATAGGCGATCCCGAGTAATTCGAGAACCCGCTCCGCATCGGCTGTCAACTTTTCGTGCTCCTCGTAGGAGGTTTCTGGCAACACGAATTTTACAAGTTCGACCTTGTTAAACTCGTGCACGCGCAAAAAGCCGCGAGTGTCCTTGCCGTACGAGCCGGCCTCGCGTCGAAAACAGGCACTGAACGCGCAATGTAACAG